>NZ_JAKGUG010000002.1:0-315802 GCF_021568855.1 Dethiosulfovibrio russensis | reverse complement strand
GAGATATAGGTTCCAGACACCCTGTCCATACGGGAAAAATCCAGCTCGTCTATCCATTCTTCCTTAACGAAACCGGTCAAAAGATCCCGTACCATCTCTTTATTGGAAAAAAGCTCTTTATATCCTAGATCCATCTGTCCCATGACTACATTCTAGGACAACAACGGTCTTGCCACAAGAACCGGACCCCGCGAAGCATTGTTCATGGGCCTGCTGACTCGAATATCAATGTGCGAAACATAGTGGACAGCACCTTCGGATACCTAGTCTAAAGGTGATCTCGTTCAAAAAGACATTGGGACCCGTTTAGAGTATCAAATAGTCCATTTCATCCCTTTAAAACCGCTCGTCCTCTTTGGCATGGAGGTCCGGCCAAGTGACGGGATAGCGATCTAGAAGACCCTGCAACTCTTGCCTATCGATGAGCTTAACATCATTCTGCGCGGCCAGTTCGCAAATTTCCTGAGGATACCCCCTGTTCGTTACGATGCACGGAGCAAGTCCCTGTCCAAATTGCTCCCGATAATATCCCAGCCCTTTAAGGAGTTCTATAAGGGCAGGTTCGCCAACAGATTTTTCGCACTGCTCGGCCTTGAATAGATATCCCTCACCATCCTTAACGGCAAGCACATCAGCCCCACGGCTGGCTTTTGAGGAGATGAGATGGGTCTCGTATCCTTGCAAAGTCCAAATAACTGCAATCATCGCTTCAAAAAACTCCTGCGACATGCTGTCTAAGTTCTGCTCTGTGACCCGACGTGGAGAGCTAATCGTCCTGGATGTCTCTTTAGTCAAATCCTCGAAAAGATCTGTCGGATTAACTTCGATCCTTTCCGTCGGAAAGAGTGTACCTTTAGCCAAGTCCATCTTCATCCTGAGGCGTTCATCGAGTATTTCGTCGAATGATTGAAATCCCTGCCCAGTTGCCATGGGGTAGTAAACGTACACGTCTCTTTTCTGTCCGATTCGATAGGCGCGATCAGTAGCCTGGGCCTCTTTGGCGGGATTCCAATGTCTGGAGTAGTGGATGACATGGTTCGCCTCGGCAATGTTCAGACCAAATCCTGCCGCAAGGGGTGAGATCACGATTGCCTGAAAACCTGGGCGAGACTGGAAAAGATCCACCGCCTTCTGACGGCTCACTTCACCTCGTTTGGCAAGGATCGGACTCGCCGGTGTCGATCCGTTAATGATCGACACATGCTCCATCGGTAAGCCGAAGGCTTCGGACAAGATCTTTTGAAGGAGTTCCTGGATCGGCCGACGCAGAGCGAATAGAATAACTTTCTCCCCTTTATCTCTAATCTGCCTGAGGATCTCCATAGTCACCTCCAACTTTGCGGAGGTCTCAATCAGCTCTGGGTAAGGGCGTTCCTTGTGGAACCCCTCGCCCATCTCAACCAGATAGGGATGATCGGAAATATCCCTAAGCTTATTAAGAGTCTTTAAAATAATCCCCTGTGTCTTCTCATTGTTTTCGCGAGCAAGCGCAAGACGGTCTACCGTTTCTTGGTAGACCTGGCTTTGATGCGGCGTCATGGGTCGTGGAAACTCTTCAACGTATTTGGATGGCAGATCGTCCAAGATATCCTCTTTCAGGCGACGCTTGAAAAAACAACCCAACTTCCCCTGCAATGCCTCGCCAATGGCACGAATGTCTGTGTCAGGATCCTGAAGCGGCCGCTGGTAGGTTTTGTTGAACTCTTTGGCACTGCCCAAGAGACCTGGCATGATGAAGTCCGACAAACACCAGAGATCGACCAGGGTATTTTCGACAGGCGTGCCCGTAGCAGCAATCCGCACTCCCGCTTTCAACGCCTTAGCGGCATTGGTCACTAAAGTCCCCGGAGTTTTTATTTTCTGGGCTTCGTCGAGAATCGTAACCGCCCAATCGACGGCACAGAAAAACCTTTGCCGTTTACGCATAGTCTCGTAGGTCGTCAGATAAATCGCTTTCGGGAGTTTAGGGACATTATGCTCCGTATCCTTGGGGGGTAAGACACTTCCCCTCTTCCCGTAGAGGGGATTCACCCCCAAAGCCCCGTCTGGAAAAAACTTGATATACTCTTTCTTCCAATTTTCCAGGAGGGCAACCGGTGCAACGACCAAATAAGGTTTCCCTTCCGTGTTCCGAACGGCATTGTGCCACTCGACAAAAGCCAGAATCTGGAGCGTCTTACCAAGCCCCATATCGTCGGCAAGCATGGCGCCGACCGAAGCTTCATCATGAAAGCGAGAGAGCTGCTGAAGCCAGGCGACACCTTCCTGCTGATGTGGAAGAAGAGAAAAACCCTCCCCTAGATTCGGGGGCATTTCGTAGATATGTTCCAGACCTGCAGAGGTGGGGGCTGTTTTAGCAAAGTCCAGGGTTTCAACGTTTTCAAAAATAATGAGAACATCGTTGCGCGTTTTTCCAGCACTATCCCCCTTAGAGACAGCTTGTGCTTTCGAATCTCCACGCAGACATTTTTCGGCTCTGCTGTAGAGATCCTGGGCTCGCTCCAAGGGAATACCGAAATCTCCCCACGTAACTCTCTCATCGCTATTTTCCACTGCCTGTGCTATTGCCGTCGAGAGAAGGTCCAGGTCCTCTTCGTTCTTCACAACGATCTTCTGCTGCCCGCCAGTCTCATCCTCTGTCATCAAGCCTCCAAACCACATTGACTTATACGGCATGATGAACGAATAATATTTCGGCTTGTAGCAGCCGATCTCTCGTACCCTGTCGCTGAAGGAGTCCAAATCCACCAAATCGGGGTCAAAATACTCCTCGGGATGATCGATGAAGTTCTCTTTTTCTTCAGGAGAGACATAACGATGACGCTTGATCTTTTTCAGCTCTCCCTTTTGGGCTTCAGAGAAAATCACTCGGTGTCGAGAACCATCGGGAAGCGACTCTGTGTAAATATCTCGGGGTTTTTTAGCAACCTGCCTCTCAAAACGCTGGCTATCTATGGAGATCTCGGGAAGTTCGGGGGCAACGGAGATCCCCTCCCCTTCCCTGGCAAGCTTGATTCCCAGCTTTTCGGGCACATCCACCTGAGTTTCTGCGAGAAGAGGTTCAAGCTCGGCCCCGCCCTCTTTAGCAAGATCCTGAATGACCTTTAGTGCTCTCAGGTTAACAGCTAAATCTTTAGGCCCATCAAATGCGTTCGCCTCTGTAAGCACTTCACAGAGTTTAAACAGATTCAAAGGGAGAGTGTATGCGGGATTTTCATCTTGAAACAGAAGAGAACCACACCTGCCCAGAGGGAGTTTTTCCCCATGGTAATGGACGTAAAAACCCCAGTTGAAGCGAAACTCGGAATCCTGAAGATCTCCCTCCGATTCAATTCTGACGACAAATGGGAAAAGGTCAGGAAGACCGAGCATCGTCATTTCGTGAGATGAAAGGGCAGATACAGCCTCGTGGGAAACGAGGAATCCATCTCCCCGCTCTTCAGCCGAACCGTTATCGGCCAATTCACGAAGAAGGCTTAAAGCTAGAGCCTCGGAAAGATCCTGTTTTCCAGTGTCCTTTTCCATCGGTTTCGGGAAGAATACTCCATCAGGGACAAGTTGGAATGAAGACATCATCACACCCCCACCTGCGTCTTCAGCCATAAAGCAAGCGTTCTTTCCCAATCTGCATAATGGAAGAACCTGCCTTCTTCCTGATATACCTCGGATATCCGGGGCATATCCGTCTTTTTGATATCAAAAACGCTAAGCGATTCCTCCGCATCGTTTTCTATCACATCTTCAAGCCGTTTCAGTCCGTATTTCCCAAGATTCTCCCTCTTGTAGACGTAAAAAGCGTTGCCTCCCGTGCTGAACTCGATCAGAAGATAGTCCCCCGCAGTCATCACCAGGACAGCCCCCGTTCCCCTAAGCTGGCTCAAGCGAGTCCCCATTTGATTTATAATTCTTGAATCTTCTCTCAGACTATTTAGATCACCCTTATTACAAAAAATTCTGACCGATAGCTTCTCCGCATAGGGCAGCCAGAACTCCTTGCGGTCATTGTTGATCATAATCTTTTCAAAGAAAAGGGAAATGAGAGACTCGCTGATCCAGCGATTCAGGATATCCCTCGCTAGATCGAGAGCTTTCTTTTGCCTTTCACCGATCCCAGGCCAACCACCCCAATTGGCCTTGATATAGGGATCGCCGACCTTACGCATAGCCAGTTCCTTGATACGTTCCTTCCAGGACGCACCCTCACTAGGATGTTTATCTATCCAGACGATTATAGGAACGAGGATCCTGCGGAGGTCCGCGCCAATAAAGCGCTTTTCGGCCAACTTCACCAGGGAAGGAAGGACTCTGTTCAGTTTCTCCGTTTGACCCGCTTTATCGATGGCATACGGTCCACAGATAGCATCGATAGTATACGCAGCGACTTCAAAGAAATAGCTTGTGGCTTTAAGAGAATTGACGAAAAAAGGCAGCGATGTAAACCGATCCGAGGATTTCATATGGTCCGGATCCAGGAAGGACTCTAATTCTTCATGTGAGGCTTTAAGAATTTCCAACGAAAGCAAATACGGGCCTTTCTCCTCCAAAAAATAGAAATGTTCCTTCTGGAGCAAACGAACAAAACGATTTTTGTCATTGCTGATAGCTAATAGTTGTTTCAATGACGCCTGAAGGAGTTTTCGATTACCTGAAGGGATCTGGCTCCATTCTGAAAGCAGCAAATCGAAGAGGATCCGCAAAAAACGCCTTTGCGGCATGCTCCCAATAACTTCAAGGGCCAATGAAAAGTAAGGACTTTCCATGATGGACTTCGGACAAGCCTCATCTTTGTAGCTGAGAGCCCAGGCAAGATGTTTTACGTCTCTATGCCGGAAAAACCTTTGTTTCAGGCCATCGATCCCATGAGGAGCAAGATCGATAAAACTGGTAGCCACGGCCGCAAGGTCGGCGCCTGCCGGAGGCTTCCCGCTTCCAGCACAATTTTCCTGAACACGCTGCATAACCACAGATGCCGAATGCACAATCTCTTTAGTTTGACTTGAAACCACATTTCGCGCTTTTGCAGAAAATAACTTCGATTCGAATTGAAAGTTCAAGAGTTGGGATGCTTTTTCAGAAGACAGGAGACTCATTAGTTATCGACTCTCCTTCTGTATGGAGTCCCTCCAGCGTTCAAGGAAGGCGGCAATCTTTTCCTCTGCATTGGTCCTAACTCGGAACTCGACACGACGAGAGGCGCTTTTGTTTTCCACCCCATCCTTTAGAATAAGCTGGCTCGACGAAAGTCCATTGGCGGTAATCTTGCTGCGAACCCAGTCTTTGAGGTCTGGATCGCCAATTGTCGCGAGAGAACTCCGAAGAACGTTACGGGTTCTATTCTGGGATAGTTCCATATTGAGGAAATATGCCATCTCCTGGTCTTCCTTCCCCGTCCATTCACTGGAAGTGTGCCCTTCGATGCGAACTTCCTCGATAGATTCTTTATATTTCGGAGAGGAAAGAATCGTGACGTATCTCGGGAAGAAATCGCTGATGATCTCAGAGAAACGCCCCTTTACGGCATCTTTTCCCTGATCAAAAAGCACTTCCGGCTCGGTAAAGCGCAACGATAGAGTGTCTCGGTCCAGAACCGCAGACCATCGGGGTAAATCCATTTTGAACTCTTCGTTCAAATCCTGATAGAGCTCCTCCCGGAGAAGACGATAATCCTCTGCGAAGCTAACCTTTTGCTCAAATTCGTCTTCAAGACGCAGTAATGTCGAGGCAAGAATAAGGACAAAGACTAGGAGGAGCCCCGCCATCAAGTCTCCTGTCGATTGGGCAAAGGGATTTTCTTCATCGTGGGAAAGTAAGATGGCTGTCTTTTCTTTCATTAGAACGACCTCGGATTCTAGCTTTTCACCAGATCTGGCTCACGAATCCCGTCGGAGACCTTCCCCAGATATTCTTCGAACTCTTCCACCGTGCTTCCAAGATCTCCGACAGCTGTTTTAAAGTGATCCGAAAAAGCAGAAAGAGTGCTGTTTAGATTCGTCTCCACGCCTGCCTGGTACTGCTGAAGCCCTTCCCCAATCTGCTCGAAAATCGATTTGAGTCCCTGTTCGATAACCTGAAATTTTTCGACATAGCTTTGATTCAAATTCTCAAGCCTTTCAAGCTTTTGGGAGACCTGCGCCGAAATGATCTCACGCTGAGCTGCGAGTTCTTTGCCCTCTAGCTTCAAATCGGAGATGAGCTGAATCGCCTCTGACTGGACCCTTTGTATGTTTTTCATAGAGCCATCCATTTCCGTACCCACTGCGCTGATTTGAGCAAGTGTTTCATGAATTGACTGCGCCGAGGTATTGAATTTCCCCTGAGCCACACCAGCCTCTTTTATGACATCTCCCAGAACACGTCCCGCGTTATTAAGTTCCTGAAGAGTTTTGTTCTGTTCTGCCAGAATTTCGTTCATACTATCTTTAAGTCCCTGAGTGACTTCTCCCAGAACGTTGACACCGTCCCGAAACTGATCTCCCAAGGCACTGGCGGCTCTATTGGCTTCTGCGCCAAGATGCCCTGCCGAAGCAGCCAAGCTTTTTTCAAGCGTCTCTGCGCTGGCCAGTAATTTTTCAGACGCAGTCTTCATCGTATCGACTATTGAAGAAGAAATCTCCTTCGCATTCCCAACCGACTGCCCCGATGCCTCCGACAGATCCTTCGCCATGGTTCCCACTTCTTCGCGGAAGGAACCCACTGCCGACTGAAATTCCCTGGGGACCGACTCTAAGGCCTCGCCTGACCGGATCATCAGCTGTGCAAGCTCCTGTAGTTGATCCTGGGTACTGCCTGAAACTGTCTCCTGAAGCTGTGTCATCATGTCCATAATCCCATTCTGGAGCTGATCCACTATGAGTAGACTGATTTCCTCGGTCGATTTTCCTTTTTCCTGCCGCATCTCCTGAATAGCCGTCGAAAGCTGCCCCAATGTGTTTGACATGGAATTTGAAATCGCATCACCGATCACTTCGGCGAAGTCGGTGGAAAAATTCCCCAAAGATTGACTCTGTTTTTTTGATTCCTGAAGAAGATCTCGAAAGAAGTGAGACGGCCTCGTTTCCTGACCTTCCTGGTTGAGGGTAAAGAGACGCTCAAGAGAGTCTGTCACACATTCCTTGATCGTCTGCTGCTCCTTTTCCTGGAGAATCTGTGCCTCTTGAGCAGAGGATAATTTAAAGAGATGATTCAAATGAGCAATCAGCTCTGCGGTTGAACGGTGGAACCGCCCAAATGCCCATTTTTCAACAATGTTGAAGACAATCGAAAGCAGCATGCCCCAGATAGAAGTCGCAAATGCAGTGTTCATCCCAGCCAAAAGCTGAGAGATACTCCCCCTTATAGCCTCCGTGCTTCCTGTATCAAAACTGCCGACACCATAGGTCAGACCTACAAACGTCCCCAAAATTCCCCAGCCAACGAAAATCCCAGGAAGCACTGTCCAATAACGAATATTCATACATCGATCCAAAACCCGATTCGCCCCAAAATATTCGTTTGAGTCTTCCGACGTCTTTTCCATTTCATCGAGTATGTAGACAAAACTCGCACGATAGTCACGCCAGACCGCTAACAAATCACTAGAGACCTGAACCGTTTCCGGCACAGACTCAGCAGCTGGAGTCTGTTTTATGATTTGGAAATAATCCTTATCAAGAGACAATAATAACTTCCATAAAAAATAGGCTAAGGAGCCTCCTGCGAAAATCAATGAGACTAGAATGAAAAAGGCCGTAATCGAATCGGCTGAAAAACTATGAAAATCTGAGAGGGAAAATGGCACCAATAGGTTGTAAATTTCAAGTATTAGATGCATTGCTTAACCTCCACGACAATAAAAAATTTACCTTACGCTCTTTATGGTTACTATTAACCCAAGTCACTGTTTTGACTACGAATAAGGAAAGCCAGCTCCAACAGAGCCATCTGAACCTGGCCGACAAACCTGTGGTTTGTTTTTACTAAATGCTACATCCAATAAATCTATTTCGCAATTGTTTTACACATAAAAAATAAGGTCCAGAAAGAGCGACAAGTGGGAACAGCTTTTGTCATGAAGTCTCGAACTCCTCACCATGCCTGCGAAGAAAAATCCCATTCCGTTACCTCTGCACCGCTGAACTGGAGAGCTAGTTCTACAGGGCCTGCCAAGTCGAGCAGACCCCGCAAAGATTTACCTTAATAAAGACATACTCTCACAGCACCAACGGAATCAAAAAGGCCTTCGCAACCGCGTCGGCAACTTCCTTTCCCTTCAGGATTTCCAGGAGCCTCAGTGCGAAGAACGGGGTCACGGCAGGCCCCTTGGCGGTGGTTATGTGACCATCGGTCTCGACCATGTCGGAACCGATCGTGGCGCCGGTGAGCCATGACTCCATGCCGGGGTAGCACACGGCCCTTCGTCCTTTGAGAATTCCCGCCTTGCCGAACACCGCCGGAGCCGCGCATATGGCGGCCAGCTTTTTGCCCTCCGAATCATAACGGACCACCAGATCCAACAACCCTCGGTGCTCCGTATACGCCACGGTTCCGCCAGGGACCACCAGCATATCGAAGGTCCGGTTCGCCACATCGTCGAAAAGGGCGTCCGCCGTGACCGGCACGCCGTGCTTCCCCTTGACGGTCATGCATCCTGTCAGGGACGTCGTGGTCACGTCCACATTTCCCCTTCGCAGTATGTCCACCGTCGTGAGGGCCTCGGTCTCCTCGAAACCGTCCGTCAGAAAAACCGCAACTTCGATCATCGTGGATCACCTCTCATACAGTTTTAGGCAGCCGTCTAAACCGCCATCTCCTATCATACTACCGGATTCATCTGCCAACCACGGATGAAATAAGTATCCGCTTCGTTCGGATACCTATTTTGTCGGCAAAGATTCTCTTTTCTCAGTTGACCGAATTAAGCGAAAGGCATATATTCCTGTTACCCCTAGAAGGTAATATGGATAACGTGAGGAGGAACCGATATGGCTAAGAAGAAGACCCGATTGGACTTTGTGAAAATGAAGAGAGAGGGAGAAAAGGCGACCTGGATAACCGCCTACGATTTTCCCACCGCTTCCTTCGCCCAGCAGGCCGGGATGGACATGATCCTGGTTGGAGATTCCATGGGTATGGTGTTGCTAGGCTACGACGGCACCGTTCCCGTCACCATGGAGGAATGCCTGATACACTGCCGGGCGGTCCGCCGGGGAGCCCCCGACCTGTGGTGCATGGGAGATATGCCCTTCGGTTCATACCAGGTATCCGACGAGGACGCCGTGATCAACGCCATACGGTTCCTGAAGGAGGCCGATATGGACTGCGTCAAGCTGGAGGGAGGACGCAGGGTCTGCTCCAGGATCAAGGCCATAACCGACGCGGGCATTCTCGTATGCGGCCATATAGGGCTGACGCCTCAGAGCTCCGGACAGCTCGGCGGCTTCAAGGCCCAGGGAAGGGACCCTGAAAGCGCCAGAGAGCTTATAAAAGACGCCATCGCGGTACAGGACGCCGGGGCCTACGCCCTTCTGCTGGAGGCGGTTCCGCCGGAGCTTACCGAGTTCATAGCCAAAAAACTGGAGATACCCGTCTACTCCATAGGTGCCGGAGCTCCCTGCGACGGACAGCTCATAATCTGCGGCGACATGCTGGGGCTGTTTCAGGCCTTCACCCCCAAGTTCGTCAAGAAATACGCCAACGTAGCCGAGGTGGAGATAGCCGCCTTCAAGGAATACGTCCAGGACGTAAAGAAAGGCCGTTTCCCCACGGACGACCACGTCTACCACATTCACGAGGGCATGGAGGAGGATTTCCAGTCCATGCTGAGAGAGTTCGACCTGCCCACGGGAGTGGTTTGACTTTGACGTTATAGGGGGCATAAAGGAGAGAGAGCATGAACTTTAACTGCATCTGCAAAGACCCTGATTTTTCCGACCCTAGATATCCGGCCGACCTGCTGGACCTGACCATACCCAGCCACGGAAGCGACCTGTACGGAATAATGTACACTCCTCAGGGAAGAGGCCCCCATCCCACTGCTTTGATACTGCACGGATTCCCCGGAAGCGAGCAGAACGTGGATCTAGCGCAGATCCTCAGGAGAGGCGGCTTCAACTCGGTCGTGTTTCACTACAGAGGTTCGTGGGGCAGCGAGGGAGATTTTTCCTTCCAACACGTCCTGGAGGACACCAGGGCGACGGTAGAATACCTCATGGATCCGATCAACAGAGAACGATACATGATAGATCCCGCCAAGTTCGTCCTGATCGGCCACAGCATGGGAGGATTCGCCGCCCTGATGACCGGGGCGGAGATGACCGAGGTCGACAGGATAATAGCCATAGCTACCTACAACCTGGGAGCGGTGGCGAAAGAAAGGCAACGGGAGAACAGGGACGAAAGGTACGCGAAGGACACCTACGAGATGTTCATAAACTGCACCAGGCCGCTCAAGGGAACCAGCCCGGAAACTCTTCTGGACGAGATAAAGGAGAAAGCCCAGGAGTGGGATCTAAGAGAACTGGCACACCGCCTCAAGGGCAAAAAACTGCTGACCATAGCCGGATCCAGAGACGACGTGTCTCACCTGGAGATACACCACAACCCCCTGATGACGGCGCTTAGAAAGGCGGGAGTGACCACGGCAAAGGACGTGGTGATGACCACCTCCCACTCGTTTCACGACAAGAGGATAGCCCTGGCGGAGGCTATCCTTAAGTGGCTGAGCTCGGATATACCGATACGCTGAAAAACTGAAAGAGGAGGCCCGGTCGGGCCTCCTCTTTCGGTACTATTTGGTGGAAGCTACATGCCGGACTCTGGCGAATACCAGCATCATGGCCGATTCCCCGTCGGGGAAGTTGCCTACGACCTTTGTTCTTCGACGGATCTCTCGGTTCAGTCGTTCCATCGAATTGTTGGTTCTGAGCCGCTTCCAATGTTCCGAGGGAAAATGGAAGTAGCTCAGGGTCTTCTCGTAGCCTTCCTGGACGATCTTAAAATATCAAACACAAGCGATTCCGCTATAGAGAGCTGGATCAAGGGGAATATGGAGAGGGATTCGGACAAGGAGGCTCACTTCGTCGTGGCAGACAGGGAGACGGAGCGGTATATAGGGCAAATAGACTTTCACGTGATAGACTGGAAAAACCGCTCCGCCAGGATCGGGCTCGTCATAGGAGCCCCGGGGCCAGAGGAAAAGGGTACGGTTTGAAGGCCCTCAGAACCCTGACCGACTACGCCTTTCGGTTCATGAACCTGCACAGGGTAGACCTGCTGGTCCCAGAGGATAACCTTTAAGCGATAAAATGCTACGAAAGATGCGGATTCGTGGAGGAAGGCAGGATGAGACAGGCCATATACAGAGACGGACGTTATCTGGACATGATCGTTATGTCCCTTCTCAAAGAAGATTGGCCGGATACCGTGACCATATAAAGCGATGATACCCGACCAATCTCGCTATTGCGGAGATTTTCTCTCAAAAAAATCCACACTGAGCCGATAAAAATCCTCCTGATTGCTCAGCATAGCAGGGTGCCCACCTGACTCAAAAAGGAAAATATCACCATGACCAATTTTTGACATCATTTTACCGTAGGACTGTTCAAAGTAGTCTGGAGAGATAGCACACACAAACTCATCTTTTTTGCTACCGGTCATCAGGATCTCAGGCTTGAGAGAGCCCAAATCCTTGTGGAAGAACAACCCGATTTCCTTCTCATGTTCCACTATGGCTCTTGTATCGTTGTCCACGACCTGCTCCCAGTCAGAACCATGCATCGATAGGTAGAAAGACCTTGCACCAGGGTCTCTCTTGGAGAGCTCTCTTTCCTCCACTATGTTTTGTATAAAGGACCTTAAGGGCTCCTCTCCTTCAAAGCTATCGGCGATAACCCTATTCACCAGATCAGGAGCCTCTAGAGCGACGTTTATAGCGACCAGAGCACCTCCACTGCTTCCGATAAGGTTAACCCTTCCAAGCTGAGCCTCCCTCAAAAAAGCAATCGTCTGCTGGGCCTCATAAAACCACAGATCAGGAGGGAGCCTATCCAGTCTATCCGATCTTCCATGACCAAGAAAATCGATCGATATAACCCTGAAAACCTCAGCGTATCTTTCAGCAATGCCGGAAAACATTTTGGAGGAGGCTGTATTGCCGTGAAGCAACACCAAAGGGACACCAGATCCTAGTTCAGAATAATAAATATTTTTGCCTTCAAAATTAAAAAGCGCCACAAAAACACCTCCTTCTCCATTCCAGGAGCTCCGCCCAATATACATTGATGAGGGCTTCGAAGCAACAATACCGAGAACCCATCTGGAACCACGTTTCGGCCAAAGATGGAAAAGCTATCCCCGCCCAAGGTTTCCGACATGGCCCTTGCCATTACTTCCACCCCTATGTTTAGAGACCGATAGTCCAAGGGATCCTCTCCGAACTGATGGCAGGAGTGGCTCTTCCCTAGGGATATAAGTATCACGTCTCCAGGAGAGATACAGCTCTCCTCCCCTCGATATACAAACCTGCGCCGACTCCTCTCTACGAAGCCTATGACGTAGTAATTGTGAGAATGACAGGGGAACTCCTGCGAGGAGGCAAACGAGGACCAGAGCCTCAAGATAATGGAGCTTATACACGAGGTTGATTACTTCAGGCAATCTGGGGGGGAAACCCCGGAGATACTGGCGAAGAGGAAGAAAACCCTGGAAGAAGCCAAGAGAAAACACCCGGACAGATGGAGAAACAGACCGAGAAGAAACTGCTCCATCGAGGAGACGGTCTATCTGAATCCGGAGAAAGAGCCCCAGGAAAAGCGCAGAGACTGAGTCATTCCAATTCGATCTTTTTGCGACATCTCGTTTGACAGGTCCCGCTAGGCTCTCGAGAAACATCTAACCCCCGACTCGATTAACTAAAAACAAACTTTATCGACCATTATTAGAGTACATAGAAGCTGATCTTTACTAACCTACATTCCCAGGCTGAAAGCTCCCTCGGTCGTCACACCGATCGAGATATCTTCGAAACACATAGAGGCCGACGTCCTGAAGGACGTCGGCCTCTATGTTGAGATTCTATTTTACGTTGAGCTTGGATCAGTTCTTGACTATCTGGGTTCCCTCGGTGCCTTCCAGAGCCTCCAGGGCCTGGTCCAGGCTGGCTATTACCGCACGGGATCCTCCGTTCATCACGAAGGCCATGGCGGCGGATACCTTGGGGCCCATCGATCCGGCCTTGAAGTGTCCCTCAGACTGGTAGACCTTCATCTCGTCTATGGTCACCTTGCCGAGCCATTCCTCATCGGGGGTTCCGTAACGGAGGGCCACCTTGGGTACGTCGGTCAGGATCATGAAGAGGTCCGCGTCCACCTGCTGGGCGAGAAGCTCTCCCGCCAGGTCCTTGTCTATGACCGCCTCTACTCCGCCGTAGCTGCCATCGGAGCTCTTCACCACGGGAATGCCGCCTCCGCCGGAGGCCACCACGACGTAGCCGTTGTCGGCAAGCTCTCTGACCGCCTTGCGCTCCACTATGTTGATGGGCTTAGGCGAGGGGACTACCCTTCTCCATCCCCTTCCGGCGTCCTCTATCCAGCTCTCTCCGGACGACTCGATCCGGGCCTTGGCCGTGGCCTCGTCGTAGAAGGGGCCAACCGGCTTGGTCGGGTTCGCGAAGGCGGGATCCTCCGAGGACACCTCCACCTGGGTCACTATGCAGATCGGCTCTTTATCCAGGCCGTGAGCTATCAGGGCCTTCTTGAACTCCTGAACGAACATGTAGCCTATGAACCCCTGGCTCTCGGCTCCGCACACGTCCATCGGCATGGCCGGCACGCTGCCCCTGCCCGCCTCGTTCTGGATCAGTATGGCTCCGACCTGAGGTCCGTTGCCGTGGGTCAGTACCACCTCGTAGCCCGCCTCTATCATCTTGACTATCTGTGCCACCGTCTTGCGGACGTTCTCCCTCTGATCCGCTTCCGTTCCCTTCTGCCCTCTCTGAAGGATCGCGTTTCCGCCCAACGCCACGACAACTCTTTTACTCATGTTATATCCTCCCGTTCAAATTAGTCTCTCGTATTTCGGAAGAGGTATTTACCCCGTCCGGGCTCGCAGAGATGCCGCCCTTCCGAGTAGATAATCTCTCCCCGGGCCACGGTGGTAATCACCCGACCCTGTATCTCCATCCCCTCGTAGGGGGAGAAGTCCACCTTCATGTGCAGATCCTCGGCCCTCGCCGTCCACCGGGCCTCTGGGTCGAACAGAACCAGATCGCCGTCGTAACCGGGAGCCAGCCTGCCCTTGTTCTTCAATCCGTATCTCTCCGCCGGAGCCTGGGACATGATGACCGGAAGCGTCTCCAGAGGGATCCGCCCCGTCGCCACCCCTCCCGAGTAGATCAGGGGAAGGGACGTTTCCACCCCGGGAAGTCCGTAGGGTAGGTCGGAGAAGGATCCCTTCCAGGCCTTCTGCTCCGACGTGAAGGGACAGTGATCGGTGGCGACGAAGTCCAGAGCGCCGTATCCCAGACAACCCCAGAGGTATTCGCCGTCGTCCTCGCCTCTCAGGGCCGGACTGGCCGAGTAGAGGTGGCCGTCTTCTCTCCGGTAGACCTGGTCGGTGAGGTAGAGATACTGGGGACAGGTCTCGGCGGTGATGTCGAGCCCTCTCATTCGGGCCGCCTCTATTCTGGAAGCCCCCAGAGCGGAGCTGACGTGCACCACGTGGACCGAGGCTCCCGTCACCTCGCCGTAGAATGCCGCCTGATCTATGGCGGCTCCCTCGCAGATATCCGGTCTGGTCCTGGCCAGGGCCGTCATGGACGATTTCTCGTCGTCGGAAAGCTCGGCCGTCAGGGATCTTATGAGGTCGTCGTCCTCGGCGTGGACCACCGCCACGGCTCCGGTCTCGGCTATTTTGGAGAAACAGCGATAGAGAGCTCCGCTGTCGGACCGGCGTCCCGAGTCGCCGTAGGCGGTGAAGAACTTGAAGCTGGTAACGCCTTTTTCGACCGCCGAGGGTATCTCGTTTTCCCTGCCGGGAGTCCATCCGACCATCTCGCAGTGGAAGCCGTAGTCTATCACCGACGGCTCCGCCGTCTCCAGCCTGGCGTCTATATCCTGAACCAGATCGGTCCGGGGGCTTCCAACGGTGAAGTCGACCATGGAGGTAACTCCCCCCGCCGCCGCCGCCATGCTGCCGGACAGAAAGTCATCGCTGGACCGGTCTCCCCTTACCGGAAGAGCCATATGGACGTGGGCGTCCACCACTCCCGGTAAAACCAAAAGACCGTCGGCGTTCAGTTCTTTTCTGCCCTTTAGTTTAGAACCAACGGCGACGATTACACCTTCATCCACCGCTAAATCGCAGTAGGATAGCCCTTCCGGGATAACCATCCTGCCGTTTCGCACCACTAGATCATACACTAAAAATCACCTCCATGGGAGATCGAGTTTATGTTTTTTTCGATTTTTACTACCGCCGCTCCTTCTCGTAGGGAACCCCCAATGTTGCGGGGACGTTGAACCGTTTTCTGGCTACCGTGGCCACTATGGTCAGTATGTAGGGCATGGCTATTAGAAACTCGTTCGGTATAAGGGTTACGCCGGAGGTCTGAAGCTGGATGGCCATGGCGTCGGCAAGTCCGAACACCAGAGCTCCCACCAGGACCCCCATGGGGTTCCAGTTTCCCAGGAAACATATGGCGAAGGCTATCCATCCTCGACCGCCGATTATGTCGTTGGTGTACATGCCCAGAAATCCCAGCGAGTAGAACGCCCCAGCCAGGCCGTCCAATGCGCCTGCGGCCAATACCGCGCCGAGACGTACCGTCTCCACCTTTATTCCGGCGGCGTCCACTGCCTCGGGGTTTTCACCGGTTGAACGCAGTATCAGCCCGAGCTGGGTTTTATAGAGTATCCAATAGCCGACGGGGATGAGGGCCCAGGCCAGATAGGTGAGGGCGTTTTGATGGAACAGGGCCTCACCTATAACCGGTATGGACGACAGTCCCGGTACGGCTATCCTCTCGAGGGGATCCACCGTAAGGGGAAGAAGGGGAACTCCGAAGAAGACCCTGTAGAGGAATATGCCCAGTCCGGCGGCGAAGATGTTTATCGCCGTGCCCGTTACTATCTGATGCTGTTTGAGCTTTACCGTGAAGATCCCGTAGACCAGGGCCGTGGCCGTCCCTATAGCCATGGCGGCCAGCAGACCGAGCATCATGCTTCCGGTCGAATATGCGGCCACGAAACCTCCCCAGGCTCCCAGGAGGAAGATCCCCTCTATGGCGATTATCATGACCCCGGTCCTCTCGGCGTAGACCTCCGCCAGGGCTCCCATCATCAGGGGGGTGCTCATCTGGAGGGCTCCGGCCAGCAGTCCGGTAATCATCGTCGGTCACCTTCCTCTCTGGCTTTTTTCTTGCTCCTGGCGGAGGCCAGCCTTATCTGGAGAGCGTAGGAGAGTATGACGAAGAGCATGACGAATCCCTCCATTATCCCTACGATACTGGCGGGGACCCCGGAGGTCTGGACCGCCAGGTTTCCCCCTACCTGAAGGGCTCCGAAGAGTATCGCCGCCAGCACGATGCCCAGGGGATGGGCGTTACCAAGTATGGCTATGCCTATTCCCTCCGCTCCCACCATGGGGCTGAATCCCTGCACCAGCATGTGCTGTATGCCGTTGACCTCGGTGAATCCGGCCAGACCGGCGAAGGCACCGCTCACGGCGAAGACTATAACGAAGATCTTTCCCGAGTCCATTCCGGCGTAACGGGCCGCGTCTCTGTTCATGCCGACCGCCCTTATCCTGTAGCCCAGAGAGGTCCTCCACAGCAGGAACCAGGCGAGGGCCGCCGCTGCCAGGGCCAGAACGAATCCCCAGTGGAGTCTGGTGTGGGGGATCAGCTGAGGTATCCAGCTTCCCTCGGATATGACGTCGGTCTGGGGATACTCTCCCTTGGCCTCCCTCAGGGGACCTCGGAGGAGAAAGTTCATCAGAGCCAGAGCGACGTAGGTGGACATCATGCTTATGAGAAATTCGCTGGAGTTGAATCTGGCCTTGGCGAATCCCACCAGAGAGGCCCAGGCTCCTCCGGCCGCCGCCGCCAGGAGCACGCACAGAGGCAGCACCAGCCACGGAGACAGGTGTCCCAGCCTGAGAGCGCACCAGACCGAGGCGACGCAGCCCAGGTAGAACTGCCCCTGAGCCCCTATGTTGAAGAGGTTGGCCCTGAAGGCGAATCCGAAGGCCAGCCCCGTGAGTATGAGAGGGGTGGCCTTGGCGAATATGTCCGCCACGTTGTATCCGTCTCGAAAGGCCATGGCAAAGATCCTGCGGTAGACCTCTATCGGGTCCGCCCCAAGAAGGGTCATCATTAAGCCGCTGGCAGCAAGCCCCATGAACACGGAGAAGAGAGGCCACAAAACCGCTCCGGCTCCCTTTCTCTCGGTGGACTTCATATCAGCCATGGCGCACCTCCTCTATGCCTGCCATAAGGAGGCCGATACGATCCACGTCGAAGCGGCCTCTGTCGAATATATCCAGAAGCCTGCCACGATATATGACCCCTATGCGGTCCGAGAGCTTGAGCACCTCGGAGAGTTCCGTCGAGAGAAGCAGTATGGCCTTTCCCTTGGCCCTCTCCTCCATGAGGGTGGAGTGGACGTATTCCGCCGCTCCGAGGTCCAGTCCCCTTGTGGGCTGAACCGCCACGAGAAGCCGGGATCCGACCTCTATCTCCCTGGCTATGACCACCTTCTGCTGGTTTCCTCCGGAGAGGGCCTTGGCTTTGGTGACCGGAGAGGGGGTCTTTACGGAGAACCGTCGGATCATCTCCCCGGCCATCTCGGATATTCTGTCCAGCCGGAGGATACCTTTTCGTGACAGATCGAAAGAGGAGCTTCCCTTGAGCATCAGGTTTTCCTCCACCGTCATGTCCAGCACCAGTCCGTCTCTGTGTCTGTCCGCCGGGATGTAGCCCACTCCCAGGTCTATCATCCGGGAGGCCGGAAGACCGGTGACGTCCAGGCCATCGAGGACGATCTTTCCCGAGACTGCCTCTCTGAGGCCGCAGATGGTCTCGGCCAGCTCCTGCTGTCCGTTTCCGCTGACCCCTGCTATTCCGAAGATCTCCCCCTCTCTGACGGTCAAGGACAGTCCGTCCAGGGCCGCGGCCCCCCGATCGTCCTTTACCGCCAGTTCAAAAACCTCCAGACGGGGACCGCCGGTGGTCTCGTCTCTGTCGCCGGAGAGGAGTTCCAGATCCCGCCCGACCATCATCCTGGCCAGGTCCATCTCGGTGGAATCGGAGGGAGATACCGTCCCGACCAGTTTTCCGTCCCTCATGACAGTGACCGAGTCGGCTATGGCCATGACCTCTCCGAGTTTATGGGTTATGAAGATCACCGAGTTTCCCATGGAGGTGAACTCCCTGACGAAACCGAAGAGGTGCTCGGTCTCCTGAGGGGTCAGCACAGCCGTGGGCTCGTCCATGATCAGTATTTTCGCCTTTCGATAGAGGGCCTTCACTATCTCCACCCTCTGCTGCATTCCGACCGGAAGCTGTCTCACCAGTGCGTCCGGATCCACCTCCAGGCCGTATTTCCCTCCCAGTTCCTCCAGCTCCCGAGATATCCTGCCGAGGTCCAGTCCCGACATGGGAGATCCCAGACCCAACACCACGTTCTCCGCCACGGTGTGGACCGGCACCAGACTGAAGTGCTGGTGAATCATGCCTATCCCCAGGGCCATGGCGTCCTGAGGGGAATCTATATGGACCACCTGGCCGTCCACGGCTATCTCCCCGCCGTCGGGACGGTACATTCCGTAGAGGATCCTCATCAAGGTGGTCTTTCCTGCTCCGTTTTCCCCCAACAGGGCGACGACCTTTCCCGCCGGGACCTTCAGGTCCACGCCGTCGTTCGCCACCGTGCCGGGAAAGTATTTCGTTATTCCCCTGAGCTCAACCGCGGGCATCGCGGACACCTCCTCCACCTGAAATGCCGGGCGAAGAGCGATCTCCGCCCGGCGTCTTTACACTATTTCAGCGACTCGGGGAACTCGGAGGCGAAATAGAGGAGGTTTCCGGAGGTTATGGCCTTTTCGGCCTTCTCGACCTGAGCCCTCACCTCGTCCGGAACCTGGTCCGAGTAGGCCACCTTGACTATGCCTTCGGCTATACCCGCCTGGTTTACCTCGGGGGCCAGTGTTCCGTCCATGAATTTTCCAAGGGTCCATTTATACATGTCGGCAAAGTCGAAGTAGACGCTGGCCACGACGGTGCCCTTGGCTATGTCGTTCTGGTTGCTGGCAAAGCCGACGAACTTGACTCCCTTTTCCTTGGCGGCCTGGATGGCTCCGAGGCCCACCTGGTTGGCGTAGAAGAAGAGGACGTCCGCTCCCTTGTCTATCATGGAGGTGGCCATCTGCTTGCCCAGAGCGACGTCGCTCCAGGAATTGGAGTAGGCCCTGTTGGCCTTGGCCTCGGGAGACCCGATGCGGACGCCGTACTCGTAGGTGTTCATCAGACGGACCATCAGCTTGTTCGGGAAGCCTCCGACCATTCCTACCTTGCCCGTCTCGGTGGTGAATCCGGCTATTATCCCGGCCAGGTAGCTGGCCTCGTATTCCTTGGGCAGGACGGGACGGACGTTCGGCCCCTGGGACACTAGGCCGTTCACGACGCAGAAGACGCTGTCGGGGTATTTGGCAGCCACCCTGTTGGCGGCCTCGTCGAACTGGGTTCCGGCTGCCATTATGAGGTCGTAGCCTCTCTCGGCGTAGTTTCTGAAGGTGGACTCGTAATCGCTGGCCTGGACGTTCTCGACGTACTCCATGGCCGTTCCGAGCTCTTCGTTGCAGGCCACCAGTCCGGCGTAGTTGGTGGCGTTCCAGCTCTGGTCGTTTATGGGGCCCGGCAGTATCAGTACTATTTTGTGGTCTTTCGGGGCCTTGGCCTCCGCCATAGCAGGGGCTACAGCGGCCAGGGCTATACAGACCGCCATGAAGAATACGGCGCACTTTTCGGTGAATCTCATGGATCTCCCTCCTTTTACGGTTCGATAATGGTCTACCTCACGCTCTAGATGGTGCTGCTATCTATCCGACCCCGGGCGACACCTCCCTTCCATAGGAAAAGCCCGAAGGGAGGCGGATGAAATCCGTCTCCCCCGGGGAACTGCGTAGAAATCCGAAGAGTCTACTGGCGGCCTCTGCCTCCCATGGTGAGAGCCATGACCGATTTTGCCGTGTGAAGGCGGTTCTCCGCCTCGTCGTAGATGGCCGAGTTGGGGCCGTCTATGATGGAGGCGTCCACCTCGTTCTGCCGGTCCGCCGGAAGGGCGTGCATGTAGAGGCAGTCCTTGTTCGCCAGGGCGAAACGCTCCTCGGTGCACTTCCAGCCCTTGTTGGCCTCCAGACCGGCGTCTACCACCTCGGTGCTTGGGTTCTTGAACCAGGAGCCCCAGTTTTTGGGGAAGACCACGTCGGCGTCCTTGTAGGCCTCCTCCTGGTCGTGGGTTATCCTGAAGGATCCGCCGGTGCTCTCGGCGTGCTTCTTGGCCTGCTCGACGACCCAGTCGGGAAGGTCGTAGCCCTCGGGATAGGCCAGGGTGACGTCCATGCCGTATCGAGGGAACAGAAGGCTCTGGGTCAGAGGCACGGAGATGGGCTTCTTGTGGGTTGTGGCGTAGGCCCAGATGATGGAGACCTTGAGGTTTTTGACGTCGCTGCCCCTCTTCTCCTGTATGGTCAACAGGTCCGCCAGTCCCTGCATGGGATGGAACAGGTCGTCCTGGAGGTTGAGGATAGGAGCGGAGGAATACTTGGCCATGTCCCTCAGATAGGCGTTTCCTATTCCCCAGAAGCAGTTGCGGCAGGCTATGGCGTGGCCCATACGGGATAGGATGACCGCCGTGTCCTTGGCGACCTCTCCGTGGGATACCTGCATGGTGCTGGTGTCCAGGAAATGGGCGTGTCCGCCGAGCTGGGTTATCCCCGCCTCCATGGAGTTCCTGGTCCTGGTGGACTGCTCGAAGAACATGAGGAAGACGGTCTGATATGGCAGATAGGGGGTCGTCTTGCCCATGGCGAAGTCCTTTTTCAGGTCCTTGGATACCTCCAGGAGGGTGTCTATCTCCTCCTTGGTCCATTCCTCCAGCGTGATGAAGTCCTTGCCTCTAAATATCGTGTTCATCCGTAAAGTTCCCCTTTCGTTTTAATCGCAGTGTTCGTCCACGTAGATTCCCGGGATGACGGCGTACATGGCGGCGCAGGTCACCAGGTGGCTTTTCCAGGTCTTCTCGTTGGGGGCGTGGGCTTCCTCTTCCTTGCCTGGTCCGAAGCCTATGACCGGTATGCCGT
This sequence comes from Dethiosulfovibrio russensis, assembly GCF_021568855.1. NCBI lineage: Bacteria > Thermotogati > Synergistota > Synergistia > Synergistales > Dethiosulfovibrionaceae > Dethiosulfovibrio > Dethiosulfovibrio russensis. The sequence goes on along the minus strand of NZ_JAKGUG010000002.1, from coordinate 294,466 downwards.
GGCGGCCCATTATGGAGACGCCGTTGGTGGAGAAGGTCCACTTGTCCACGACGGGTTCCCGGTCGAACAGCATTCTGTAGCCGTCCACCAGGGTCCTACAGGCCGGGTGCTCCTCCTCCAGCTTCCAGGCGGGGAAGTAGCAGTCGGTCGGGTATACCAGGCCGGTCCAGGAAGGTCTCTCGTAGGTGTAGAGAGACACCTCCGCCTCGGCCTCCTTGACGGCCGGAAGGTTTCTGACCTCCTGAAGGGCTCCCTCCCAGGTCTCGCCCCAGGTCAGACGGCGGTCTATGGATATGGTGCATCCGTCCGCCACGGCGCACCGGGAGGGGGATTTGTGGAATATCTGGGATATGGTCAGGCTGCCCTTGCCCAGGAAGTCGTCGTCCTTCAGGTTCTCGTGGAGGGCTCTAAGCTCCATGACGATAGGGGCCATCTTGTATATGGCGTTCTCCCCTCTCTCCGGGGCGGAGCCGTGACAGCTTATGCCTCCGGTCTCTACCTTTATCTCCATCCTTCCCCTCTGGCCCCGGTAGATCCGGCAGTCTGTGGGCTCGGTGCTGACTACGAACTCGGGATGTATTCCGTCCTCCTCTATGATGTACTGCCAGCAGAGGCCGTCGCAGTCCTCCTCCTGGACCGTCCCTGTGACGAGAAGGGTGTAGTCGTCTTCGAGTCCCAGGTCCTTTATTATCTTTCCGGCGTAGACCATGGCGGCCATTCCGCCCTCCTGGTCGCTGGCTCCCCGGCCTCCTATGACGTCGCCTTCCTCCATTCCCTTATAGGGATCGAACTTCCAGTTCTTTATCTCCCCTATGCCGACCGTGTCGATGTGGGCGTCCATGGCTATCAGGTGCTCGCCCCGTCCCAGGTATCCCAGGACGTTGCCCATGGGATCTATCTCCACTCTGTCGAAACCGACCTTCTCCATCTCCTCCTTGATCCTCTTTATGACGGCCTCCTCGCCGCAGCTCTCGCTGGGCAGGGCTATCATGTCCCTGAGGAAACGGGTCATATCGTCCTTGTACTCCTCCGCCTTCGCCACCACCTGATCAAAAGGGATCTTCACGAAATAACGCCTCGCTTTCGATTTTTTTATTTTATGTAAGGAATATTCCCGTTCACCGACCCAGCAGCCCCATGGCTCCCGGAAGGGCCAGAGGTATGGCCGGAACGAAGGTTATAAGCAAAAGAACCGCCAGCTCCACCAGTATGAAGGGCAGTATCTCCCGGCTTATCTGCTCCAGGGTAAGCTTGCTTATGCCGCAGGCCACGAAGAGACAGGCCCCTACCGGCGGGGTCATCAGGGCTATGTTGAGAGCCAGGACCATGATGATCCCGAAGTGAAGCGGATGATATCCCAGCTGCACCGCCAGAGGGTGAAGGATGGGACCCAGTATTATGAGAGCCGCCGCTATGTCCATGAACATACCCACCACCAGGAGCATGATCAGAATGAACCCCATGATGACGTAGCGGTTGTCGCTTATGCTCAACATGAAGGTGGCGACCTTCTCCGGGATCTGCTCTATGGTGAGCACCCATCCCAAAATGGACGCGGCGGCTATGACCAGAAAGACCACCCCGGTGGTCCTGGCCATCTTGAGAAACAGGGGAACCATGTCCCTCAAGGTGAGGTTTCTGTAGACGAAGAAACCGAGCACCATGGCGTAGGCCACCGCTACGGCGGCCGCCTCGGTGGGGGTGAACATTCCGGAGAGGATTCCCCCCAGTATTATCAGGGGCATCAGAAGGGCCACTATGGCGTCCTTCAGTCCGACCAGCATCTCCTTTACCGTGGCTCTTCTCTCTCCGACAGGATATCCCCTCTTCTTGGATATCCTGGCTGTCATTATCATGAGGGCCACCCCTAGCAGCAGCCCCGGGACGAGCCCTGTCATGAAGAGCCCCGCTATGGATACCTGCATGAAGGCCCCGTAGATCACCATTATGTTCGACGGCGGTATGGTGGGGCCGATTATGGAGGACGCGGCGGTTATGGCCGCCGAGAAGTCCTTGTCGTATCCCTCGTCCACCATGGCCGGTATCAGCATGGATCCTATGGCGGCGGTGTCGCTGACCGCCGCTCCGGTTATACCCGCGAAGAAGATTGAAGCCACTATGTTGGCGTGGGCCAGTCCTCCCTGGAGATGTCCCACCAGTATGTTGCTGAACTTGACCAGCCTCTGGGTGATGCCGGTCTTGTTCATGATCTCTCCCGCCAATATGAAGAAGGGCATGGCCATCAGTGTGAACATGTCCACCCCTGCGAAGTACCTCTGAGGCACCAGGTTCAAGACGGCTCCACCGCCCATCTTGACCATACCGAGAAGTCCCGCCACTCCCAGGACGAACCCTATGGGCATCCCCACCGCTATCAGTATGGCGAAGGAGGCGCTAAGGAATCCGGTCATATAAAATCCCCCCGTTCACTGCTAAAAGTCCAGTCCTTCCTCTCTCTTGACCGCGTCCACCAGCTCCTCCGACATCAGGATCTCGTCCAGATCCCTGCGCCTGACGTCCAGCACCATCTTGCAGGCCAGCATGACCATGCAGATACCGGCGCTGACAGGCACCGCCATGAGCCACCATTCCATGGTGGTCCCCAATCCGGTGGCTATCTGGGACTTCCCCCTCTCGGCCATCTTGAGCCCATAGGCCAGAAGTATGTAGAGGAAGAACATGACCAGTCCGTTGGAGGCGAAGACCAGGGTCTTGGCCAGAAGCCGGGGAAGTTTTTTTATGAACATGGTCACTCCCACGTGCTCCTGCCTCCATATGCAAAGGGCCACCGACAGCAGGGCCATCCATATCATTATGTAACGGGAGAGCTCCTCGCTCCATCCCAGTGGGGATCGAAGGACGTATCGGAAGAAGACCCCGGCGAGCACCGATGCGGTCATGACGATCGACAGTATCAGTACCGGGACCTCCAGGAACCTCTCCAGACCGTTTCCGAGGCGCTCGGCCAGGGAGAAAACTCCCCGGCCCGCGCTTTTTCTATCCTTCGTCATGGACCTGTCCGGAAAGACTAATCGTCTTCCAGCTCGTCCACTGCGTCGTCTATGGCCTCGAGATAGAGATCCGCTATCTCCACGCCCTTATCGCCGAAGTTCTCCTTTATGAACACCATTGCCGAGTCCTTGCCCATCTCGCGGAACTGTTCCATGGCCTCCGGAGTCGGGGTATTGACCTCCATGCCCTTCTCTATGATGGTGGGAAGTCCTCTGTCGGATCCCTCGATAATCCGGTTTAGGCCCCGCCCGGCCACTATGGCGGTTATCGCGGAGGAGTTGACTACCTCCTTCTCCTGGTCGCTGAGGCCGTCCCAGAACTCGTCGTTCATTATCCAGCAGTAGGTGCTGTATATATGATTGGTCAGGGTGAGGTACTTCTGAACCTCGAATAGCTTCCCCAGAAGGACTATGGGAAGGGGGTTGTGTTGTCCGTCGGCCACGCCGGTCTGGAGCGCCGTGTAGACCTCGGCCCAGGCTATGGGGGTAGCGGCGGCCCCGTAGGTTTTCATGAGATTCTGATGGGTGGGAAGGGTCATGGTGCGCATCTTGAGGCCCTTCATGTCCTCCACGGTCTTTATGGGGCGAACGCTGTTGGAGAGCTGGAAGAAGCCTCCCGCCTCGCCGAAACCGAGGACCTTGAAGCCGGTTACCTTTTTGATATCCTCCTTCAGATATTCACCGAAGGAACCGTCGAAGACCTTCCAGGCCACCGCGTAATTAGGAACGGCGAAGGGGATGTCCAGGACGCCGTAAAGTGGATAGAAGGGAGCCATTCCTCCGGCGGAGGCTATGTAGCTCTGGACCACTCCGACCTTGACCTGCTCCATCGTCTCTCTCTCGTTGCCGAGCTGTCCGGCGGGGAAGACCTTCACCTGAACCGAACCGTTGGTTCCGGCCTCGACCATGCTCTTGAACACAGCCGCCATGGCTCCAGTGGCGTTCTCGAAGGGCTGCTGAGGGTTCAGATGGGCCAGTTTGAGGACCTTCGGTCCCGCCAGGGCCGAGGAACACAGGGCCACCACCAACGCCAGGGTTATAATCATCACTCTACGCTTCATATCTCAATACGCCTCCTTTTCTCCTATTCTTTGATCCGAACGGAACAGGCCGTTCGGGCCATAGCCATTAGGGTTCTCTCTCGTTAAGCGTCTCCCTCCAGTTTTTCCATACATCACCTCCTGACGAGACGTCCCTCCCTAGAGACCACCTCGCCTTCTCTCACGGCCGGTCGCCCTCTAACCCAGACGGATGGAATCCCCCTACCTGTCAGAGATGGGGAACCGTAGTCCGCCCGATCCTCCATACTGTCCAGGTCCAGCTCGACCATGTCGGCCCTGAAGCCGACAGACAGGAGTCCTCTATCATCGAAGCCGGCCCTCTTGGCCGGAAGGGACGAAAGCTTTCGGATCGCCTCCGGAAGGGTCAAGAGCTTTTTGCCCTTCACGTAACGATCCAGAACACGGTAGGAACATCCGAAGGTCCTGGGATGAGGGCAGCCGGAATAGAGGCCGTCCGTTCCAAAGCACTGAAGGGGATGGACCATAATCCTCTCCACCGAATCCTCGTCGGTGATAAAGTCAACCATGGTCAACGCCTTTCCCTCCTTAGAGATCAGGTCGAAGTAGGAATCGAAGGGATCCTGACCCCTCATGTCGCCTATCTCCCTCAGGGTCCGACCTAGAAAGACTCTGTTCTCCTCCAGATCGGCACCGGTCAGGATTATCCTGTCCCAGCCCAGCATGGAGTAGACGCCGTCCCAATCCCCTGGCTCTTCCATCTGTCCTCGGATATTTCCTCTCTCTACTTTATCACCAAGACGTCGCTTGACCTCGTTAAATCCAAGGGCGAGATACGAGGGAGGCAGCAGACTGTAGAGGGAGGTGGATCCGGCCGAATAAGGGTACTGGTCGAAGGCGACGTCGCAACCTCTCTCGGCATATCTCTCTATGGTCTCTAAAACCCTATCCAGCTTATGACGGTTTCTCTCTCCTCCCACCTTCAGATGGGAGATCTGAAGTCTTACCCCGGAGGATTCGGCAGGAGCTAGGATCTCCTCCAGGGACTCAAGTATCCGATCCCCCTCGTTTCTCTGGTGGACCGACACCACGCCGCCTCTGCTGGCGACCGTCTCGAAGAGGGCGGTCAGCTCCTTCGAGTCGGCATAGCAACAGGGATCGTAGAATAACCCGGTGGACAGGCCGAAGGCACCGGCGTCCATAGCCTCCCGAAGGATGGCGGTCATCTCCACTATGTCCCTTTCCGATGCCAGGCTCGAACGCCTCTTCCCCATGACGTAGCTCCTCAGAGGCCCGTGAGGCACCAGAAGGCCCAGGTCGACCCCGTAGGCCCCCGATTCCATCCGGTCCAGCAGCTCGGGGAAGGAGTTCCAGTTCCAGACTTCGGGACCTCTCCCCAGTATCCCAGCCACCTCCTGGGCAAGAGAGGTCTTCTCCTCCTCTCTGACAGGGGCCACGCCCACTCCGCAGTTTCCCGCAAGCTCGGAGGTATAGCCCTGGAGCAGCTTCGGAGACACGTCGGGATCGGTCATGGCCCTCAGCTCCGAATGCCCGTGAACGTCCACGAACCCAGGGACCAGGGTTTTACCTGCGAGGTCTATCGTCTCCGCCACCGGTCCGAGGTTCGAACCTATGGCCGCGACGAGGCCGTCTTTAACGGCCAGATCGGCGACGAAGGGATCTCTTCCGCTGCCGTCCACTATGGAGGCTCCGGTTATAAGGAGGTCGAACAGGATGAATCACCCTTCCATAAAAAATTCGTGCTCAAGCTTCCTCCGAGAGGTAGGTTCGCCTTGGCCCATTCGAGCCCGTATTCTCGACCTGCCGTCGTGTAGGACGGATGGGGCGACAGGACGTCGCCCCAAGCCGAGGGGGCACAGGACGTGCCCTCGGAGGCGGTCCGTTCGGAACAGGCAGGTCGAGAATACGCTTGGGCGAGACAGGGCCTAGGCGGACCTACCTCTCGGAAGACCGGCTTACTCGGAAATAACTTACAAAAGGCCCCCTCTCGAGGTCCTCAAGAGGGGGTCAGGACCTTGATCTAAGCTGACTTTATTTCAGCAATCCGGTCTTGTCGTTGAACTCTCTGATCTTCTCGTCTATTTTGTCCGCCATGCCGTGGATCTCGCCCCAGTAGTTCTCGGCATCGTACCACTGAGCGTCCAGCTCCTCCATGGACTTGCCCTGCTGTTCCACCCAGGTGTAGTACTTGAGGTCGTGGACCCTCTTTCTGTCCCTGTAGGAAAGTTCCTGCATGTAGTCCACCGAAAGACCTTTGATATGCTGGTGGAAGTCCACCGCGGCGTCTATCTCGCCGTAAGGGCCGAACTCTTCCTCCATCTCGGCCAGACGGGAGTTGTACAGCTCCATCGAGTCGGTGAGGACCGTCACTAGAACGTCCTTCTCTGTCAGCTCGTAATACTTGGCCATTTTGATGCAGGATATTATGTTGGCCGCTCCGGAGATCCCCACCAGGTCGAGGGAATCCACCAGATCCTCCGGCACTCCCTTTTTCTTAAGGTAGTCCTTTCCGGCTGGCTCGTTGAAAAGCCGGATCCAGGCCATGGAGTCCTCGTCGTCCACGTCGATTATCATGTCGGTGTTCTTAACGTTGTGGACCCAGGGCACATGCTTGTCCCCTATGCCCTCTATCCTGTGGGCTCCCCATCCGTTCCAGAGAAGGGTGGGACACTGAAGGGCCTCGGAGGCGGCAATCTTGCTCGCAGGGAAAAGCTCCTTCATGTAGTCGCCACAGGCTATGGTCCCGGCGGATCCGGTGGTGAAGGCGCAGCCGAAGTAGCGGTCGTCCTTGCCCATCACCTGCTCCAGCATCTCCTCTATGGCGTTTCCGGTGACGACGTAGTGCCAGAGGGGGTTGCCCATCTCGTCGAACTGGTTGAAGATGACCACATCGTCCCTGGTCTTCCTGAGCTCCCAGGTTTTGTCGAAGATTTCCTTGACGTTGCTCTCCGACCCCGGGGTGGCTATGACCTCTCCAGCCACTTTCTTGAGCCACTCGAAACGCTCGCGGCTCATCCCCTCGGGAAGAATGGCTATGGACTCGCATCCCAGAAGCTGGGCGTTGTAGGCTCCGCCGCGGCAGTAGTTTCCGGTAGAGGGCCACACCGCCCTCTGATTCACAGGGTCGAACTGCCCCGTCACCAACCTGGGGGCGAGACAGCCGAAGGTAGCCCCTACCTTGTGGGCTCCGGTGGGGAACCACTTTCCCACCAGGGCGAAGATCCTGGCCTTGACCCCTGTGAGGGATTCGGGAAGCTCGACGAAGTTGACCCCGTCGTACAGTCCGCCGTCCTTGACCGGCTCGTTCTTCCAGGTTATTCGGAACAGGTTCAGAGGGTCGACGTCCCAGAGTCCCACCGAGGCCAGCTTTTCCTTTATCTTGGCCGGAACCTTCGAGGGGTCCTTCATCTCCGCAAAGGTGGGAATTACGATTTCCTTTTCCCTGGCCCTTTCGACGGCGCTTTCGAGCTGTTTCTCGTTTACGGTGAGGTCTATTATGTTATACGACATTTTTAGACACACTCTCCTCGTATTTATATATTTTTATATTACAAAACAAAATTTATTGAATTCCGTCTCTACCGTTTCAGCACCTTGAGGAGCGATTCCATCGACGGATCCACCGATGTAGGTGCCTCCACCGCTTTTCTGGCCGAAGCCGCGTCCTTTAGTCCGTTTCCCGTCACCACTATTGCCACAACCTCGTCCGATCCCAGCGTTCCCTGGTTCGCCATCTTTTTGAATCCGGCGAAGGACGTCACACCGGCCGGCTCTCCGAAGACCCCTGTAGCTCGGGCCAGTTCCGTCATGGCCTCCAGTATCTCCTGGTCCGACACTGTCACGGTGGTCCCTCCGCTGGACCTCACGGCGTTCAGCGCCTTGACCCAGTTTCTGGGAGCTCCCACCGATATGCTGTCCGCCACGGTATCGGCGGGACCAAAGGTCACCCTGTCCGCTCCGGACCGTACGGCATCGTGGACGGGACAGGCTCCCTCTGCCTGGACGCCTGTTATGGCGGGAATCCGGTCTATCAGGCCGATCCTCTTGAGGTCCAGGAATCCCTTGTAGAGGCTGCTTATTATGCAGCCGTCTCCGACGGAGGTTATAACCCTGTCCGGAACTTTCCAGCCCATCTGCTCGGCTATCTCCATGGCGCAGGTCTTCTTTCCCTCCACCAGATAGGGGTTAATGGCGCAATTTCTGTTGTACCAGCCCTCCGAATCTATGGCCTCTATGGCCAGGTTGACCGTCTCCTCGTAGTCTCCCCTGACGGAGAACACCCGGGATCCGTAGACCAGAAGCTGGGTTACCTTGGCCTCAGGTGCGGCCTCCGGAACGAAGATCACGCTTTTCAGCCCGGATACAGCCGCAAATCCCGACAGAGAGCTGGCGGCGTTGCCGGTGGAAGCGCAGGCCACCACGTCTCTTCCGAGCTCCTTCGCCATGGCGGTTGCGACGGCGCTTGCCCTGTCCTTGTAGGACGCCGTGGGGTTTCTTCCGTCGTCCTTCACCAGAAGGCGACCTACTCCGTACCTCTCGGCCAGGGCCCCGGAATCGTAGAGAGGGGTCCAACCCACCTGAAGTGCCGGAATAGTGTCGACGTCCGAAACCGGAAGCAGTGGGAGGTAGCGCCACAGGGACCTGTTCGGATCCCTCGCCAGAGACTCCGCGGTCATGGTCTCCCCGATTTCCTCGTAATCGTAGAGAACGTGCATGGTCCCGTCTATGCCGCAGTCGGGACAGGTGGTGAACTCCGGATCGGGGTCGTAGGTCTTTCCACAGATGGCGCACTCAAGCTTTACTGCCTTCCCCACCTGGGATCTCCTCCTTTCGAGCAAGAAACTTCTCGGCTATGGAGCCGTAGCATTTACAGCCGAGGGCCAGTTGATCCACCTCTATGTATTCGTCCACTACGTGGGCGAGCTCCCTCCTTGAGGGGCCGAAGACCACCGTGGGAACCGACATTTCTCCTCCATATATACATCCGTTCGTGCCGAAGCCGGATCTGTTCGAGAGAATCGGTTCCAACCCCGCCTCGGCGACGCCCTCCAGGACCAGTCCTACGAAGGGATGCTCCTCCTCGATCTCCCAGGCCGGAGCGAATCCCTCGGAGCTTATCATCGCCCCGGTGTAGCAGTGCCCGTCGCCTCCGTCCAGGAAGGCCCGAGCCTCCAGGCCCGGAATATCCCTCACGGCGGAGGAAATGGACGCCTTTATGTCTCTCATCACGGACTCGGCCGTCTCGCCGGGAAGGATCCTCCTGTCGAAGGTGGCTCGGCAACGGACTGGCATGGTAGTCCTTACGTCCACCGGATAGGAGTGAAGGCTAGTTAGGGTCAAGGTCGCCTCTCCGAAAAAGGGATCCACCTTTGGCACATAGTCCTCCTTCAGCCGGGAGACGAGTCGGACCATCATGTCAGCCGAGCTGTTGTCCCCCATGGAGCTGTGTTCCATACGGCCGAAGGTATCGACCGCTATGGAGGCCCTTCCCCTCTGTCCCCGTTCCACCGTCAGGTCCGACGGCTCTCCGGACACTACCCCGTCGGGGCTCACCCTATCGGCTACCAGTTTGGATGCGGCCCTCTCGAAACTCTCCTGGTGGACCATGGCGGCCATGACGGCCCTGCCGCAGAGGGACTCTCTCCTATCCTGCTTCAGCCAGGCCAGGGCCAGCACCATGGCGGCCAAGATGCCCTTCTGATCGGTGGCACCCCGACCGTAGATCCGGCCCGATTCGACCCAGCCTCCGAAGGGATAATGGCGCCATTCTCCCGGGTCTCCCGATTCGGCATGATCCATCTGGGCCTCTAAAAGCAAGGTGGGACCGGGCGAACCGAAGTCCACCGTGCCTATCAGGCTGCCGTAACCGTCGACCTGTACGGAGTCGTAACCCAGGGACACCATGACGGACCGCAAAAAGGCGGCGATCTCTCCTTCCTCTCCCGATGGGCTGGGATATCTAACCAGTCCCTGACAGAGTTGGACAAGATCGTCCCGTCTGGCTTCGTCCATGGACATCACCTCCTGTTACAGCATACACCGAGCGTTATAAGTATCAATAAAGAAAAAATAATCCAATCCATCAGGTTGTCCTATATATAAACCGTTCCGATCGAGATTGGAGTATTATTATAGGAAGAACCTATTCCCATCTGAGGAGGGACGGCAATGTCGCTACATCAACTTAGGACCTTCTGCACCCTGGTGGAGGAAGGATCCTTCACCAGGACAGCCGAAAGGCTATATCTGTCTCAGCCCTCGGTAAGCCAGCATATCGCGACTCTGGAAAAAGAGTACGACGTTATCCTTTTCAACAGGAGGGGGAGGAGCCTGTCCCTCACCCCCGAGGGAAACGCCCTCTACACCCTGGCGCTGGACGTCCTCCAGAGATCCGATTCCATCCCGGGGAAATTCAGGGAGATGCAGGCAATGAGATACGGTAAACTGGAGCTCGGGGTTTCCACCTACGTGGGGACGATGGTCCTTCCCTCTCTGGTGGCGGAGTTCAGAAACGAACATCCCGACGTGGCCATGACGGTACAGACCGGAAACGACCCGGACATCCAGGAGATGCTCCGAAGGGGAGATATAGAGATAGCCATTCTGGAGGGGAACGCCAGGACCTTCAACGACAAAGACCTTAAGACCTTCACAATAGGAGAGGACCACATAGTCCTTGTAGCGTCGAAAGACCATCCTCTCGCAGCTCTACCGTCGGTGACCCCCTCCCACCTGAACGAAGAACAGCTTATACTCTACGAGAAGGACTGTTCCCTCTGTCCCTTCGTACAGGAGTATCTGATGGAACAGAGGGTGGGCCAACACAGGGGCACCTTCGTCAACAGCAGGGACGTGGCCAGGGCCTTCGTCAAGGCCGGTGTGGGAGTCGCATTCATAAACCACGGTACGGTTGCGGAGGACCTGAAAAGGGGTGATCTGGTGTCCCTACCTATAGAAGGATTGGAGATGAAGAGAATAGACGTGGTATGTTTCTACAGACAGTCTACCGGACTGGGTTTCGCCGGCTGGGCCTTCAGGAGAATACTGGAAAAGAGGGCGACGCTATGAATTACGGCACGTCGGATCAGGTTCACGTAACGGTGGAGATTCCCCCTCTGGACGAGAGGGTCGAGGCTAAACTCAAGGCCTATTCGGAAATCCTGGCTCGATGGTCCTCCGACAAGGTCCGGCTAACGGGCCCGAAGGACGAGGATACCATCTGGAAAGATCACGTCAGAGACTCCCTTTTCGCCCTGGAACTTCTGCCCAAGACCGGCAGGCTAGTCGACGTGGGAACGGGAGGCGGACTTCCGGGACTTGCCTGGGCCATATGCCGCCCCGACCTGGAGATAACCCTTCTGGACAGCCAGAGCAAGAAGACCGGAGCGCTGGAATCCATAGTGTCCGAGTTGGAAATAGATAACGTCTCGGTCATATGGGGACGATCGGAACAGCTGGCCCTGGAGGAAAGGGAGGTCTACGACCTGGCGGCGGCGAGAGGGGTCAGCGAGGTCGGGATAGTGGCCGAGTACCTGTCTCCCCTCGTGAAGGTAGGAGGTACGGCTCTGTCCATAAAAGGTCCGGGATACCGGGAGGAACTAGCCAAGATAAAGGGGCAGTGGGATCTTCTGGGGCTGGACTATCCAAAGATATTCGACTACTCAAACGGAGAACGCCAGGGCTTCCTGCTGACGTTCCGAAAGAAATCCCACTGTCCGGAGGTCTACCCTAGACGGCCGGGCAAGGCGGAGAAAAAACCCTGGTGGGAGGCGAAAAGATGATCACCATAGCCGTAACGAACCAGAAAGGCGGAGTAGGAAAGACCACCTGCTGCGTCAACCTGTCGGCGGAGCTGGGAAGGCTGGGACACAGGGTATTGGTCGTTGACACCGATCCCCAGGGCAACTGCTCCAGCGGACTGGGACACGACAGGGAGAGCTCTCCCAAAAGCCTCTACGACATACTGATCGACGGCTCAGAGATACAGGACGTCGTCGTGGAGACCCCATGGGAAGGTGTCTCCCTCGTTCCAGCCAACATAAACCTGGCGGGAGCGGAGGTGGAGCTTTCCTCCGCCATAAGCAGGGAGTCCAGGTTGAAAGGGTCTTTATCCACCGTTGAGGACCTGTACGACATAGCCATCGTGGACTGTCCACCGTCGTTGGGTCTCCTGACGGTCAACGCCCTGGTGGCGGCGAAACGACTACTGATCCCCATTCAGTGCGAGTACTACGCTCTGGAGGGCGTCGGTCAACTGGCCAGGACGGTGGACCTGGTAAGACAGTACCTTAACCCGAACCTGAACATGGACGGGATCGTGCTTACCATGTTCGACAGCAGGACAAGGCTGGCCAACGACGTAGTAGCGGAGGTAAGAGAGGGATTTGGCGAAGCCGCTTTCGATACCCTCATACCCCGAAACGTCACACTGTCGGAGGCACCCAGCTACGGCAAACCCATAAGCTACTATCAGGAAAACTGCAAAGGAGCCCTGGCCTACAGGGAACTGGCAAGAGAGGTGGAAGGCCGATGGCTCAGAGAAGATCTTTAGGTAAGGGACTGGACGCGCTACTTCCGAAAGACGTAACCCCTTCTATACCCAAGACCCTCCCTGTCAAGGAACTCAAACCCAACCCGGATCAACCGAGGAAGGAGTTCGACGAAGAAGGGATAAGCGAACTGGCTGCCTCCATAAGGGTACACGGCATCCTGCAACCCCTGCTGGTCACGAAAAAAGACGGCGGATACATGATAGTCGCAGGAGAGAGACGCTGGAGGGCCGCCAAGGAGGCAGGAGTAAAGGAAGTCCCGGTTCACCTGTTCGACGGAGACGACGGAGCCATAATGGAGGTCTCCCTGGTGGAGAACGTACAGAGAGAGGATCTGTCACCGGTCGAGGTAGCCATGTCCCTCAAGGAACTGATGGATCGTTTTTCGCTGTCACAGGACAATCTGGCTGAGAAGGTCGGTTGGAGCCGTCCAGCGGTGGCTAACAAACTCAGACTGTTGAAGCTACCTACGGAGGTCTTAGGTCTGATATCTGAAGGGGCCCTTTCGGAGAGACACGGAAGAGCGCTTCTATCCCTGGAATCCGCCGAGTCGACGATAAAAATGGGAAAGGTCACGGCGGAGAAAGGCTGGACCGTTCGGGAACTGGAAAGAAAGATCGCCGAGTCTACCGAGGAGTTTTCCAAGGAGAAGAGAAAAAAAAGAACCCCCTCCTGGGGAAATGACCTGTCTTCCTACGACATCGGAGTGTCTATGACCGGACGAGGCAACAAAATGAAGCTCATTCTATCGGGACTGAGCAAAGACCAGATAGAGCGGATAGGCGAGATATTATCCCGAGAAAGCGACCGGTTATTCCCCGGGAAATAAAGGAGGCTCTTCTCCATGGGACAGAAAATAGACCTAAACGACCTGGTCGTCTTCGGTAAGATAGTCTCTCTGGCGTTGTTGTTCGGAGGATATGTGCTCATGGGACTCTATTTAGGAAGATATCTGCTGAGACAGGGATACCCCGACTGGACTCTATCCGCCTGCACTATCGGGGGGACCGTTATCGGCATCCTCCACGGGATCTACGGCGTAAGGGATGTACTGAACAAGAGAGACGGGAAAAAAGGCTAGATATTTCCCGGGAAATATCTAGCGATCAGGAGGACCTACTATTATGAAGAAGATATTCGCACCCTGGCGTGCCGCCTATATCCAGAGCGTAGAAAAACCCTCGGGATGTATATTCTGCGTTTTTCCAGCACGGGAAGACGACGAGGATAACCTTATCCTCTTTAGAGGGGAGAACTGCTTCGTTATACTTAACAGGTATCCATACAACTCCGGTCATTTAATGGTGGTTCCATACAGACATACAGCCGAATACGGATCCCTGAATCCTGGAGAGGTGGCGGAGATGCACCGTCTGACCTCCATCTCTATGGACGTGATAAAGAGGACCATGAACCCCGAGGGTTTCAACCTTGGCATAAACATAGGCAAGGTTGCCGGTGCGGGAGTCGCCGATCACGTACATATGCACGTGGTTCCGAGGTGGAACGGGGATACCAACTTCATGCCTGTGATGGGAGACGTAAGGGTGGTACCCCAGTCACTGGAGGAGACCTACAGGATTTTCAAAGAAGCATGGCCCGACTAGAGGACAGATACGCCAGGATAATAAAAGAAGGACGGTTCTCCCTGAAGGAGAGGAGATCGGAGTTCATAGCTACGGCGGTGCCGGCCAAGACGGTGGAAGAAGCCAAGGAGGCTATAGAGTCTATATCGAAGAGGTACTCCGACGCGAGACATAACTGCTGGGCCTACAGGGTCGGGTTTCCAAAAACGACGGAACATTGTTCCGACGACGGCGAGCCATCCGGATCGGCTGGACGCCCTATATTGGGGGCGGTAATAAAAGCGGACCTCTACGATCTGGCCATAGTGGTGACCAGATATTTCGGCGGGGTGAAACTGGGGGTCAGAGGTCTGATAGACGCCTACTCCGCCTCCGCCCATGGAGTCCTGGAGATCTGTCCCAAAGAGGAGAGGACCGTCACAGCACCTCTGGGTTTCACCGTAGGATACGAAAACTACGGAGACTGTCTTCACCATCTGACAGCTCTTGGAATACCGGAGGAAAACGTGGCGCCGTCCTTCGGGGAGAAGGTCTCGGTAAAGGTGGAAGTTCCTATCTCACTGTTGGAGAGTGCGGAGGAGACCATGGAGGACCTAAGACTCAGAGGGATAATAAAAGGATGGGAGAGCCTTTGAGGTCCTCCCATCCTTTTTTAGGACACCTCTAAAAACGCACTTCCGAGTTTCCTCGGAGAGGTCGTTTCGGCTCCGCCCTGTCTCGCCCGAACGTATTCCCGACCTGCCTGTTTCGTACGAATCGCCTCAGAGGGCACGTCCTGTGCCCCCTCGGCTTGGGGCGACGTCCTGTCGCCCCATCCGTACTACACGACGGCCGGTCGGGAATACGGGCTCGAACGGGCTCTGCCGAAACGACCTCTCCGAGGAGTGTTTTTTATAGATGCCTTTAGTCAAATAAGATCAATATCTTCGTCACCCTATATCTTACAAAAATCAGGCCTTGAAGTCTCCCCATCTGCCGTATCTGACCACGGAGCTGTCGACTCCCTCCCTGGCCGGAACGGACTCGGCACCGTAGCCGAAGACCCCTATTCCCTGGACCTCCACGTGGGAGGGAACCTCTAGAACCGACCGGACCTGCCCTTCCTTGGGATCTCTTCTATAGACCCCGAACCAAAAGGAAGCGAGATCGAGCGAGGTGGCCTCTATCAGCATATTCTCCAGGGCTGCGGAGCAGTCCTCCAGCCATCCCAGGCTTCCATCGGGATAATCGGACAGATCGGCACAGACCGCCACGGCGAAATCGCACTCCTTGAAGGGTTTACCCTGAGACAGGACGTTTCCGAGATCGTCCAGTATCTCTCTGTCGTCCAGCACCAGAAACCTGACGGGTCTCAAATTTTTAGCACTGGGTGCCGAGGTTGCTGCGGCTATCACCGCATCCTTCTTCCAGCTTTCAACCGGCTTATCCCTGTCGAAAGCCCTGACGCTCCTGCGAGACAGCATAACTTTAAGCATATCCATGGATATCACGTCCTTTCGAGATCATTTTCCAGGAAAGGAGGTCTCGACGCAATGACACACGACCAAGAGGGGATTTTCCTCAGAAGGATCGGCTCCACCGACCTGCTCTACCTTCTGGACGAAATATCCGGCCGAACCGATCAGGCCTCCATGGCTCTAACCGAGGCGGTGAGGGAGGAGTTAAAACGCCGAGACGGTATAGGGTTGAACAACAGAAAAACATAAAATCAAACAAAACGAGTTTCACTTATCTTTCTTTTTCTCTCTCTATTGCATTCGCCGAAAGGAGATGTATAATCCGAGCTGTAAAAGATCCTAAATACGTCTCCAAAAGAGGTGTTTTCTGTGAATATGTTCAAGGCTGTGTTTTTGATTTTTGCGTTGTTCTCTCTCTGTGTTATAGCCCCTGGTTGGGTAGGCGCCGTGGACTCCCAGGAATTTCAGTCGATCCACAAACTTGCGAAACAGGGCGATTCGGAGGCTCAGAGGGTGCTTGGAGAGGCCTATGCCGCCGGTTATCTGGTTACCGCCGACAGGGACCAGGCACTCAAGTGGCTGAGCCTATCGGCCTATCAGGGCAACGCCACCGCTCAGATGAGTCTGGCCTCTCTCTATGCCAAAATGGGGCAAAAGGATAAGGCGGAACATTGGCTGGAGACAGCTAAGAGAAACGGCTGCATAGGTGCAGCCAGATCGGTATCGGAGATGGGGCTCAACAGCCTGTAGTTTCCTAAAACCGTTATGTTTCCCGGGAAACATAAAAACGAAGGAGGAACCCCAAAACTGGGGTTCCTCCTTCGTTTTTATGTCGGAGATCTCGTTTCGACGAAGCCCGTTCGAGCCAGTCTTTTAGACCTCTACGAGGATCAGCCTCAGAGATCCTCCGGTCTGGATTGTCGTCTCTGCAACCTCAGCCACTATTGCCGCTTGGTCGAACGTCAGCTCGAAACTAGAACATAAATGCACACCACCAGGTCCCCATTCCATGACGTCATGGGGATTACCGAAGGCTATTAGGGCTAACTCTTCTACCACCTGGTCCTGCGTCACCTCCACCCGCTCCCGGCGGTCGCCTCCAATAACCTAAAAAATTGACGCGCATAATAATGCGCATTATAATAACGATGTCAGGGGGAAAAGTGATGAAGTCCAGCGAAATAATCAAGATTCTTGAAAATGACGGCTGGTACTGGATCAAGACAGTCGGTAGCCACCATCATTTCAAGCATCCGACAAAGCCGGGGAAGACAACTGTAAAGCATCCCCAAAAGGACGTTCCACCCAAGACATTCAATAGCATCATGAAACAGGCGGGGCTCAAGTAACCCCGCCTCAGAAAGGAGACGACTTCTTATGAAAAAGGATGTTCGCATATATCCAGCGCTGCTCTCTGAAGACGGTAAGTATGTCTGTGTCCGCTTTCCAGACCTTCCAGGCTGTAATACTTTCGGTAAGGACTACGCTGACGCTATCGCCAGCGCAAAAGACGCTTTAGGAGGTCATTTGCTCTGCATGGAAGATGATAACGACTCCATTCCAACCCCCTCTCCGGTCAACAAGCTGCAACCAGAAGAAGACGAAGTTGCCGTTCTAATCGATGTGCGGATGGATATCCTTCGTAAAGAGGAGACAAAAAAATCCGTAAGCAAGAACGTAACGATACCGGCCTGGCTTAATGAGATGGCCATAGAGAATAAAATTAATTTTTCCAGCACCCTCCAGGAGGCCCTCAGGGAGAGACTAGGAGTGTAAAAAAAGCCCCAGCACACGCCAGAGTCTCTATTGAGTAGCGTCGAGCCTGTACTGGGGAAGGCAGAACGATATTTCAATCGTATCAGGTATGGGGCTCAACAGCCTGTAGTTTCCTAAAAATCGGGATGTTTCCCGGGAAACATAAAAACGAAAGAGGGGACCCGAATCTGGGTCTCCTCCTTCGTTTTTATGTCGGAGATCTCGTTTCGATAGAGCCCGTTCTAGCCCGTATTTCCGAAATTGCCATCGTGTAGTGCCGTCTATCTCTTCCAAGTACCGGGGAAAAAGAGCATCACTACCGTGAATATCTCTAGCCTACCTAGCAACATACAGAGAGAGAGAAGCCATTTGCCCGGAGCACAGATCCAGTGGTAGTTTTGGGTAGGACCTACCATTCCCAGACCGGGACCGATGTTGCCGAGTGTGGCGGCGACGCTGGATATAGCTGCCGTAAGGTCCAACCCCATGGCGGCCATCGCCAGGGTCGCCAGAGCGAAGAGCACGATATAGAGGATAAAGAAGGCCGTAACCGAGGTTATGACGTCGTTCCTGAGCACCGTCCCGTTGAGCCGGATCTTTATCACCTGTCTGGGATGGAGAAGCCTTTTTATCTCCATGCCCACCCTCCGCAGAATGACCATTATCCTGACGTTCTTCATTCCACCTCCGGTGGAACCGGCACAGCCCCCTACGAACATCAGAAGGAGCAGAAGAAAACGACAGTATTGAGGCCATAAATCGAAGTCCGCCGTGGCGTAACCGGTTGTGGTTACTATGCTGACCACCTGAAAGGCCGCGTCCCTCAAGGCCTTCTCCGCCGAGGAGTATCCCCCAAAGACCAGGAGAGAGAGGGTTATCGTAACGGTTGAGAACAGAATAACCTTGGTGTAGAACCGAAATTCCTCGTCCCTCCACAGGCTGAGGGGCTTTCCTCTAAGAGCCATGTAATGCAAGGTGAAGTTGGCACCGGCAAGAAACATGAAGACCGTTATGACCCAGTCGAAATAGGGCTTTCCGTACTGTCCTATGCTGCCGTTGAGAGGGGAAAATCCTCCAGTCGCCATGGTCCCGAAGGTGTGGGTCAGAGACTCGAACAGGTCCATTCCGCCGAACGCCAGGGCCAGCACCTCGGCGCCGGACAGAAGGACGTAGACCCCCCAGAGGAGCACGGCCGTCTGCTGAACCCTGGGGGTGAGCTTCTCCGGGGTGGGACCGGGAACCTCTGCCTTGAAGAGCTGCATTCCCCCTACCCCTATGAAGGGAAGGATGGCCAGACTCAAAACTATGATCCCCATTCCACCCAGCCAATGGGTCAGACTGCGCCAAAACAAGATCCCTCTTGGATTTGACTGTATGTCGGTCAAAATGGACGCTCCCGTGGTGGAAAAACCGGACATGGCCTCGAAGAAACCGTCCGTGTAGGTCTCAACCGACCCGGCAAGGTAGAAAGGCAAGGCCCCTATGGCCGAGGCCAAAACCCAGGAAAGGGTGACCACCGCGAAGGCCTCCCTTATTCCCAGCTCCTGGTAGTCCTCTCCTCTTCCCGCCAGGTAGAGGGCCGCTCCCGATATAAATCCTACAGCTATGGCGGCAAGAAACGCCCTGATATCGTTGGAACCGTCCTTCAGACTCCAGTAGAGAGGCCAAGTCATGGAGAGGGACACTATGGCACAGAGCAGCCCCAGCACCCTGGATACCAGACGAAATCTCATTTCTGTATCCCCAGAATCCTGAGAGCCCTGGGCAGAAGGTCTCCTGTGGCAAAGATGGATACGGTATCCTCTCCTTTTATGACCATGTCCCCTCTGGGAAGTATGATATTTCCCTTCCGGTTGACCATGGCGAAGAGAACTCCCTTTGGAAGCCCTACGTCCATGAGCTTTTTACCCACCACTGGGCTGTCCTTCGGAATGGTAACCTCCAGCATCTCCGCCCCTATTCTATCTATAAGGGACAAAGATCCCGCCGTCTCCGGATATCTTACGTGACGGAGTATCAAGGAAGCCAGCGATTCGTTGGGATTCACCACCGAGTCGATAGGCATATCCTCGGCCAACCTTGAGTAGAGTTCCTTGTGGACCACCGCCACGGTCTTTCTGGCCTTCATCCTGTCGGCCAGAACGGTCAGTATCATGTTGAGCTCGTCCGAGTCGGTGGTGGCGACGAATCCGTCGATATCCTCTATCCCCTCGTGGAGAAGCAGTCTCTCGTCCGTTCCGTCTCCGAAAAGGACCGTCACCCTGGGCATCTCCCCGGCCAGCTTGTCGCATTTCTCCCTGTTCTTGTCCAGTATCTTTACGTCTATGCCGGGATATCTCCTGACCAGCCTCCTGGCCAGATGAGCTCCAAGTTTTCCTCCGCCTACTATCATCACCCTGCGAAGGCCTTTGCCGCTGGAGGGATGAAACAGCTCCTGGAGGTGAAATACCCTGTCCTTGAAGGAGACCATGAAACACAGATCACCCTCCATTGCCACCCAGTCACCGGAGGGTACGAATCCCTTGTTTCCCCTCTCGACGTAAACCATCACCGCCGACAGATTGGGGTATTCCTGCCCCACTTCGCTTAGGGTCATTCCAACTATGGGAGAGTCGGATCCGACCCTGAAGGCATAGGACCCGGCCTTTCCGTCGAACAACTCCGTGGCGTGCACCGCGGCGCTGACCGCCAGAAGATCGTCTATGTCCCTGGCGACGGACCTTTCCGGAGAGTTCATGACATCTATGCCGAGGAAAGTGGCCCACTGAGGTGTATCGGTATACTCCATCCCTCTGGCCCTGGAGATGACCCTTTTGACACCGCATCTCTTGCCCACCCAGCAGGCCATTATATTTACCTCGTCCCTGTCGGTGCAGGCCACGATAAAATCTACGTCGCATCCCGACTTTATACCAGCCTGTTCCAACACAGGCGGACGGGATCCGTTGCCTATAACCACCGACACGTCCAGCTCGTTCTCCACCTTGGATCCGACCTCGAGATCTCTTTCCACGACCACTATGTCGTGCCCCTCCAGCGATAGGCTTCTCGCTATGGAATAGCCTACGTTTCCGGCTCCTACTATCACTACTTTCATGACGGCCTCCAAGACAAACGTTTTATAGAACAACCTCTCGCACAACGTATGTCACTTTATAGTAGGAGTGAGGAAAAAGCAAACCCGGTGGATATCCACCGGGTTTACCGTCATAATCGCCTATACCTCACTCATCTATCCACCAGTCGGCTCAGCTGGTTCAGGGTGGAATCCACATCCTCCTCGGTGTTGAAATAGCCGACGCTCAACCTCAGGGCTCCCTGTGGAAAACTCCCCAATGTCTTATGGGCGAGAGGAGCGCAGTGGAGCCCAGGTCTTGTCTCTATCCCCAGATCTGCCAGCTCTCCCGCCAGGGTACCGTTGTCCACACAATCGAAGTTGACTGCGAACACAGGAAGCCTGTTTTCCATATCGGAAGGACCGTGAAACTCTATTCCCTTCATGTGGACAAGTCCCTTGAGAAGCCTCTCTCCGAGCTCCTTCTCCCTGCTGTGGATAGTCTCGATTCCCGTCTCCTCTATCCACCTAGCGGCGGCCAGAAGCCCGGCTATGGCAGGTAGGTTTGGGGTTCCCGCCTCGAATTTATCGGGCATCCTCGTTGGTTGGTACTCCTCGTCGGAAAAGCTTCCGGTACCTCCCTCCACGAAGGGAGAACATTTTTCTGCGAAGGAGGGTTCCCAGACTATGCCACCTATTCCCTGAGGTCCCATCAGTCCCTTATGGCCGGTGAAACACAGGGCGGCAAGACCCAGATCGGACGCCGATATGTGGATAACTCCAGCGGTCTGGGCCGTATCGAGGACGAAGGGAACGCCTTTATCTTTGCATATTTTCCCCACCGACTTAACGTCCTGGATAACCCCACATAAATTGCTTCCATGAGCTATAACCACCATATCTATGGTCTTGCTTTCAATCAACAGTTCCAGAGACCTTGGATCCAGTCTTCCTCGATCATCACATTTAATTATATCCAAATTAACACCTTTTTTTTCCAGGGCCCTGAGAGGACGGATCACCGCGTTATGCTCCATCGAAGTAGTGGCCACGGTCATCCCCGGACGCAGATATCCCTTCAGGACGACGTTCAACGATTCGGTTACGTTGGAGGTGAAGGTGACGTATCTGGGATCGCAGTCACGATATCCACAAAACAGATCCGCCAAGGCCTCTCTGCACTCCATGACCATATCCAGTGTATCCACATCCCTCTTCGCCGCAGCCCCTCTGGCCAGGTTAGCCCCTCTGCCTGTCATAAAATCAAAAACGGCCCTGGGAACGCATTCCGGTTTCGGCCAACTTGTAGCCGCGTTATTCACATATACGGACATAACGATACCTCTTCTCATAATAAGTATTACTATATATTATTCACAAAAAAGAGCACCTGTAAAGAGATTTTCTAGGCCATCCACTATACACATGAAAGTCCGGTCCTGTTGTATCATAGGGTGCTTGTCCCCTGGATTCACCGTCACAGGTTATCCACTAAAGTGGACAACCTGTGGATAACCTGCGGAGCCCCATGGAATGTGGATCTGGAGGATTGGTCAAATTGAGTGGATAACTATCCACAATCTGTAACGTCACTGAAACAGCCACTTCTCTTTTTTCACAGGCTGTTGTAGGATAACTGTGGATATGTGGATAACTTTTGTGGACGAAAATATGACCCTTCAGAGGTGAATTTTGTGAAAGACGTGGAAAAACTATGGCAAGACATCGTGGCGGCATCTACGCCTAAACTTCCGGACGGAACGGTAGACGTGTGGCTGAAGACCTGCGTTCCCCTATCCATGGAGGACGAGGTTATTTTACTGGACGTGGCCAACGATTTTATAAAGGTGCAGATCCAGAACCGTTTCCAGAAAATACTGGAAGACACCATGAAGGATCTAGGTTACGGAAAGGGCCTGAAGCTGAACGTCGGGACCGGAGATAACAGAAAGGAACAGGAGAGAGCGGAGAGGACCATAAAGCCCGAATCCCAGGGAAAGGTGAGCGGACTTAACCCGAACTACCTATTTTCCTCCTTCGTCGTGGGCAAATCCAACAGGCTGGCCCACGCCGCTAGTCTGGCCGTGGCCGAGAGCCCTGGAGCCGCCTACAACCCCCTGTTCATATGGGGAGGGGTGGGACTGGGTAAGACCCATCTTATGCACGCTATAGGGCACCATGCCCTTCAAAACGACAGAAATCTCAAGGTAGGCTACGTCAGCTCGGAGAAGTTCACCAACGAGCTCATAACGAGCATAAAGAACAACAGAACTGCCGAGTTCAGGGCCAGATACAGGACCATGGACCTCCTGCTGATAGACGATATACAGTTTCTCGCCGGAAAGGAAAGCACCCAGGAGGAGTTTTTCCACACCTTCAACAGCCTCCACGACGGAAAGAAACAGATCGTTCTGAGCTCGGACAGGCCTCCCAAGGACATAAAATCCATCGAGGACAGATTGGTCAGCCGTTTCGAATGGGGATTGGTGACGGACATTCAGTCGCCTGACTACGAGACCAGAATAGCCATACTTACCAAGAAGGCCGAGTTCAGGAACTACCCCATGCCGGAGGACGTCATAAACTACCTGGCCCAGAACGTACCGAGCAACATAAGGGAGCTGGAGGGGGCCCTCAACAGGGTTATAGCCTGTGCGGAGCTCAACAGCGAGCCCGTCACGGTGGAAAACACCTCGGAATGGCTCAAGGACATAGTGAGACACACCTCCAAGGGTCCGGTGAGCATAAACCTCATACAGCAGATAGTGGCGGAGGAATGCTCCTTCACCGTGGAGGATCTCACCAGCAGCAAGAGGACCTCGGAGATAGCCTTGGCGAGACAGATAGCCATGTTCGTATGCAGAAAACACACCGAGAGCAGTCTTCAGCAGATAGGATCGGCCTTCAACAAAAAGGACCATACTACGGTTCTCCACGCTCAGAAGAAGATAGAACAGCTTCTTCTGGACAATGCCAGGGTGAAAGGAATTGTGGATAACGTTGAGTCTAAGCTGTGAAATCACCGAGGGTCTCGATGTGGATAACTATGCCTTTTCACTTATTCACAAAATTCTTGTGGATAGTGTGAATAACGATCCTCCGGTCCGACACATACTTATCCACGGTGGATAACTCACAGCTGCAAGGGATCAGGAGGGATATCCACATATACACAGCCCATACTACGACGACTGCTTATAACTAAATAATAAAGACCATAGAAGAACACAGAGGGAGGACTATCCACGATGAAGCTCACTATAGATAAAACCGCCTTCATGAAGAGCTGGAACATAGCGGAAAGGGTCGCTGCACAGAAGAGCACCCTAAGCGTGTTATCCGGAATACTCTGTACGGCTGAAAACGGAAATGTAACTCTACAGGCAACCGATCTAAAAACCTCCGTCAAGGTTAAATCAGAGGGAATAACTGTAGACGAACCGGGAAAAGCGGTCCTTCCCGTAAAGGTAGTTGGAGAGCTTTTCAAGAAAGCTCCTACCTCCATATTTACGGTAGAGGTAGCGGAGGGAGGTACGGGAATCCTTCTCTCCGGTAGAAACAGATATCGTTTCACCACCTACCCGGCCGACGACTTTCCTCCCCTTCCCTCTCCGGAGGGAACGTCTCCTTTCTGCATTTTGGCGAAAGACGAACTTCATAGGATCCTTGACGAAGGAGGAATAGCTGGAAGCATGGGAGAGGAATTCCCCAAATACCTGGGAGCGGAGCTTCTTCAGGTCAAATCCGGCGAATGTCACTGCGTATCCACCGACGGCAGAAGACTCTCTCTTTCCAAGGCCTATGTAGACAAGGAAAGCCCGGAACAGGACATGTTGCTGCCTCTGGCATCGGTAAGAGAGTTTCTGAGGATACTCTCCGGACTCGGTGAGGACCTTCAGGTGAACGTATCGGTAGACGGAGCTCTCGGCTATTTCCATATGGACTCTCTGGATTTCTCGGTGAGAAGGGTGGATTCGTCCTTTCCCAACTACGAGAGGATACTGAGTCCTAACACGACCACGACACTCGACGTGGATAGGTCTCAGTTCATATCGGCCCTGGAGAGGGTCGACGTGGTGGTCAGGGACCATAGCCGGATGGTGGTACTGATACTCTCTCCAGGAGGAGACCTGAAACTATCCGGAAGGGCTCCCGAGATAGGCGAGGCCACCGAGATAGTGGACGGAATAATAAAGGGCGAGTCCCTCAAGGTAGCCTTCAACGTAGGGTTCCTAATAGACGGACTGAAGGCTTTTCACGGCGACAAGGTCTCCCTTTCCTTCAACGGCCAGGAGGGACAGATGATGATGCTCAGGCCCAACGAAAGCGATTTTCTCTACATGCTTATGCCCATAAAACTCAAGAGCGCCGATCTGGACGGTCTGGACGACGGCGGAGACGACCTATAGGACATCGTGTTTTTCTCCGAAAGCGGAACCAGAAACTTCAGAAATCTTGAGACCGGAAGGATAAAGTGGGATAGAAAGCTAAACCTTCTGATAGGTCCAAACGGAGCGGGCAAGACCAATATTCTCGAGAGCCTTCACATACTCACAGGATGGGGACCGTTCAAGTCTCTAAGGAAATCGCCTCTTCTGAACTGGGACTCGGACGAGTCCAGAGGATTCCTGGAGGGGACCTTCGAAGGCGAGGAGGATGTTCTGGTTCAATCCTCGGTCACGTCTCGATGTGCCATGAAATGCGACGGAAAGAGAAGCAACTGCGCCTCAATAAGGTTCAGGGTTCCAGCTCTGGCCTTTCTGCCAGGAGATCTGGCCCTCATCGAAGGAGGACCGTCGGTCAGGAGGCGGTTTTTAGATGTCCTCTGCGCCCTTCTCTACCCGATCTACGCACTGAAACTGACCGAGTACAGACGGGCGGTAAGACACAAGAGGGCCCTTCTGTCCGAGGGAAGAAGCACCGAGCTTATCGACTCGGTAATGGCTCCTATGGCGGAGTGGATATGGACCTGCAGGGAAAAGGCATCCCTGGCCGTGACGATGGGACTGGAGAGCTTCTCCGACCTCCTTCCGGGACCGATAGAGCTGGCCCTTTCCAGAGGGGGAATCGGCCTCGCCGGGAATAATCCCATAGGATACATCGAGGGAGTCCGGTCCAGAAGACGGGCCGAGATCGGATCGGGACGGCCTCTGGTGGGACCTCACAGGGACGATCTGACCATAGACGCATCCGGGATGGAGGCATCCTCCAGGTTCAGCAGAGGCCAGAGAAGACGGACATCCCTTGCGATGGTGATGGCGGCGGGATGGGCGGTGGAGAGAAAGCTGCGGCGGTCCCCTATCCTTTTGCTGGACGAGGTGGCCTCGGAGCTGGATCAATCCGGCAGGGAGATAACGGTCGAGACCCTGGTCTCCTCGGGATGGCAGATATTCGCAGCCACCGCAGAGGACGACCTGATTCGTTGGCCCGGATCCCTATGGACCGTTAGAGAAGGACGTATAACCAGACGGGAGGAATGAAAATTAATGAGATTGGGATATATAAAGGCTCTGGCAGCGACGATACTCACACTTACTTTAGCGACGCCGGCCCTTTGCGCCGTTGAGTCGGTTTGGGGAATTCCGGCGGGATCGGGCTTCGATACGGTATCGTCCGCTCTGTCCGACAGGGGATGTTCTCTGATTCTGGACCAGTCGTCTCTCGACTTCGGTCGAGCCAGGGAGATCCTCTACAGAGGAGATTTCTTCGGCAGGCCCTGTATGGTCCAGGTATATTTCAAGGGAGGAAAGATGACTACCTTTCGTTTCTCTTTCCTGAATAAAGACGACGTTGCTAGCGGGGACGTCGGAGGCTCCATGTTGGGCAACTACTCGGATCTTACCCTCAAACTTCGTTCTAAATACGGCTACGAGAGGGAGGTTGTCTCCCACGGAGGAGGAGAGACCCAGACCTGGACCGTCGATGGAGCCAGGATAGTCCTGGCTTGCGACGGGAGATCCGTCTCGGGTCACACCACCACCCTGACCTATCTCTTCGAGGAGGACGGATCGGTCAAACCATGACGAATAAAGTATACGACGTGATAGTTGTAGGAGCGGGCCACGCCGGATGCGAGGCCGCCTTGGTAGCCGCCAGAATGGGTCACGACACTCTTCTTTTGAACCTGTATCTGGACAACATAGCCCTGATGCCCTGCAATCCCTCCATAGGTGGACCGGCGAAGGGACATCTGGTCAGGGAGATATCCGCCCTTGGAGGAGAACAGGCCAGGGCGACGGATCGCTCCGCCTTGATGATGAGATGGCTCAACACCTCCAAGGGACCTGCCGTAAGAGCCCTCAGGGCCCAATGCGATCTCCACGACTACCACTGGCACTATCGCGAAGTCCTCGAACACTGTCCCGGTCTGGAATTGCACCAGGACACTGTGGTCGGTCTGATAGTCGAGGGGGACCGGGTCAAGGGAGTTGAGACACTGTACGGTCTCTCATACCACGCCAGATCGGTAATACTGACCACCGGGACATATCTGGACGGGAGGGTCCACATAGGTAATGTTAACTTCTCCTC
Source organism: Dethiosulfovibrio russensis (assembly GCF_021568855.1). Taxonomy (NCBI): domain Bacteria; kingdom Thermotogati; phylum Synergistota; class Synergistia; order Synergistales; family Dethiosulfovibrionaceae; genus Dethiosulfovibrio; species Dethiosulfovibrio russensis. The sequence goes on along the minus strand of NZ_JAKGUG010000002.1, from coordinate 267,482 downwards.
CGGACCTCTGGGACAGATTCCGGCCCACGGACTGGGCGAGAACCTCTTGAAGCTGGGATTCCGCATGGGAAGGCTCAAGACCGGCACCACTCCCAGGGTCCACTCGGATTCCATAGACTGGAGCGAACTTCAGATCCAGGAGGGCGAGGAGGAGCCTCAGTCCATGGACCTGTGGGATAAACCGGAGGTATATCGCCATATAACCTGCGGCGTAGGAAAGACCAACCTGGACACTCACAGGATAATAACGGAAAACCTGGACAGGTCGCCTGTGAGCTCCGGCACTATCACTGGAACCGGACCTAGATACTGTCCGTCCATAGAGTCCAAGGTGATGCAGTTTCCCGATAAGGACAGTCACACCATATTTTTCGAGCCGGTCGCCAGAGGATCCAAGGAGACATACCTTCAGAACTTCTCCACCAGCCTGCCCTACGACGTCCAGATAGAGATGACCAGGACTCTCCCGGGATGCAGGGAAGCCAGGATAATGAGGGCCGGATACGCCATTGAATACGATTACATGGACCCGACCCAGCTCACCCCTTGGCTGGAGACCAAGGCTATAAAGGGTCTCTTCTGCGCCGGACAGATAAACGGCACCTCCGGCTACGAGGAGGCCGCTGCTCAGGGCCTTATGGCCGGTATAAACGCCGTTCTACGACTAAGAGGAGAGCCCTATTTAGTATTGGGTCGCCACGAGGCCTATATAGGGGTCCTGATAGACGATCTTGTCACCAAAGGTACCAGGGAGCCTTATCGTATGTTGACCAGCCGCTGCGAGCACAGACTGCTTATGAGACACGACAACGCAGACAGAAGGCTCTCCGGCATAGGTAGAAAACTAGGCCTCCTGGACGACGGCAGATGGGAGATACTGGTGGAACGGTGGCGAAACACGGATCGAGAGATAAAAAGACTGGGATCCACGAGGATAAAGCCGTCGGATGACGTAAACTCCGATCTCGCCTCCATAGGGGAGGCCCCTATGGACAGGTCTCTTACGGGAGCGGAACTTTTGAGACGCCCCGGCGTCGATTACGACTTTCTGTCTCGATATATACCCTCTGGAGAGGATCTAGAGGGTCATATACGTCGTAGGGTGGAGGTTGAGATCAAGTACGCCGGTTACGTGGCGAGACAGGAGAGATCGGTGAAGAAGTTCGAGAGGATGGAGGCGTTGACCATTCCTGACGATTTCGACTACAGATCGATGAAGGGCCTGTTGGCCGAGAGCCTGGAAAAGCTCGAGAGGATCCGTCCTAAGACACTGGGACAGGCCAGACGTATATCCGGGGTAACCCCTACGGACCTGCAGCTTCTGTCTCTGGCACTGTCGGTCAGGAGACGGAGAGATGGCGCGGCGTAGATCCCGTCCCGAGCTCCTGAGGGGGCTGCTCTCCGGCAGACTTCCTCCGGGGCTGTCCACTGCCCTGTCAATATCGGAGGTGGATAAAGAGTGGTCCTCCATAGTGGGCACCGTCCTCGGCCGTAAAAGTCGCCCGGTAAGTCTGGACAGGGGAACCTTGGTGGTGGCCTGCGAGAGCCCCGGGGTGGCCAAGATGATATCGATGAAGGCAGGTACTGTGGCCTCCTCCGTGGAGAAAAGATGGCATCTTGGGGTCAAGTCTGTTAGGGCCGTGGTGGCCAGGATAGAGGCCAAGAGAGAGATCCCCGAGCCGGAGCCGGCCAGGGTAATCCCATCGGAGAGATCGGTGAAGGCATGCCTGAACTACACGTCCGACAAAATAGACAGGGAGGACGTAGCAGAGGCTCTGGCAAGACTTATGGCCACATACATGAAGCGTTTCCCTAAAAAGGAGGAATAGAATAATGATTCGTTTTGTTTTCTCCGTTTTTGTATTGTTTTTTATGTCTATGTCGTCTATATCCTTCTCTTACGAGGGAGATTACGGAGATAGGTTCGACAAGATGGTGGAGTCCATGCTTTTCAGAAACTCCGCTATGGAGAGTGCCGGACCTCTCAGGGCTAGGCTTGTATCGGAGGCTCCAGATATGGATGAACTCGGTCTTTGGAGGATGCTGTGGACCGGAGACGAAAGAAGCCGATGCTCTGCGGCAATGGCGATAATAGACAGGGTTTTTCCTGATGGAGATCCTTCGAGATGGGAGGAAGTCTCAGGGTTCGTTATGCCCCGGGAGATCCCTCGTGTATTGATGGCGCTGGACGGATTTTACGTGGCTCTGACCTGTTTGCCCCATATGGAAGACGGTATGGGACTGGCCGGACTGCTTCTGGAGTCCATGGCGTCCTCTCCCAGAGGGAGATATCTCTACATAGTAAACCCACCGGAGGAGATGGCCCCTGTTATAGAGGAAATAGCTTTCTCCATCGGCCTCGTAGGCGACTGGAGTCCTTTAAGGACCTGGGGACATCTTCCCACGGCGTCGCCTGTAAGGGGATATATATCCTTCGATAGGGCACTGTCCGAGGAAATGCAGTTTCTCGATAACTGGGGAACCCCTAGATCCAACGGACCGTATTGCTGGGACCGTGTAAAGGGAAAAATCTACAGGATCAAGGATCCGGACGATCCTTTTTGGATAATAGGGGGTAAATAGATATGTTTCCCGGGAAACATGAGGATAGAAGGTTCAAGACGGCTCGTTTCGAGGCTATCTGTTCGCTGGTCCTCACCGTTCTTTACTTCATGTGGTGGTATGGTTTTGCCTATCACGGTACCGATTCCGGTCCGGAAAACTACCATTATTTTATGGGGTTTCCAGGGTGGTTTTTCTTCAGCTGTGTTTTGGGGCCCTTTCTATTCTGCTTCATAGCCTGGGCCATGGTTAACCTCCTGTTCAAGGAAGTCAGTCTATCTCCGAAGGAGGAAGACGATGGAAGGGATTAACGTCTCCGTGATCGTCCCTGTGGCCCTCTATTTAATAGGCATATACGTTATGGCGGTCTACTGCAACAAGAGGCTGTCGAGATCGGATGATTTTATGGAAGAGTATTTTATAGGGAGCCGTGGAATGGGAGGCTTCGTCCTGGCCATGACGTTGGTGGCTACCTATACCAGTGCAAGCAGTTTCATAGGAGGTCCGGGAGTTGCCTATAAAATGGGTCTCGGCTGGGTGCTTTTAGCCATGATCCAGGTCCCTACAGCCTGGCTGACCCTTGGAGTTCTGGGAAAAAAGTTCGCCATAGTCGCCAGGAGAATAGGGGCTGTCACGGTCAACGACGTTTTCAGGGCCAGATACGAGAGCCCAGCTGTGGTTATAGCAGGATCGGTCAGTTTGCTGGCTTTTTTCGTGGCGGCCATGACCGCCCAGTTCATAGGGGGGGCCAGGCTCTTCCAGGGAATGACCGGTCTGTCCTACAACACAGGACTGGCTATATTTGCCGTTACGGTAATAGCATATACAACGGTTGGTGGCTTTAGGGCGGTGGCATTGACCGACGCTCTCCAGGGAGTGGTCATGATAGTAGGAACCACGGCTTTGCTCTTCGGCATAGTCTCCATGGGGGGAGGAATGGAGAACGTCGTAGCTACTTTAAGGGACATAAATCCTGATCTTATAACCCCTCACGGGCCGGATGGATTCATATCCAAGCCCTTCATACTTTCCTTTTGGGTTCTGGTCTGTCTCGGAGTGGTCGGTCTGCCTCACACTGCCGTAAGATGTATGGGCTACAGGGATTCGAGATCCATGCACGGGGCCATGGTGATAGGGACCTTCGTCTTGGCCTTCGTAATGCTGGGGATGCACCTCTGCGGGGCCCTCGGTCGGGCCGTGGTGCCGGGGATAGAGGTTGGAGATACTATAATGCCTATATTGTCTCTGAAGGTACTGCCTCCTGTGGTGGCTGGGATATTCCTGGCAGGACCTCTGGCGGGAGTCATGTCGACGATAGACTCCCAGCTTATACTGGCCTCTGCCACCATAGTGAAGGACATATACGTGAACTACGTCTCTCCCGAATCGGTGAGCTCCGAAAGAGGAATAAAAAAGGTCCGCATAATGAGCCTTGCTGCCACTGCCATGATAGGAACGGTGGTCTTGCTGGCGGCTTTCAGGCCTCCTGAGCTTATAGTGTGGATAAATATCTTCGCCTTCGGGGGAATGCAGGCAGCCTTTCTGTGGCCTCTGGTTTTGGGACTCTACTGGAAAAGGGCTAACGGAAAGGGAGCTCTGGCCTCGATGGTTACAGGGGTATTTACCTACATAACGATGGCCTCCACCATGAAAAACTTCATGGGCATGAACGTCATAATACCGACATTGCTAGTAGGTCTGGTAGCCTTCGTCCTGGTCAGTCTATGGTCGAAGAGGCCGGATGATTCGGTTATCGATCTGTTCTGGATGGAGTGATACGGTCTATTTTCGGCGGTTTTCCTCGAACTTTCTGTACCTGCGGAGGTTTCTGGATATCCTTCTCCAGTATACCTCGGGAGAGCCGCCGTAATATCTTCCCAGGGCGGTCTTGAGATCGCTGTTTGACTGGATATATCTGGACAACAGTATACACCCCGCCTTTATTCCAAGGGATGGATCGTGGAGGTCGTCGGCGGAGTTGAATCCGTAGGGCGATAGCAGGTCTTTGTGTACCCTCCAGGTAACCTGCATAACTCCCAGGGAACCGTGGGAGCTCTTGGCCTGAGGCTTGAAATGGCTCTCCGTGTTTGCCACCGCTACCGCTATATCCAGAGGCACACCGTAAAGGCTGCTGTATCTGAGGAAGGCTACGGCCTCCTCCATAGCCACGGAAGGGGAAATCCTACTGTTCTGAGAGACTATATAGGATGCCAGAGCCGTAGATTCCTCGGCGGCGGACAGCGCTATGGTCCGACAGGCTGTGGCGGATTCTCTGAGTATATTTGAGCCCGGGATGGACGGGGTTTCTGCCCTTGTGTCCTCTAATGCGGAGGCGGGCCGTGCGAAGCTATCGGATATGTCTACTTCCAAGAACTCTCCCTGAAGCTCGAGCTTCAACAGGGATAGGACTACGACCACTATCGACGCCGCTATAAACAGCATCGATAAGCTCCTTTTAATCTTTTTGTCCATTCTGTTACCACCCCGAGATCGTGCCGCATAGTTGATAGTTGTCGTTATCTTTTAAAATTATACATGACGAAACTGGATGGAATCAAATAGGGCATATCTAAAAATGCCAATTCTCGTAGAGGTCGTTTCGGCTCCGCCCTGTCTCGCCCAAACGTATTCCCGACCTGCCTGTTTCGTACGGACCGCCTTGGAGGGCACGTCCTGTGCCCCCTCGGCTTGGGGCGACGTCCTGTCGCCCCATCCGTACTACACGACGGCAGGTCGGGAATACGGGCTCGAACGGGCTTCGCCGAAACGATATCTAAGAGGAAACTCGAACATGAGTTTTTAGAGGTTTCCTTAGGTAGACGGAATATACAAGGCAGTAATCCTATGTGTTACACTGGATCCAAACTGAGTTTTACGGAGGGAGATCGAATTATGGGTTTCAAAACTATAGGGACCAAGATCACCGTGTTCGTGGTGGTCCTGCTGTTGGGAACGACGTCCCTTGTGGCAGGTCTGTCTTATTGGAGAAGCAAGGTGGCACTGGTGAGCTCCTCGGAGGACTACTGTCAGGAGGTAGTCTTGAAAAACGGCGAGTTCATAGAGGGCAAGTTCAACGAGTTCAACGGCGAGCTTCTGGCCCTTAAGGCGGCCATCCTCTCGACCTTCAACGTCGATCTGGCCTCCATGAGCGGGGAGATCTATTTCTATCAGTTCGCCTCTCAGAACACCTCTTTCGTGGGGCGTCTGGCCGAGCAGATAGACGAGGTCAGGGACATCTACATAGTGTTCAACCCCGAGGTATTTCCGGACCTTACGTCGGTCCAGAAAGTGTGGTTTACCAAAAAAGACGGCGTTCTCCAGCCCGTGATGGATCAGAACTTCACGTTAGAGGATCTTAAGAACCCCTCCGACGAAAAAACCAAATGGTTCCGTTCCGCTATCGGGTCCGACAACCCCGTCTGGTCCGAGGTCTACGTGGACGAGAACGGAGAGAAGAGGATCGACTACGATATGGCCGTCGAGATGAACGGCAAGAAGGTCGCAGTCATAGGGATGTCTCTGGATTTCTCTTTTATAGATGATGCCCTAAAGAGCAGGAAGGTCCTGGATACAGGTTACGTCTACATGATAGACGACGATGGACGTTTTCTATCCCATCCAACCTTGACCATAGACGGACCGGTCATGGCCGACGTGGACCAGGGCGAGATAGCCCCCATGTACAGGACCATGATGGAGAATAAAAGAGGTATAAATACCATCTTTTTCGGAGGAACGGACAGACTTGTGGCCTTCGATACACTGTCCAACGGACTGGTGGTGGTGGCCTCCGCTCCCGTTTCCGAGGCATTGGCGAACCTAAAGGGACTCGCCTCGGCGGTAGGTATATCCTCTCTGGTAATATTGGTACTGGCCGTGGTCTTGACGATCCTCCTCTCCAGGAGCATCACCGCTCCTCTCAAGAGGATGCTCGGTGTGGCCAAAAGGATCGAGGACGGAGACCTGACCTTCCGCAGGGAGGATATAATAATAAAGGGTCGAGACGAGGTGGTCCAGCTGGCTCACGCCATGGCCGGCATGGCAGAGAGCATGAGGGGCACGATCAAGAACGTGGTGGACCAGACAGAGGCCACGGCACGGCGTTCCGAGGCCATGTCCTCCATGATACAGCAGGTCACCTCCTCCATGGAGGAGGTAAATACCTCCCTGGAGAGGATGCTCACCATAGCCGAGGGTAACTCGGCGGCTCTTCAGGAGAGCAACGCCTCGGTCGAGGAGGTGGCCTCCGGGGCCCAGCAGTCCGCACAGGACGCCTCCAGCGGGGCCGAGGCCTCGGAGAAGGGCATATCCGAGACTGAAAACGCCGTGAAGAAGGTGCTTCACACCATAGACAGGATGGAGAAGGCCGGAGATCAGTCCTCCCGCAGCATAGATAACATCAGAGAGCTTGCCGAGGCGGTCGAGTCCATATCGGGATTCGTGGCCACCATCACCGGCATAGCGGACCAGACGAACCTGTTGGCCCTCAACGCCGCCATAGAGGCCGCCAGGGCCGGAGACGCCGGAAGGGGATTCGCGGTCGTAGCGGAGGAGGTCCGCAAGCTGGCGGAAGAATCCGGAGCGTCTGCCAAGGAGATAGGCGACCTCATAGAAGGACTTCAGGAGACCTCCAAGAGGTCCATCTATGCGACGGAGAACACCGGTTCGATTCTGTCCGAGGCTGTGAAAGAGGCCAAGGAAGCCGAGGAACAGCTTCAGAAGGCCATGTCCCAGATGAAGAACGTCAACGAGGCCATACAGAACCTCGCGGCGGTAGCGGAGGAACAGGCCGCCTCCAGCGAGGAGATGACCTCCGCCATACAGTCGGTCACAGACTCCACCATGGAATCGGTCGAGTCGATGAACTCCATTCAGGACGCCACGGAAAGGACCACCAAGGCGGCGGAGAGGGTGGCCGAGGAAGCCGAGTCTCTGGCCGAGTCGATGGAGCACCTCCAGTCCATAGTAGAAAAGTTTACCGTCGATAGGGACGGCGGACTCAGGCCCGTCGAGAGTTGATTAAAAAATTAGGGAGGCGATGCGGAATGAAGGGACCTGTTCAGATAGCCGATAAAACCTGGTGGGTCGGGGTCAACGACAGGACCACCGATCTTTTCGAGGCCCTATGGCCTCTAAATCGGGGGATATCCTATAACTCCTACATGGTGGCGGACGAGAAGGTGGCGGTCATCGACGGGGTCAAGGCCGATTTCTATCCTCAGTACGTGGAGAATCTCAAGGCAATCCTCGGTCCGGACAGGACAGTAGACTACATGATAGTCAACCACGTTGAACCGGACCACTCCGGGGCGGTGGAGGTCATGGTCCAGGCTTTCCCGGACATAACTGTGGTCGGAAACGACAAGACCCTGAAGTTCTTGACCCAGTTCTACGGGCCTCTGCCCAACTTCCTGGAGGTGAAGGACGGAGACGTTCTGGACCTGGGAGACCATAAGCTGACCTTCGCCCTCATCCCCATGGTCCACTGGCCGGAAACCATGGTGAGCTACGATACATCCACCAAGGCTCTTTTCTCCTGCGACGCCTTCGGCAGCTTCGGAGCTCTGGACGGAGGGGTGTTCGACGACCAGTTGGAGCTCGACTCCTACAGGGACGAAACCTATCGCTACTACGCCAACATAGTGGGCAAATACTCGTCCTTCGTGATGAAGGCACTGAACAAGATAAGGGACATGAAGCTGGATATAGCCATAGTGTGTCCCTCTCATGGACCGGTCTACAGGAAAGACCCGGACTATATAATAGACTTCTACGAAAAAATGGCCCGGAACGAGACGGACCGGGCGGTGTTGGTGGTCTACGGATCCATGTACGGCAACACCGCCCGGCTTGCCGAGGCGGTGGCCGAGGGAGTTCACTCCGGAGGCATCACCGACGTTACCGTCAGAAACTCCGCCACGGCGGATCTTTCCGAGCTGGTCAGGGATCTGTGGCGGTGCAGGGGGTTGATCCTCGTGGGGTGCAGCTACAACGGAGGTGTGTTCCCTAAGATAAAGCACTTCATGGACATAGTGGAGGGCAAAAAGGTATCCGGCCGTTTCGTAGGAATATGCGGCTCCTATACCTGGAGCAAGGGTGCCGCGATGAAGCCTATGAGGGCCTTCGCCGAGCAGAGCTGCTGGACCAAGGTGGAGCCGGAGGTGGAGGTATTGAGCCGTCCCGATCGTAAGGACCTGGAGGAGGCTCATAAGCTGGGGGCCAACATGGCGGAAGCGGTATCGAAAGCCTAGAGGGCATCTCTAAAAAACAGACCGACGACGGCGGACCATATGGTCCGCCGTCGTCGGTCTGGAGGTTGTTGGTATGGAGAAAAACTTGATCTACCTCGAACAGCATACCCTCTTTCGAACTTTTTCTCAAGGGGCTGCCGAAAGTTATTTGCCTAAAATATCCTTTACCGTTTCTACTCGGCTGTATCGGCCATGTCGGTCATCTGCCTTATGGCCTTTTCAAGCTCTTTCATCCAATCTCCGTAGGACGACCAGTCCCCTCCTTGAAGGGCCTTCTGGGATTCCTCCCAGGCTTCCTGGGCCCTTTCGGCCAGTTGGTGTATGTCCATACCCACTCCCGTCTCAGTTTTGAGGGATGGAATCATCTCGGGCGGGGCGGAGAGTCCCAGCAGCTTGGACAGGGCTGTTCCGAAGTCCTCTGCCCAAGCGACTCTGCCGCCGGTGGAGACTATTACCCTTTTGAGTTCCGGCAGGTCTCCCCTATCTGCCTTCAGGTACAGTGGCTGGACGTAGAGAAGAGAGTTGTCTATCGGTATGACCAGCATGTTACCCCTTATGACGTCCGATCCCCTCTGGGTCCAGAGGGAGAGCTGAGCCGATATCTCCGGGGTCTGGTCCACCAGGGCATTTACCTGGGTCGGTCCGTAGATCAACTTCTGTTTCGGGAACTTGTAGACCAAGAGCTCCCCGTAGTTATCTCCGTCGGACCTTCCTGCCAGCCAGGCTATGAGGTTATTCTTCCCCACAGGCATGAAGGGGGATATTATAGCGAACTCGGTCTCCTGCTCTCCCGCAAGTTTCATCATTAGGTAATACGAGTCCATCGTCGTCCTGTCGTCGCCGTCCCTCATGGTCTCCCAGACGTCCTCCTTGTTGTAGAAGGTGTTGGGGTTTTTCATGTGGTATGTCCTGTATATCTCGCTCTGTATTGAGAAGAGCCCCTTGGGGTACCTGATGTGTTCTTTTACCTCCGCTGGCATCTTCGATCCGTCGGTGAAGAGGTCGGGGAATATCTTTCTCCAGGTATCTATAAGGGGGTCGTTCTCGTTCATCACGTAGAAGGTCATGGTGCCGTCGTAGGCGTCCACAGTGGCCTTGACGCTGTTTCTTATGTAGTTGATCCTGGACCGCCCTCTTCCGGTTCCTATCAGTACCGGTTCGGAGTAGGGATAGTCCGCTGTGGCGGTGTAGCAGTCCTGTATCCAGAGAAGCCTGCCGTCTATAACCGCCATATAGGGATCTCCGTCGTACATCAGGAACGGAGCCACCTCTCTCAGCCTTCCCTGGATGTTTCTCTTGTACATAATCTTGCTGTCCGGTGTGAAGACGTTGGAGAATATTATCTTCGAATCGTTGAAATCGAGGGCGTAGATGAGCCTTCTCCACATCGATCCCATAGGCACCCCTCCCAGACCGCTATATACGGTCCTGGCGTTGGCGTTTCCCATAGGATAGTCGAACTCCTCTACCGTGGTGTTGACGAAGGCGTAATTCTCCGGAGTCTCCCCGTAATATATCTGAGGTCTATCTATGGACAGGGGGATGGACATCGCCGGAGGAAGGTCCTTCACCCACAATATGGGCTGGCCGCTTACGCTGACCTCGTTGACCGGGTTCATGACGATTCCGTAGCCGTGGGTGAACTCCAGCTTGGTGTTTGTCCAGGTCGGGTTTTGAAGTTCCCTCAGGTTGATCTCCCTGGCGGCTATCATCACCTGTCTTATTCGGCCGTCAACCGAATAGCGGTCTATGTCGGCGTTGAGGAAGTCGTAGTAGCTCCTTATCTCCTGAAGCTGTTTGTAGCTTCTGAGAAGAGGGCTGTACTCCCATAGACGTACGTTTCTCAGTGTGTCTGGGTCTGCCTCCAGGTTTTTTTCGGTTACCCTTTCTCCCGGTTCCACCTCCATTATGGTGAGGTCGTTCAGGTCGTAGGCCTCGTTGGTGGCCTTTATGTTGTTCTCTATGTAGGGTTTTTCCTTGGTGAACTCGTTGGGCACGACCACGTATTTCTGTATTATGTTAGGGTATACGCCTCTGAGGACGAACCCTGCCACGAAAAGGGTTCCGACCACAGCCGCCGAGAATTTCCAGGTTTTCCTGGCTATTCCTATGACCAAAAGAACCGCCACTATGGCGGACAGGGCGGTCATGACGTTGAGGGCCAGCAGGTCGGCGTGTATGTCGGTGTAGCTGGCACCGAAAGCCACCCCTCTGGGCGAGTAGAGCAGATTGAACCTCTCCAGCCAATATCCGAAGGACCAGTTAAGGGCCATCATTGCCGCAAGTATCAGTAGATGGGCCCTTACCGGCTTTGGTACGTCGGCCCGCCGCTCAAGCTGTATCTTGGGAAGGAGGGTTAGGACGTATATGGCCGCCGCCCCTGCGAGACAGAGGAACAGCAGCTGCATCAGCCAGGTCTGGAACAGTCTCAGAAACGGCAGAGTGAAGACGTAGAAGCCGACGTCCTTCCCGAAGATGGGGTCCGAGGTGCCGAAGGGGGTTCCGTTGATGAACTTCAACGCCACCTCCCATTGGTCCCTCACGCCGTTTGCCGACATCAGGGCGAGCAGCACCGCCGCCGCCAGTATTATCAGTCCGGCGAAGGGGGCCCTCAGTGGCAGCATCCGTGCGATCTCGTCCGGAAGGGGAATATCGGCGGCTCTCTTTTTGGCGAGCCTCAGAGATCCGGACAGAGCTATAAGCGAGAGGACGAAGGCCACCCCGAAGAGGGCCCATTGGGGCAGTATCCTCATCCAGAACACCGAGGTCAGTCCTCGGGCTTGATACCAGTAGTAATCGGTCAGAAGTCCCGCCGAGGCCTGTACCAAAAACAGACCGAGGCCCAGGATTACCAGGGTTATCGTAAGGGTTTTGTTCAGAGGAAAGTTGAACTTGGGAGGCATGTTTCCTCCTTCGCCTTCCCCTCCTCCGTCACCCTGTCCGAACCAGTCGCCTTTTCCGCTTGGGAACCAATCTCTGTAGGTCATGGAACCATCCTTTCCTCATCATCCCTCCAGGGAGGGCGCGGATTCTCTAAGTTTTGCCGTTATGGCCTTTCCTGTAGATGTGGCTGCCACCCCGCCTCTGCCGGTCTCTCTCAGGCTGGGAGGCAGGGATCGCCCGACCTCGTAGAGGGAGTCCACTACCTCGTCGGCCGGTATCACCGACCTTATACCGGCCAGAGCCATGTCGGCCGCTATGAAGGCCAAAGACACGAGCATGCCGTTTCTCTTTATGCAGGGAACCTCCACCAGCCCCGCCACAGGATCGCATACCAGTCCCAGTATGGATTTCAGAGTCAGAGCGGCGGCCTGGAATACCTGGTCCGCCGATCCTCCCTCCATCCAGACCAGGGCTCCGGCAGCCATGGCCCCTGCGGCACCGCACTCGGCCTGACAGCCTCCCTCGGCCCCGGCCAGTGTAGCCCTCTCGGCTATTATCTGACCTATGAAGGCCGCCACGGTCAGTCCCTCGGATAGAAGGTTCCCCTCGGGGTTTTGATGCTCCTCCCAGGAGAAAAGAACTCCCGGGAGCATTCCGCAGCTTCCGGCTGTAGGGGCCGCCACCACCCTGCCCATGGAGGAGTTGCAGGTGCTTATGGACAGGGCTATCTCCGACGCTCTGGCCGATATGGATCCCGACAGGGGATCTCTCTCCATGCGGTAGCGTCTCATCTTGGGGGCGTCGAGCTCCACTATCTTGGGGTGCATCTCCTTTCTGGTGCCATCGTCCATGGACCGTCTCATGGTTTCCAGCCTGTCCGCCATTCCCTGGAGCACATGGTCGGTGGAACACTCGAGCTCCGCCGCTTCGTTCTCCAGTATGGCCTCCAGAAGGTTAACCCCGTTTTCCTCCATGTAGGCCAGCATCTCGCTGAAGGACCTCATTATTCGATCTCCTCTCTGGCCGGGGGAAGCAGGAACATCCTGGTATAGGCGTGATGAAAGCCCTCCAGGCTCTTCAGGGATTCCTCGTCCAGGGCTCCGTCCATCTCTATGAACACCATGGCATCCTTTCCCCGTGCCTTTCTCTTGAGGGTCATCTGGGCTATGTTCAGCTTCATCCTGAACAGCTCGGACGTTATGGACGCCATCACCCCCGGTTTGTCTCTGTGGAATATCACCAGGGTCGGAAGCTCTCCGTCTATGTCCACCGGAAACCCGTCTATCTCCTGGATTCTCACCGAGCCTCCACCTATGGAGGCCCCCACCATCTCCATGGTCCTATCTCCGTCGGAGAGGACGAAGCGGACCGAGTTGGGGTGGGCTCCGTCCACGAACTCCTCCTTGAAGTGGTATATCATGCCCGATTCAGATGCTATCTCGAAGGCTCTGGGTATTCTGTCGTCGTCGGGATGCCATCCCATAAGTCCCCCTACCAGGGCCCTGTCTGTGCCGTGACCCCAGTAGGTAGCGGCGAAGCTGCCCCTGAGGTAAAGGGTGGCCTCCTTTATGTCTCCGCCCCATAATCTTCTGGCCACGTTTCCCAGTTTGGCCGCCCCGGCGGTGTGGCTCGAGGACGGCCCTATCATGACCGGTCCTATTATCTCCATAAGAGACATATCGAAACCTCCTTCTCTCCTATCCTATCGGATAAGTCCCTTTTTTGGCCACAACAGGTACATCACCGGAAGGGACAGAAAGGGCAGAAATGCCACGATACCCAGGGCGGCTCGGAGTCCCGCAGCGTCGGTGAACCATCCCAGAGGGGCCATGGCCACTCCTGCCAGTCCGAAGGAGAAGCCCATCATGAGAGAGCTGGCGGTGCTTCTTTTGTCGGGAGCCAGCTCCTGAGCCATGGCGTCTGTGGCGGGATTGCAGGCCGTTATAGACGCTCCTCCTATAACTATCATAGCCAGGGACAGAAAGCCCTCTGTAGCCCATCCTATCACCAAAAAGGTGGAGGCCAGAGGGATTATTATCTTGACGATCTTTACGTTTCCGACCTCCATGGCTATCCTCGCCGCTATCAGAGGCAGTATCGACGCGGTGAGGGACAGGAAGAACAGAAAAGTCCCCACCTTGGTGATCGAGCCTCCCTCCGACACTATCAGAAGGGGAAGGAGAAAACGGACTCCCTTTTGGGAACATTCTCTCAGGATGGTCACGGCCCATATTGGATATATCCGGCGGAACACGGAGGATAGGTTTCTTATCATGCCGACGTCGTCGCCGTCTTCCTCGGGAGATCTGTCCCTTATCCTGGGCATTGTTCTGTAGTAGACCGCCGCCAGTATAAGAGGTGGAATAACCGCTATCACAGGCATCGCCCAGTGGGGAAAGTAGCGATAGAGGGCTATGGCATAGATTGAGCTGATGGTACCTCCGGACATGCCTCCCAGCCCGAAGAGGGAGATGGCGAAGGCCAGCTCCGACGGAGGAGCCACGTATCCCAGAGAGCCCTGTCCCTGAGGGTGGAAGGTGGCAGCCCCTATCCCCCACAAAGTCACCATGGCCAGAGCCATGGCGTACGAGGTCGAAAGAGGTATCATGGATGCCCCCAGAGCCGCCGCTATGGGACCGAACATTATGGGCCAGGGCCTGGTGTGTCTGTCCGCCACGTGACCCATTATCGGCTGAAAAACCGTGTGGATCACCCCTGATAGGGACGTCAGTATACCGGCCTGGGCGTAGGACAGACCCAGATTCTTGACCAGATAGGGCAAGAAGGTGTCGAGAAACGCCGTGTGTACGTCGTTCACCAGATGCCCTGTGGATAGAAGGGCTACTTTAGTCTTGGAGGATAGAGCTTTTCCGGCGGTCGTCATGGGACGATCTGCCCCCTTTCGTTATACGGATGGAGGGCATTTTAACACCGCCGCTCCTCTATGTCACAGATCTCTCGAAACGGTTTCGGCATCGTATTCATAGACCATCCCCTCGAAGGACCTGGGCTCGGAGACGCTCTTCACCACCGCCCGGTCCTCATCGAGCTCTATTCCGGAGAGCTTCAGCGGGAACATGAACTTACCCAGATCCAGTATGGGCTGTATCTTGGCCATGGCCCTGTCGGTCAGCCCCTCGGGAACCTTGGCCCGATTGACCTTCAGGGTGTAGTCGTCAAGCCATACCTGCTTGCCCTCTTTTACCTTGAAGGTTCCGTCTATCTCTATCAATATGTTTAATCTCAAAAGTACGAGATCCGCCAGATAGTAACCCTTAGCGTAGACCTTACCGGGAGAGAAATCCAGGGCGAGGTTGTTCCATTTTTCGTCGTCGCCGAACTCCTTGCTTTTCAGGTGTGAGTTTATGTCCTCCTCCTTTATCACCGCCACGGCGTTGGTCGCCAGTATGGAGGTAACACCGGCACTCTCTGTGCCCCATGTTTCGGGGGAGGTGAAGGCAACGTCCATTCCCTCAATCGTTATCCGGTCTATCCGGACTCCTCCTATATTGGCCCCCTCCATGTCCATATAGACGTGTTTGACCAATCCGGATTCCTCCGGAGGTTCACTCAGTATCATCTGAGCTCTTTGTGGATCGAGTTCGCCCAGGAACATCCGAAAGAGCCTGTCTCCCAGGTCTTCCGCCAGGGCGGAAGACGCCGATACGGTGATCAGCGCTGTGGCCAGAGCTATGGCCTTTAAACTCTTCGTCATGTTGATCGCCCCTCCTAGTTGTTGTAATGTCTTCCGTATCTTATCATAGTAGGCAAAGGACAATAAATAGAAAGAAAAAGACGGGAGGGGGCATTCCGCGTTGAAACTGCTCAACGAGACCCCCACTCCGGAGGAGCTGGAGATATACGGGGCCTTCCAGGAGTGGATGGCATCCTACGACGGAGGCGACATAGAGGGAATAATGAAGTGGATGGCCCCGGACGTTTTATCCGTAGGCACGGGCAGGGACGAGATCAGCCGAAGTTCCGAAGCCATAAGGGAGGGCTTCTCCCGTGATTTCGGCGAGCTGGACGAACTCAGGCTGATAGACGGCTTCGTCACCGTCAAGGCCAGAGGGGACGCCGGCTGGCTCTTCTTTCAGGCCGTCTACGGTGTCAACGTCAAGGGGGAGCCCATAAGATACGAGACCAGGAGGACCGTGGTATTCCGGAAGATCGAGGGCCGATGGATCCAGGAGCATCTGCACCACTCCATACCGGACAGGACCCAGTCGGACCACCGCTCCTTTCCCGTGGGGCCCATAACCGCCGGAAGGTACTCCATACTCTTCACATCCTCCCGAGACGCCATAATAATGGCATCCCGATGGGACAGGTCCATACTGGAGGCCAATATGGCGGCTCTTGGCATGTACGGCCTGTCGGAGGAGAGGATGCTGAACTCCCGTCTGGACGACCTCATGGACGACGACGAGCTCACCGCCTTCCTCCGAAGGGTGAACTCCAGTCCCAAGGAGGGCGGGCTGTTTCAGGCAGTCCACAGAGGCCCTTCCGGTCCCTTTCCGGTGGAGATAAGCGTCAGGATAACCGAGCTGGAAGGACGGTCCATCGTCGTTATGGTCGTCAGGGACACGACCTCCAGAGTCGAGACGGAGAGGGCTCTCAGACGCAGCGAGGAGAGGCTGCGTCTCGCCATGGAGGCCAACGAAGACGGTCTGTGGGAGCTCGACGTCCCCACCATGACCATGTACGTCAGCGGCAGTTCATGGGGTGGAAGCGGCGACGTCGAGGAACGATTCCCCTATCGGGCCTGGAGAGAGATGGCCCATAGGGACGATCGGGACGACATAGATAAGGCCCTTACGGGACACCTGGATAGAGGCGACGAGTACCGGATCGAGTACAGGATGGACCGAGGCGACGGAAGATGGCGATGGGTTTTGGAGAGAGGCCGGGTGGTGGATCGAAGGTCCGACGGATTCCCTCTAAGGATGATAGGCACGATCATGGACGTGGACAGACGGAAGAGGATAGAGGAGGAGAGGTTGGAGCTCACCAAAAAACTGGAGAAGATGGCCTCCATAGACAAACTCACCGGTATACTGAACCGCCAGAGGTTCGAATCTCTCCTTCAGGAGAAGATGGATAGGAGGAGGCTTCCCCTCTGCCTCATAATGTTCGACCTCGATCGATTCAAGGATTTGAACGACGCCAGAGGCCACCTGGAGGGAGATAGGGCCCTGGTGTTGGCCAGCGAGGCGGTATCGGGCCGTCTGAGGGTGGGAGATCTGTTCGGCCGTTGGGGCGGCGACGAGTTCATGGTGGCACTGGAGCAGGATCTGGATAAATCCCTTATAGTGGCCGAGGACCTGAGAAAGAGGATATGCGATGCACTGGGAGACGGCTTTCAGGGAGTGACTGCCAGCTTCGGACTGGCTCTGTGGAACGGAAAGGCGTCCCTTGAAAATCTCTCCAACATGGCCGACGAGGCCCTATACAGGGCCAAAAAAGACGGGCGAAACCGGGTGGTTGTCTTCGACGATGCTGGTTATAATTGAGGGGAACCATAAAAAAACAGGAGGGATGTAAGTTGAGAAAAGCGATAGCCACCGATAAGGCCCCTGCGGCCATAGGTCCCTACAGCCAGGGAATAGAGACGGAGCAGTTCGTCTATACCTCCGGGCAGCTCGGGATGGATCCTGCCACCAAGGCCTTTCCCGATACGATCGAGGAGCAGACCAGACAGGCCCTGGAGAACGTCAAGGCCATCCTCGAGAAGGCCGGAAGCTCCATGGACAAGGTCGTTAAGACCACGGTGTTCCTCAGCGACATGAATAACTTCGCCGCAATGAACGAGGTCTACAAGTCCTTTTTCGTGGGAGAGTGTCCCGCCAGGAGCGCCTTCCAGGTAGCCAAGCTTCCTCTGGACGGAATGGTCGAGATAGAGGTAGTGGCCCTCAAAGGTTAAAGTCGGAGGTCGTCGGGAACTCCCGACGACCTCTTTAAAGTATGGAGGCTATGACCGGCGACAGGTTGTTTATCGCCCTGACCCCCGACAGCTCCTCTATGAGGGCCTTCACCCTGGACGCCTCTCCCTTGACCATTATGACCTCCACGCAGTGATCGTGATCGGCGTGGACGTGGTTGGTGCATATTATGACGTCGCCGAAATCGTGCTGTATGTCGGTCAGGGTCGAACAGGCCTCCCTGGTATGGTGGTTGTAGGAGATGGTCACAGATCCGTAGACGGTGCCCTTCCCCTCGGTCCAGCGGGTGTCCGAGATGGAGTCTCGGATCAGCTGTCTTATGGCCTCAGAGCGGTTGGGAACTCCCTTTCGCTCTATCTGGCGGTCGAAATCCCTCAGTAGTCCTTCCGGAACCGCCACTCCGAAACGGACCAAAACGTCTCCTGCCATTCTACTAACCCCTTTCCCCTTTCCCCCATTATATCAACTTACGTATCGACTTAGTTTTTTCAGGGAAAAATTGAAGGTTCAAAACGGTAAAAATAAATATTAGGAAGTGATGGAGAATGAAGACCAGAACAGAGAGAGACTCCCTAGGGGAGGTCCAGGTTCCAGAGGAGGCCCTGTGGGGGGCTCAGACCCAGAGGAGCCTGAACAACTTTCCCATAGGCAGGGAGAAGATGCCTCAGGAGGTAATAGAGGCTTTGGTCCTAGTAAAGAGGGCCGCAGCAGTGGTCAACGTGGAGCTTCAGGTTTTGGACGAGGACAGAGGACGAGCCATAGCCAAGGCGGCCGATAGGATACTGTCGGAGGACTTTTCCGATCAGTTCCCCCTGTCTCTCTGGCAGACCGGGAGCGGCACCCAGACGAACATGAACGTCAACGAGGTGATAGCCAGGGTAGCATCGGACGATTCCAGGCTTTCGATCCACCCGAACGACCACGTGAACCGAAGCCAGAGCAGCAACGACGTCTTCCCCACCGCCATGCACGTGGCGACGGTACTGGCGGTGGAAAGAAGGCTCCTTCCCGCACTGGAGAGGATCACGAAGGTCCTGAGGGAGAAGAGCGACCGTTACCGAGACCTGGTCAAGATAGGCAGGACCCACCTCCAGGATGCCACCCCCCTGACCTTGGGACAGGAGATAGGCGGCTGGGTCCGCATGATGGAGAGGTGTCAGTCCATGGTGATCACCTCGGTGGAATACCTCAAGGATCTGGCCCTGGGAGGTACGGCGGTCGGCACGGGCCTGAACGCCCCGGAGGACTTCGGAAGAAAGATTGCCCAGGAGATAGGGGACCTCACGGGAGTCGATTTCAGCACCGCTCCGGACAAGTTCCACTCCCTGACCAGCAAGGACGAGCTCGTGGCCTTCCACGGTGTCCTCAAGGCCCTGGCGGCGGACCTCATGAAGATAGCCAACGACGTCAGGTGGCTTGCGTCCGGGCCAAGGTGCGGGCTGGGAGAGCTTGTCATACCGGCGAACGAACCTGGAAGCTCCATTATGCCCGGCAAGGTCAACCCCACCCAGGTGGAGGCCGTCACCATGGTGGCGGTGAGGGTCATGGGAAACGACACCACCGTCGGAGTGGCCGCCAGCCAGGGTAACTTCCAGCTGAACGTCTTCATGCCCGTGATTATCGATGCGGTGCTCAACTCCATAGGCCTTTTGAGCGACGTAATGGAATCCTTCACGGACCGTTGCCTGGCGGGTCTGGAGGCCGACGAGGAGCGGATATCCCAGGTAAGGGATAGATCTCTGATGCTGGTCACGGCCTTGGCGCCTGTGCTGGGCTACGACGGGGCGGCGGCCATAGCCAAGAAGGCCCACTCCGAGGGAATTACACTGAAAGAGGCGGCGGTAGCCATGGGGACCCTGTCCGCTGAGGAGTTCGACAAGCTGGTACGTCCGGAGAAGATGGTCTAAAAGGAAGTAGGGGAGCCCGAAGGCTCCCCTACTCTTTTGGCTGTGATTTTTTTATATACTCAAACTGCTTGTTCTCAATTAGTAGTACTGCCGGATGTATCCGAATGCCTTGTCGAACAGATCCTGGTCCTTGACCTGGTACTTCACGTAAATCACTTTGCGCAGTGCCTTCTGAACCTCGCGTTCTCCGGCTTTGGTATTTTGCCAGCCAGGGAACCGGACCAGCCTCACGATCTCGTCGATGTCGGTCACGATCCGCTCGACCACCATCGGCGTCTTGCCGCTCTTCACCTCGGCGAACAGTTCGGTCAGGGCCGCTTTGGCCTTGGCCTGTTCATCGACTGGGTCCACCTGCTTCTCGGCCTGGACGACCTCCCTGGCCAAGGTCAGTAGCTCCTTGAGGAAGTCGAGGCTGTGGAGCAGGCCCTGTTCGTGCCGCTCCTTGAGCTTTTCAAGGCGTTCGCCCAGGGCGACAAACCTCGGATTATCCTTGTGCTTGCGCAGGCGAGCGATGAGCTTGATCTCGATTTCCTTGGATTTCTTGTCCGGGTCCTTAGCATCGAGCAGCCCTTCGAGTACCTCGGCGTCCATCACCAGGGTGTCCAGGTCGTCGCGCACCGTCTCCAGATGCACGTTCTCATGCACCAACTCGATGGTCTTGGCCCCCAGGGCGTGCCAGAGCAGCTTGCCATTGCCGCTCGGTGGTTTCACCGACTCATATACCTGGGTCAGCCAATTGTAGTCCTTTTCATAAAGGCCGAGACAGGGATCGGGAGACAGCGCCTCCCACAGACGGGAAAGCACCGAGTATTCTGCCGCGAACTTGTCCCGGGCCTCGTTATCCGGCAGGCAATCCTGCGCCGCGATCAGCCCCTCGTAGCCGCTGACGGTACGGTCCACGCCAGGGAAGAAAGCCAGGCATCTCGCCACCATGCCGGGCAGCTCTTCCTTGAGGTCGTCCAGATTGGTGATGACCTTCTGAACCGACTTCTCATCGAAATCGAGGGCCGTGGCTACGTCATCGAAGATGCCCAGGTAATCCACGATCAGGCCGTGGGTCTTGCCGGGGTAGACACGGTTGGTGCGGCAGATGGCCTGTAGCAGGTTGTGATCCTTCATCGGCTTGTCGAGGTACATCACCTGTAGAATCGGCGCATCGAAGCCGGTCAGCAGCTTGGAGGTGACGATCAGGAACTTGAGTGGGTCGTTCGGATCGCGGAATCGGTCGAGGAGTTTTCCCTCCTCGTCCTTGGCCAGTTTCCATTCCGCATATTCATCGGATTTTCCACCCTGGGTGTGCATGACGATGGCGCTGGCCTCCGGACCGACCAACTCGTCCATAGCCTTCTTGTAGAGCACGCAGCATTCGCGGTCGAAGGTCACTACCTGGGCCTTGAAGCCGTTCGGATCCACCTTCTCCTGGAAGTGCTTGACGATGTGTCGGCAGATGGCGTTCACCCGCGCCGGGGCCTTGATCAGAATCGCCATCTTGGCGGCCCGTTTGGCCAGGTCGTCACGATCCAGTTCGCTCAGCTCATCGGTCATCTGGGAGTAGGCTTCGTCGATGGCGTCCTTGTCGATATGCAGCTTCACGTCCACCGCCTCGAAATGGAGCGGCAGCGTGGCCTTGTCCCGGATCGAGTCCTGGAAGGAGTAGCGGCTCATATAGCCCTGCTCGTCCTCGTTCGCTCCGAAGGCCCAGAAAGTGTTGCGGTCCCGCTTGTTGATCGGCGTGCCGGTCAGGCCAAAGAGAAAGGCGTTGGGCAGCGCGTCGCGCATCTTACGGCCCAGATAGCCTTCCTGGGTGCGGTGCGCCTCGTCCACCATCACGATGATGTTCGAACGCTCGTTCAGCCTACCGTCCGCCTCGCCGAACTTGTGAATGGTGGTGATGATGATCTTGCGGGTATCGACTGCCAGCAGGCTTTGCAGTTCCTGCCGGGTGGCTGCGCCGATCATGTTCGGGATATCGGCGGCGTTGAAGGTGGCGGTGATCTGGGTGTCCAGGTCGATGCGGTCCACCACGATCATCACCGTGGGGTTGCCGAGCTTGCGGTGCATCCGCAGCTTCTGCGCCGCGAAGACCATCAGCAGCGACTTGCCCGAGCCCTGGAAATGCCAGATCAGGCCCTTTTTGGGATAGCCCTTGACCACGCGGGCCACCATCAGGTTAGCGCCTTCGTACTGCTGATAACGGCAGATGATCTTGATGCGCCGGTGCTTCTTGTCGGTGGCGAACAGGGTGAAGTTCTGCAGGATGTCCAGCACTATATCCGGACGCAACATGGACCGGATGGAGCGCTGCACGTCGACAAGCGTGCCTTCGGATTTGTTATCGCCCTCGTGCCACGGTCCCCAGATATCGATGGGCATGTGCACCGAGCCGTAGCGATAGCATTTGCCTTCGGTGGCAAAGGAGAAGACGTTGGGCACGAACATCTGCGGCACGCTCTGTTCATAGCCGTTGTGGATGTCGCTGGCCCCGTCTACCCAGGTCACCGCCGGGCGCACCGGTGTCTTGGCCTCGCCGACCACCAGCGGGATGCCGTTGACCAGCATGATGATGTCGAAGCGGCGGCCGCCTTCCTTGACCGGATAGACCCACTGATTGGTGATCACGTAATCGTTGTTGCTGAGATTCTCGAAGTCGATCAGACGCACCGGCGTGTGTTCGCCTCGCTCGCCGAAGGGCATGGACTTCTCGCCCCGCAGCCATTCGGCGAACAGCTCGTTGGCCCGCACCAGGCCTTCGCTCTGCACCGACAGCGGAATGGTCCGCAGGCGGTAGAGCACCTCGTCGGCGCGGTCGGGCTGGGCCTTGATTTCCGGGTTCAGGCGGATGAGAGCGTCGCGAATCATCGATTCCACCAACACGTTGGAGTGTTGACGGGGCAGCTCCTCGGCGGACACGAAGCGCCATTTAAGGCTTGAAATCTGAAGCGTGAGGTGTGAATCGAGATAATCAGCTTTCGGTTCGGCAACGCGCCACTGATTGTCTCGGTCAGACAGTGTGTCCAGCACGAATTGTTCAACCGTATTTCCCTCATTGAAGTAGGTCATTTCACACCTCACCCTTCAAACTTCTCTACACGTCGCCACAGAGCGTGTCGAGAACCATCTGTTCGACCGTGTTTTCTTCGTTAAACATGGGCGGTTTCTCCGTTTTTGATAAATCCGTTAACGAGCCTATCCAGCAAGGCTCTCGAATCACGGACAGAATCTTTTGCTGCCTTTCTTGCTACATCAATGAAACTCGCAGCTTGCATTATTTCCCTTTGCTCCTTATGGGTTACCTTGACAACAGGCAGGTCAGCAAAGTGGCGGAAGTATGTATGTCTGACCTTGCTGCCCTCACACCGTGCTTCCACCATCCGACGGAAACGTGATGTTTGCAGAACACGGTATAGATACTCGCTTTCGACCCCTTCGTTACAAAGGAATCTTCCTAAACGCTGGTTCAACAGACTATCGTCGCCTTCAACGGCCAAACAAACTCTCCCCATAAATCCGTCTTCGAGGGATTGGGCTGTAAGATTGACTACGACATCGCCAGGACGAACGACCCAGCCAGAGTTTTCTTGCACATATTTTTCGTCAAGATGCACCGTCGAGCCTTTCGCCCAACTGAGACTTCCATCGGGAGCAAGATTTCCGGGACGCAGCAACTTAAAACCATGTTCCGAATATGCAGAGCTTGGAAATGGTCGTCCATTTTGCATCGAACAAAGGTCATCAAGGCGAACTACAGTCCGACTTGAAGAATCGTCCGGGTTTGGGACAATCGAATCAATGAGCTTTTGCCATGAGACAGCGAACTCACTAATCACACGGGACTTTGTTTCCACCGCCTCATCCGCCGCCCACAGGATCTCGGCAATGCGCTTCTGTTCATCAATGGGCGGCAGCGGGAATTCCTGTATTTTCAGAGTCTTCCAGTTGATCGTCGGTGAGAGCGAGCCCACCGATATTTCGATGGCCCGCTCCATGAACATGTCGGATTGCAGGAAGAACGGCAAAAACTCAGGCAGAATCATATTGGGTTTTGCACGGACGACCATGGCATGAGCCGAGCAGATACCATCAAGCTCGGCCACAGCAAGCTTGCGCTGATATGCACGGCGGCGGCCGAAAATCACATCGCCCTTTTTGAAGGCCAGCTTCTGTCCGATGACATCGGAAGGGTGACCCCACTGGCGCAGATGAATCGTGCTGGGGTCGAGATGTTCCAACCCTACATAGACGTCAGTCTTGGCATCGGCAGGATCCACCCGCACAGCAACGTTCTGGGCGATATCGTCGAATTTTACTATCTTCCAACTGGGTTTCAGAGATTGTGTGCTCAACCTTTGATATCTCCTGCCATTATTCGTCTGTAACGCTCAGTTAGGGCGGTTTTACCGCCCTCCATTATCCGACAAATTTCTTTTCTTACAGAAAGGTCTTGCAGAGCTCCTTGAGTTACTATTCGTGTTTGTCCCGACCTTACATCGAGAGCCACTACATTCTCCGCATCACCATTCACGACGATGTTGGCGTTATGTGTAACCACCAGCACCTGTCGTTTCTGTTTAATCTCCCGCAGTTGCGTCACGATCAGGTCATAGATCAAGTGGTTGTCGAGATCGTCTTCTGGCTGATCAAGCACAAGAGGCTCATTGCCATATGAAAGTATAAAAGCTAGGAGCGCAGCCGTTTTTTGTCCTGGCGAACCTTGTTCCACGGGTTTGAAGCTCTCACTGTTCTTGAGGCTGTATGTAACGTTCAACGAGTCTTCGGGGTACCAACAAAGAATTCGATCTATTTGTTCTGGAGGCAGAGCTTGAATATGTGTCACAAAACGCCTATCTTTAGCCTTCGCTACCGCTTCTGGTTTGTCATGATAGAGTTCTATCAGGATTTTTTTTAACTTTACAATTTTTTCTTCCATGTTTTTGGAAGAGTTCTGCGTCAGTGTAGCCAGCAGGCCCTCATCCCCATCGACCACGCCGATGTCGCGATCAAAGCCGCCATTGCCCCGGTCGATCAGGTTACGGAACTCTTCCTCAACCGTGATCTTGTTGCCAAATGGAATGACATTGATCTGTACATATGAATTGCCGGCGAGGGTATCCTTGAGAAAGTCCTCGCGAAGCTTGGTTATCTTGGCCCGATGCTCACGGAGCTTGCCCAAGCACACTTCCGCGTCCTTCTGATGCTGCGAAAGAGTTTCTCTCTTCTTGTTGAATCCCTTAAACTTCTCCTCAAGATCTTGCCGCTGCTTAACCAGAACGCCATATGCGGAAGGATCGCCCGCACCTGCCGCGCTGAGTTGACCGAGGAGGTCGGTGTATTCTCGGTTCGCCGTTGTGATTTTCTTCGATATCTCTAGGTCTGGTCGCACTTGATTCCATACGCTCTTCGCATCATCAATCCGCTGTGCGATTGAATTCATCTCACTCTGGAGTTTTTCGAATGTTGAACGGACGCCCGCTGCAGTGTCGATCAGCTCTTTATCATCCGCATTCCCAACGTCGAAATGTTGTGAATCCAATTCTGGCGGCAACAGGCTTCCTGAAATGTCTCGGACCTTTTCAGCGGAACCTTCCCAGGTCTTTTCCCAAGAGTCGATGGTCTTGCTCTGGTTCTGCCTAAGCTGGTAAGTCTTAAGGACATCAGCATGGCCCGCCTTTTCAAAAACCTCGAGCTTGCGTTTGACGTCCTCAAGCTGACCTTTGATTACCGATTCTTCCTGAAGTCCGGCCTGAACTTCACGCTCCTGGGCGCGAATTGAGAGATATTTGGAAAACAGTTCCTCCCACTCAAGTTGCCAATCACGATGATTGACCGCCGGGGCATCATCGATAACCTGCAAGAGCGCATGGGGATGCTTCGCCAACTCGAAAATCTGCTTCTGACTGTAAATTCTGACAGGGAACCGTTGTGCGATGTCTCCCTCGGAAGTTCTCCAGGTTCCGGGAGCGGTCTCCTCCTCTATGGTGTGCCTGTCGTCGGCGTTAGACCAGGTGATTCGAAAGCGGCCACCGTCTTTTCGGAAGCCGACGGTGATTTTCGTGATATCTTTTAGCAGCCCTTCATCCTGGCGGTTGCTTGACGTTTGACTGTATTTTGTAAATTCCTTTTCAAGGCTCTTGGGGATTTCTCCCTTCCTCTTGAGAGTAATCCGCAGGAACTCCAACGAAGTCGATTTCCCGGTACCTCGTCCACCAATGATAGTGTTTAGCCAGGGGTTCAGTTGGCAGGAAAAGGATTCCCCTCGCCCCAGGTACTTCGCATCGTCAACCACGATGCTTTCGATGGTGAGTTGTCCATGGGTATTGGGGTCACTTGTGAAACTATCTGAACGTTTCAGAGAGAGAGAACCATCAATAAGTGCCAACCGTAAACCATCATAAGATGGCTCCGACATTTTTACCCAGGTAAAATGACTACCGGGATAACGCTGACCATCGGTTCCAGACGGATGATGGGAATCGGTTCCAAGAACCTCCGCCCAATTCAAATTTTTGTTGATGTAGAGCTGCGGTTTTGCCTGAGCAAGGTTTGTGACCTCCATGGCAAATACACACTTGTTGTCTAGCACCTGCTCCAGTGTGTTGCCGGTACAAACCTTAAAAAGTCCGTTGGTCTGATCGACATGAGCAGGTATAGCAAGTCCGCCTGACCTTGCAATTTCGTCAATCACCTCAACAGCGGAGCATTCAGAACAGCCGTCGCTCTTTCCCTTGGTGGCGCGATACCTCACCGCACCGAGCAGCGAATCGATATCCGAGGTGGTCTTGTTTGGGCCGAAAATGGCCAGGATATGAATATTCCCCTGAACGGTAATCTCAACGCTGGGGAAAAGATATAGCGGGCGATAATCCGCATGATTTTCGGATGCCAATTCTTGGAGTGCCTGCTTAAGTGGATCAATCCAGGCACCTGAATTGTGATCCGTCACCGCGACGCAATCGATGCCTTGCCGCATGTAGTTGAGCAGCCAATCCTTATGGGAAATCTGTTTAAACTGAGCCTGGTTATGCCCTTTCCCATAGTCATCTGATTCTGGAGTATGACTGTGGAAATCGAACTTCCACCATTTGGCACCGGTCCAGTTCCATCCGATGTTCATTCCTTACCTCCTATTCCCTCTACATTTTCAAGAACCTCAAAAAGACCCTCCATCGATTCCCGCAATGCCATCGAGCTTTGCTGCCAGTTCGCAATGGCCTGCTTGAGGCTGATCGTTTCGGCTGCTCCGTTGCTATTGCCGTTTCCGTTGTCCGATCGAACGTAGAGCGGGATGCTTAGGTTGCTGCCTTTCTCCCGCACCTCGTCATTGCTGACCACCCGGGCAAAGCCGTCCTCGTCACCGAAAGCCTTGTAGGCGGCGACAATGCGCTGGATGTGGTCGTTAGTGAGGAAGCTCTGTGCCCGTTCGCGTGTCACCTCGTTCACCGCGTTGATGAAGAGCACCTTGTTCCTGCGCTCTTTAGGCTTGTTCATCCGACAGATAACGACGCAGGCTTCCATGGGTGAGTTGTAAAAGAGGTTTGGGCCGAGGCCCAGCACACACTCCACCACGTCGTGGGCGACCAGTTTCTCGCGCATGGCCAGTTCTTCATTGCGGAAGAGGACACCATGCGGAAACAGGATTGCGCAGCGGCCGCTCTTGGCCTTCATGCTCTTGATGATGTGTTGCCAGAAGGCATAGTCGGCGCGGCCCTGGGGCGGGGTGCCGTAGAGGTTTCGGCCCCACGGATCGGCGGACCATGCATCGCGGTCCCACTGTTTGATGGAGTACGGTGGATTGGCCAGGACCACATCGAACTGCATGAGCCGGTCGCCTTCGACAAAGGCGGGGTTACCCAGGGTATCGCCCCGGACGATACGGAAGTCCTCAACGCCGTGCAAGAACAGGTTCATCCGGCCGATGGCGGAGGTGAGCAGGTTGCGCTCCTGGCCGAACAGTCGCAGGTTCCGCCACTCCTTATTCTGTCGCTTCAGGTGAGCTACGGCGGAGAGCAGCATGCCCGCCGAACCGCAGGTGGGGTCATAGATCGACTCACCCGGTTTGGGTTCGAGCATCTCGGTCATCAGATGAACCACGGTGCGGTTGGTATAGAACTCCGCAGCGGTGTGGCCGGAATCGTCGGCGAACTTTTTGATCAGAAACTCGTAGCCCACGCCCAGCTCATCTTCCGGGCAGTTCGAGAGCGAAAGCGTCTGCGAACTGAAGTGCTCGATGAGCTCGCGCAGCATGTGGTCCGGCAGGCGGTCCTTGTTGGTCCACTGAGCGTCGCCGAAGACCCCGTACAGGGTGTCGGGGTTGGCTGTTTCGATAGCCCGCAGTGCATCCTGAATGGCCTTACCGACGTTCTTGACCTTGGTGCGTGTGGCCTTCCAGTGAGCGTCCTCCGGAATCTGAAAGCGGTGCTGTTCGGGAAGCGCGGCGTATTCCTGATCGCCGCCGGACTCCTCCAGCGCATCGACCAGCTCCTCGTCATAGACGTCGCACAGGCGTTTGTAGAACAGTAGCGGGAAGATGAACTGCTTGTAGTCCCCGGCATCGATATAGCCGCGCAGCAAGGTAGCCGCGCCCCAGAGGTAGGATTCGAGTTGGGATTGGGAAATCATTGCATCTGCCTCCGGAAAATCTTGAGCCCGCATTCTGGGCATTTGCGTGGTTTCTGCGCACGCTCGACCCTGGTTGATGTGTTAGTCATGCCATTAACCCTTCTTTTTCGAGCAACGCCTTCAAACGATCCTCGGCCGCATACGCCGTCTGCAGCGATTCTTTGAGATTGGCGATGGCCTGATCGATGGTCATGGACTCTTCCTCGATCACCGGTTCCACGTAGCGGGGGATGTTCAGGTTGAAATCGTTCTCGCGGATCTCGTCGAGAGTGACCACCCGGCAGATTCCTTCCACATCCTGATTTCCTTCGTACCAGCGATGGATGTTGTCCACGTGTTCCGGCAGCAGCTCGTTCTGGGCGCGGCCGGTCTTGAACTCCTTCGAGGCGTCGATGAACAGCACCCTCTGGCGGTGGGCTTTGGGCTTGCTGTCCCGGAAGACCAGCACACACGGCGCGAGACCGGTGCCGTAGAAAATGTTCTGGCCGAGGCCGATCACCGCTTCGAGCATGTCCATCTCCAGCAGCTTTCGGCGGATCTTGCCTTCCTTGGACATGCGGAACAGCACGCCATGGGGAAGCACCACGGCCATGCGGCCGGTCTTGCGGGCCATGGACTTGATCATGTGCTGGACCCAGGCGAAGTCGCCGGACTTGGCTGGCGGCAACCCGGCAAAGTTGCGGCCGTAGGGGTCGTCGATCCAGACATCGTCCCCCCACTTTTCCAGGGAGAAGGGAGGATTGGCGATGACGCAGTCAAAGCTGGCGAGGCTGTCGCCTGAATAAAAGGCGGGCAAGCGCAGGGTGTCGCCGCGTTCGATATGGAAATCTTCCGCGCCGTGGAGAAAGAGGTTCATCCGGGCGATGGAGGATGTGGTCAGGTTCTTTTCCTGGCCGTAGAGCTTGCCCAGCATGAGGTTTTCGTCGCCGCCATGTTCTTTGACATGATGCAGCGCTTCGAGAAGCATGCCGCCGGTGCCGCAGGCCGGGTCGTAGATGGTTTCCCCGGCTTTGGGTGCAAGGATGCGAACCATCAGTGCGACCACGGAGCGTGGGGTATAGAATTCACCAGCCTTCTTGTTGGTCAGGTCGGCAAATTTCTTGATCAGATATTCATAGGCCTGGCCGAGAATGTCCGCCTTACAGTGCTCGTTGCCCAGGTTGAGCGACGAGAAGTGTTCGATCAGGTCCTTGAGCAGCGCGTCCGAAAGGCGGTCTTTGTTGGTCCACTGGGCATCACCGAAGATGCCGTGCAGGGTGTCCGGGTTGGCCTGCTCGATACAACGCATCGCCTTCTGGAGCGCATGGCCGATATTGGCGCTCTTGGCCCGGACATCTTTCCAGTGGCAGTCCTCCGGAACCTGGAAACGGTGGTTCTCGGGGAACTGGGCAAATTCCACGTCGCCGTCTGACTCTTCCAGCGCCACGGTATACTCTTCGTCATAGACATCGGAGAGCCGCTTGAAGAACAGCAGTGGGAAGATGTAGGTTTTGAAATCGGCCGCGTCGACAGGACCACGCAGGATATTGGCCGTCTCCCATAGATGTCCGGAGAGAGTCCCAATATCCAAGTCGACTGAATTGTTGTTTTCGTTCTTCCTGCTCATTCAGCTTCGTCCTTTTCTGCTCTTGTCCGCTGCTCCGCCAGACTTCGGCCATTTCTCTAGCTCCTCATGGGCGATTGGTTTTCTTGCCACGACAGAGACGGTAATGAGGATTCTGGGCGCAGTCCTCTAAAATTAAAACACTCTCTAATATATTTAGGCAGGAGCCGACTGTCAAGCGCTTTCGTCCGGATAAGGCCGTAGACGCACCGCGTTTTTGCGTCCGTTTTCGGGTATTTCCCTCCCTAGTTTATCGCTAGGAGAAAACTTCCCTGCGGTTATTTTTTTATAAAATTAACACTATACGGTTTAACGGTCAAGGACTTCACAAGAGAAAGAGACTCCGCACCTTTGATTTAGGGCTTGTAAAAAAAATAGCCGGGATAGCATCCGACGATTCCAGGTTTTCGATCCACCCGAATAACCACGTGAACCGAAGCCAGAGCAGCGACAACGAAAGAGGCGGCGGTAGCCATGGGGAGCCTGTCCGGAAAAGATGGTATAAAAGGGATTAGGGGAGCCAGAAGGCTCCCCTAATCATCTATCCGTGCTCTCTTTACGCTTTAGCGACACGTTTTATGCTTTAGCGACACGTTGTCTGAAGCTCTTCAATACCATTATCCCCAGAAGGAGTATGCCTACATAGCCGTTTATAACGTAGACTATGTTGACCAGCCTGGCGAAGGGAAGGTATATCCCGACCACCAGCCCCGCTACGGCCAGTATAATCGTCGCCGTTCTGAACCGGGGGCTCTTGTCCTCGGCTATCCTGGAGGAGACTGACCACAGAAGCGGAACCGCCGTGGTGTATATTCCCGCCACTATTATCAGGGAGAAGCCGTTCGCCAGCATGGGGTGGACCTTCTCCGCCAGTATCAGCATGGGTATCTGGCTCGCCGCCACGTCCTTCACGTAGGCCAGCAGTCCCAGGGCCACCACTATGATGGCCAGGGAGAACCCTATCGCCCCCAGACCGGCCCCGTAGGCCGCCTCTTTTCTGCTTTTGGCCGTGGCACCCATGGCCGCCAGGAAGGACGCCAGCCAGAGCATGCAGAAGCCAACGTAGGATCCGGCTGCGAATATCCAGTTGGAGGACGCCTTCATGATATTCATGGTCGGGAGCGCCTCCTGACCTCGGGCTATGCCGTCGAAGTTGCCGAATATGGAAGCCAGTCCGAGCCCTATGGATATTACCACTATGGTGGGGCCGATCCTGCCTATCACGTCCACTATCCTGCCAAGCCCGAAGGAGACGGTGAACCCGGCCAGAAGGGCCATGAGGACGCCTCCGACGTAAACGGGAAGGCCGAAATGCTGCTCGACCGTGGCTCCCGCTCCGGCTATCATGACCACGAAGGAGAGGTATATGAAGACCGTGGCGAAATAGTCGAAGAATCCTCCGAGGGTATCTCCGCAGTAATACCTGAAGATATCGCTGCTCCTCTCGAACTTCTCCTCCTGCCCCACGGTGATGAAGCTCACCCCTACGAACAGCAGCAGTATCAACGTCAGTACCGCTCCGGCTATTCCCCTGTAGCCGTATGACGTGAAGTACTGGAGCACCTCCTGCCCCGTGGCGAACCCCGATCCTATGAGAAACGCTATGAAGGCTCCTCCGAAGGTTATCACCGTCTTTACGCTGTAGTCGTCGTTATTCATAGGAAGCCCCCTTAGGATCTCCTGGCTGGAGGCCCAGCTTCAGGCCTTCGTTCCAGGCGGTCTTTGTCAGATCGGCGTCGATCCAACGATAATCTCCGTCGGCTGAGCTGTCTTGGGCTATCCTCTGGCTCTTGAGGAAGGCTCTGGCCTTGTCGACCAGTTCCAGGTCGTCTCCGGACCAGGTTCCCTGTTTTCCAAGGATGATAGAACGGTAGGGAGAGCGGTTCAGCCTGTTGTTGGCCGAAAGAGGGGCGCTCACCAGACCGTACCCCGTTCGAAGCATGGACTCTACCTCGTCAAGGACGTCGAGGGCGGTACCTTCAACCCATCGCGTCAGAGGGAGGGAATCCCTGGTTTTCTCGTTGTTGGTGACGACGATCAACTCCGCCACCTCCTCAGGCCTTGAAGATTGTCTGTTCGGAAACCTCGGTGGTCAGAGCTTCGAGCGCCTTGTTCAGGAGCTTCCTCCGGACCTTTCTGTCTCCCTCGGGGCCCTGGTCGGGAGCTCCTATGGGATGGGGGATGGCCACTCCGGGAACTATTCTGTTAGCTCCGACGGTCAGCATTATCGGAACGATGGTGGCCATCTGGACCACCGGTATACCCGCCGCGTTCTCTATTTCCCTGGACATCGATGCGCCGCATCGAGTGCAGGATCCTCAGGTGGACGTTAGTATTACTCCGTCTACGCCGCTGTCCTTCAGCTTTGCGCCTATTTCCTGGCCGAAGCGTTCGGCGTGTCCTACGGCGGTGCCTGTTCCGGTGGTGCAGTAGGCGTATTCGTGAAGCTTGCCTATGACTCCGTCTTTTTCGAGCTCCCTCATTACGTCCAGAGGAAGGACAACGTCGGGGTTCTCGTTGGCCCAGGTGGTATCGTAGCCGCCGTGGATGGACTCGTAGTTGTCCGGCGTTAGATCGTTCAGTGAACTTATGTCGTATATGCCGTAGCTCTCGGCGGAGGATACCCTTATCTTGTCCGGGTTGCCCTTGGGAACTATGCCTCCGGAGGTTATTATGGCGATGGTCGCCTTGGAGAGGTCCTCTATGGGAGCCGACGGCGGAATTTTGTCGAACACCGGCATCTCGTACTCGGTCTGGAAGGGCTGGCCGTCCATCTTCTTGAGGAGCATCTCCACAGCTCTCTGGGCGCCGTTCTTCTCGTGGAAGAACACCTTTCTGATCCCTCTGGACAGATATCCCTCTTCCATGGCGGATCCCATGGCATCGCCCTTCAGCCTCTTGAGGATCAGAGAGCTCATGGTTTTTACCGCGTCCTTCATGCCTCTGGCGCTATCGGAGGCCCGGACGATATAGGTCTTCGAAGCGTACATCTCCGCTCCGGGGTTCTCGTGGTAGAGAGCCGTCACCGTGGGTATCTTAAGCTTTTCCTCCACGGAGGCGCACACGTCGCCGCAGGCCACCCCGTATCTTCCGGCGAAGAATCCCGGCCCTGCGACCACCCCGTCGGGCTCGAAGGCCTCTATCATCTTCAGCACGTCTTCTCTGGCCTCGTCCATGTGCTCTCCGTAGTAGCTGTCGCCGCAGATAACCGTGCCTACCACCTTGGCCTCCGAGCCGAGGGCGCCGTTAAGAGCAAGTCCCGGACCGACGAATCCCGGCCTGGACTCCGGCACGACATGGGCCTTTTCCTCTCCTCCGATTCCCGCGTAAAACTGGTTTATGTAGTGGACTATCCTGAAGGTCATCGCTATATCCTCCCAGCCTAAACCCACTCCGAGCCGGTACGGTTCGTACCGATCTCGCAGGTCGATCCTATTATCGACTGAAGCTCGACGTACATCGAACCGTCCTCCCTGAGGCTGTCGTCGGCTCCTCCGGACACGTGAGCTATCGATTCGGGGTAGCCTATCACCCTGTCCATCGCGGGAACCTCCAGCATCTCGTTGACGTTTCCGGCGGAAACGAAGGCGGTGAGCTCCGGAGTCGCGTCGGCCAGCCCCTGTCCGGATCCGTCGGTTCCGGAGGCCTCGTCCGCTATGACCACAGTCTTGATTCCCAGGGCCTCGCATTTCTTGACGTTCATACAGATGTCCGTGTCGGGGTTGCCGTAGCCTTCCTCTGTGATTATGACCCCGTCGGCCCCGAGCTCGTGGGCCAGTTTGGCGTTGAAGGAAGATGTCTTCTCCTTGCCGGCCAGCACGGTGGATTCCAGCGTGGGAATCATTCCGAGGAAGTTGATCTCCTTGCCGTGAAGGGCGTAGAGTTCCTTTATGACCGGGTCGTTGACGTGATGCCAGCTGGTGTTCTTGTCGCAGGCGGACACGCAGTTCCCCGATACCATGGCTCCGTCGATTATCTCGTTCGGATGGACCAGCGTGGGAAGTATGTTCTTCATGTCCACTCCGTAAAGATAGGTGTCGTGAAGGAGCCCCTGGGTGATGCACATACAGAGATGGGCCACCTTGGGAAGGTCGGGATACTTGAGTGCCTCCTCCGCCACGGTTCCTCTCTCGAAGACCTCCACCTTGTCGATATCGGCGTCCTTGCAGCACTCAGCCAGATAAAGGCCTACCTTAAGTCCTGCGAGCCTCAATGCCTCCTCGTACTGGTGCTTCTCGAGGTCCTCTACGGGATGGGCGTTTACGACCACGTTGAAGGTCTTGGAGAACGGTGTGTGCTCCGCTCCGGGCCCGGTCATGTCGATAAAGCCCTCCTGGAAGGCCATTATCGGCCCGGCGGACACCACTGCCGCTCCGCTGAGGACCAGAGTCTTGCCGTCCCCGGCCGTCTCGTTGGGGCCCAGTACTCCCGGGAAGAATCCGCTTCCTCCCTCCAGTTTGACCCGGGGCTCTATTACGTCCTTAACCGGGATTATCCGAACCGACTCGCCCGGTCTGGCCAGGTCGATCTCCCAGCTCTCTATGCGATCGTCGTCGCTTATGGCAGCGACGGCTTCCTCTTTGTCCACGTAGAGGACGTGATTCTCCAGCCTGGTGGGGGTGCCCCATCGCAGGTCCCGGACCTCGGCCCTGTGCAGTTCAAGCCTCATGACAAACCTCCTCAATGTATTTATATCGATCTTGGAAAGATCTTTCATCTTGCAGCTAAAGTCTAGTCTCAATTGTCTGTACAATCATCGTTGAAAAAAAACATGATTTGTGGCTCAATAGAGGCGGTGGTTTGTACGGTTCATACAAAGAGGAGGTTCCCATAAAAAATGGTCATAAAGTCTCGTCCTAATTGGTCCGATTCTACCCTGAGGCGGCACGCCATGGAGATAGCCAGGTCCACATCGGACGTCATAGGCTACAACGTCATAATCACCGATACCGACGGGGTGATAGTGGGAGCAAGCGACGAGAACAGGGTCGGAGAACTTCACGAGGCCTCTCTGGCGGTCATAGCCGAGAGGAGGGGCAGCTCCACCTCAGAGGACGAGGCCAGGGGGCTCAAGGGAACCCTGCCGGGGGTTACCTATCCCATAAGCTCAATGTCCGGTTCCGTGGTGGGGTCTATGGCCATAACCGGAGACGCCGATAAGGTCCGTCCCTTCGCGTTGATAGTGAAAAAACAGATAGAGATACTTCTTAAGGAGAGGGAGTTCTTCGAGCACGCGGCCAACAGGGAGCATATACTTCAGGATTTCATCCAGGACCTGTCCACCTTCGTCCCGGGGGTCAGCAACGAGACCATCCTCCTCGCCAGGGCCTCGGAGTTCAGATACGACAGGACATGGATATACGTTCCCGTGGCGGTGGATCTGTACCAGTTCGGACGGTTCGCCCTGTCAGTGAGGAGGGATTACGTCAACCGGGAGGGGGAGAAGCCCGAGACAGTGATACAGGGCGTAAAGAGAAAGATCCTCCTGGAGATAAGGAGGATCTTCAACGGTCCAAAGGATATATCCACCATGGAGAGCAACAACCGTTTCGTGGTGCTCCACGGGGTTCGGCCTGCCGAGTCCTATCCGGCACCGTCAAATGCCGTCACGGTAACCAGGGAGAAGACCGAGGACCTTCTGGGCAGGATAACCGACGAGGGGCTAAACGCCGCCGTGGGAATAGGGTCTCCCGCCCTGGGGATTGCCGATTTGGCCGCTTCCTATAAGGAGTCCTGGAGGGCCTTGACCCTGGGGAAGAAGTTCATGCAGGGGCCCGGGGTCTACTGTATAGACGACTATCGGCTGGAGGAGATGATATCCACCGTCGCCCCATCGGTGAGAAACCGGTTCGTGCTGTCCAGCCTGAGGACCCTCCGGGAGGAGCCGGACTGGAACGAGCTCAAGGATACGATTCGATCGTGGTGCGAGAGCGGCTTCTCACTGGTCAACACAGCGAAGGAGCTTCACCTGCACAGGAATACCGTCATATACAGGTTGGACAAGATAAAGGTCTATTCGGGCCACGATCTGAGGAATTTTCGTACCTGCCTCAATCTCTACACCGCCCTGTTGCTGGACAGGTTCCTCGGCCCCGGAAGCAAGGAGTGACCGAGACTCACTCTTCTTCAAGGGGCTTTTTCCCCAATATGATGGCGCTGGCAAGGGCGCCGTCTATTTCACTTCGTCTCTCCTCGGATATTCCGGGGAACGCCGACGAGGCCGCCGACTCGGAGATGGAGTACACTTTTTTACGCCTTACCTCCACCTCGTTAAATCCCGCCTCCCTCAGTTTTATCTCGTATTCCGTCTCCTGTAGACCGCCTGAGAGGCAGCCGGACCACGCCGCCAGGTTTTCGACGAACCACTTCGGGACGGAACGGGTGAAAACCGTGTCGGAAACGCAGAGACGTCCGCCGGGACGGAGGACGCGAAAGGCTTCCTTGAAAACCCTTTCCTTATGCGGAGAGAGGTTTATAACGCAGTTGGAGATGATCACGTCGATGGACTCGCTTTCTATAGGCATATCCTCTATGTAGCCTTTGACTAGAGAGACGTTTTCTATCCCCTTGAGGTTCGATTCGGCTGTGGCGAGCATCTCGTCGGTCATGTCGAGCCCTATGACTTTGCCTTTCGGGCCGACCATCTCCGATGCTAGGAAGAGGTCCAATCCGGCGCCGCTGCCTAGATCGAGGACGGTCTCGCCGAGACTTATATTCGCTTCCATGAAGGGGTTTCCGCATCCGAAAGACTGGCCGGAAGTCTCCCCCGGCGTATTTTCCAGGGTTCCTTGGTCGTAGTTTCCGCAGGTTATGCCGAAGGGGTCCTCGCCGTTCGTGCCGCAGCAGCATCCTCCCGATCCGCAGCACGACGAACCGCTTTTTATGGCCTTTCCGTATTGCTCCTTAACGTAGTCGCGGATGTCTTTCATATCTATTAATCTCCTCTGTAAGATAAATTCCCGAACAGTCGGGAGGGAGACATAACCTTTATGGGTATGACCCCTCGGACCGTCTTTTTCGGGTCCACCAGCTGGGATATCCTCAGGTCCATGGCCAGGCTGGATAGAACGTAGGCGTCCTCCCAGGAGAGTCCCAGCCCCGCTTTAAGCATGTCCACCGCCTCGGAGGTGGCCTCCGACAGGGCCGAATCCAGGTTCTCTCCGGATACTATGACGGATAATCCCTCGGAGGTCTCAAGAATCGGCCATTTTCGTGAGCTTCCCTTTATGAGAGAGGTCCTCAGGGTTATGGTGGCGGCTACCTCGCATCCGGAGCAGCACACCTCGCCGTCTCCCATGACGGCGTGGCAGTCTCCCATGGCCAGAAGGGCTCCGGGACGGCGGACCGGAAGGTAGAGGGTCGCTCCCGGACCTATGTCCTTCGTGTCCATGTTTCCTCCGTGACTCCAGGGAGTTCCTGTCGGAAAGGCCCCCTCCTCCGGAGCTACCCCTATAACACCTATCATCGGTTTCACCGGAAGAGACAGGCCGGCGAAGAGGCACTTGCCGTCTCTTATGGGGATGATCTTTGTGGACGGACGCTCCACCGAATCTCCCAGCAGTCCCTCTCCCGGAACGGTAACGGCCACGCCGTGGTCCGCCAGATCCATTCTTATTATCTCCACCGCCAGTGTGTCTCCAGGCTCGGCTTCCTCTATGGTTATCGGGCCGGTCGCCGGGTTTATGCGGTCGAAGTCTATCTCGGAGCAGAGGGTTCCCTCCGACTTTATCTGGCCGCAGAAACAGTCGCTGGTCTCCACCTTGAAGACCTCCCCCGGTTTGACCGATGCCGCCGGGCTCATCTCCGGCTCGAAAATGTATATCGCGTCTTTCGCCGATACTTTCAACATCCTCGCTGTTCCTCCCTTCATATTATCCCCATGGAGCGGGCTTTTCTCAGGGCTTCCGCCCCGTTCGAGACTCCCAGAAAACGGTAGAGTCTGGTCACGTGGTATTTGGCGGTGGAGTGGGCTATGCCTAGATCCTCCGCTATATCCCTGTAGCTGCCGTTACCCTTGAGCAGGGCCAGAATCCTCATCTGCCTCTCGCTCAAAGAGGTCTCTTCGAGGCTCGGGACAACGTCTTCGTAACTAGTTCCGGTGACGGCCAGGGCCACCTCGGAGGCGAAGCCGGATATCCGCCTGCCGTCGGATTTCGTCCTCCTGAGAAACGAGACCATCATCGGCTTTATCGACAGGGCCTCGTCGAGAAACATCCTCACGTAGCCGTAAGGTTCGGCCAGGGCCAGAGCTTTTTCGATGTATTCGTAGGACCGTGTTCTGTCGTCGGTGCTCCAGTAGGCCGTGGAGAGGAGGATGTAGGATTCAAGCTCGTCCATAGGTCTATTGAAGTCTTGGCTTAGACGGAGAAGTTTTTCCCCGAACAGGACGGCTAAAGCAGGTTTTCCCGATGCAATAAGAGCCCTCTCGGTGGTGAAGTGTCGGTAGATGTCGTATAGGTCCGGCTGTAAAATAGGGTTTTCTCCGTAGGATATCAGCCACTCCTCCGCAGCCGTTCCGTCTCCTGAGACCATCCTTTCCCGGAATCTCCAGGCTTTGAGGTTGGGGATCAGGTCGGTGGCTCTGTCGCGGTTGATCTGTCTCTCCATCTCGCAAGCTATCATTGACGCCTCGTCTCTTCGTCCCATGGCCTTTAGAATGTGGATCAGTATCATGTCGGAGCAGAAACGGACGTCACGACGGCAGTTTACCTTCATTACAACGGTTTGAGCCTCCACCGCATGATGGTAGGCTTCCTCTAGGTGGTTTTGTTCATACAGTACCCCGGCGAATTGACATTCCCGAAGTATGATGTGATCTTGTCCCAGAAATTTCTTCAGAGGTTCCCTGTATCTAGCCATTGTTTTGTGAAGCTCCTCCATCGACAGAGCCAGGTCGGACCTCTCCCTGAGGGATCTGTGCATCAAGGGCATATTGGCGGTGAAAGTTCCGGGAGACGGGGATTTTCCGAAGCATATGGACGACGTGGGAGTCTCCTTGCCGTCTATCACCCTCTCAAGGTAGAGATTCAGAGGTATCCTGAAGTCCAGGACCTTCAGCAATGTCAGAAAGGACGCGAAGGGGCCGTCTCCGCATCTCTCCGCCCTCTTGTACAGCATGTCCATGATCTCGGTGAACCTTTCGGCGTTGCCGTCCAGGTAGTACATGAAGGCCGATTGGGCCAGAAGAGGCAGTCCCTCGTCTTCGGTGAACTTGATCCGTCCTAACACTCTCTCCTTGAAGAAACGGAATCTGCTGTGGACCGAGATCTCCTTTCTGTATTTCGTCATGGCCGTGCAGCAGTCGGACAGTCCGGAGAGGCAGAGGCACCTCACGTATAGATCCGCCGCTACCAGGTAGTCCCCTTCGTCGAAGAATATTCTGCCAAGATACCGATGTATCTCGTCGATCCTGTCTTTACTCAGCTGGGAGTTGATCCTTCTGAGCAGATACTCCCTGAAGGGGGGGAATATGCTGTATCCGCCGTCCTCCGAGTTTTCCAGGAAGGCGTCGCTGCTGCGGATGTGTTTCAGAAGGGGCTCGTAGTTTCTCGATCCGTTCAGGCTGCGGCATATATCCTCGTCCAGCCTGGGACAGGGTGCTGCCCTTACCATGAATTCCCTGACCTCCTCGGGCCATCTGTCCCACACCCGGGAGTCGAGATAGTCGTCCAGAAGGCTCCAGTCGCCTTCGTCTCCCATCAGATAGGAGTTTACCGCTACCGGCCACCCCTTCGTCTCGGATATGACCTCTTCCGATTTTCTCCGGCTCATATGGTGCTTGGTCATCATGGAGGATATCTCCTCTTCGTCCATGACGAGGTATTCCTCCGTCATCAGTGCCATATTGCCGTTCAGTATCGAGGGGGACAGCTCCTTCGGGGGGCCTTTTCTGCTGAGTATGCATAAAGTAAATCGAAAGGATGGATTTATCGCCAGCTCTGATAATATCTCCAGGGTTTCGTTGTCGGATATGTGTTGAAAGTCGTCTACGACCACGACGTAGTTCTTGTCGTTGTCTAAAAGGGACGAGACGGATCGGTACAGCACCTCCCGAGGTGGACCTGTCGATTCGGCGGCCTTGGCGAGTTTTCTGTTGGACTTCTGAGCGAAGGCCATGGCCTTCACCAGCTTGTGAACGAAACGTTCCGGAACGTCGTCGTCGATGGAGAGGTTTATCCATGCCAGCTTGTTCCTGAGGGGGCTGATCCATCGGGAGATGGATACGGTCTTTCCGAATCCCGATGGGGCCTCAATGTAGACCCATCTTTTATTTTGTATGATATTTTTGTCGAGAAAAGCTCCCATTCGTTTTCTGTATATGGTTTGAGTTCCGTATTTAGGGGGTGAGAATAGACGGTCTCTCGTCACAGGTGGAGCTCTCCTTTCGGGGGTGTCGTCGATGGAGTTGCGTTTTTCGAAAAAAAATTTCGTCTCTCTTTAAAACCTCGACCTCGGGTTATGGACGACCATGTCGTCCGGAATGTAGAATTTTATCGTGTGAAAAAACGGCGCCGTCGCCGTAATCGAGGAGGTTTTCTTTACTATGAAGAAGAGATGTTTTCTGCTTTCGCTGGTGCTCGTTCTTGCCCTTTCACTGAGTGCCTTTGCCGCTACTGTCGAATATCCCCGTTTTTCCATTGAAGTTCCCGACGGATGGAGGGTATCTCAGGACGGAAGCACCGTCACGATTATGGCGAACGATAAGTCCGCCGCTCTTACCGTGACTGTAGAGGACAACGACGGGACGGCGATAAAAGACCTCGCATATGCCTATGCCCAGCAACTCAACGCCACCGAACCGGAAGAGGATGGTGACGTGTACATGTTCGGCTTCCAGAATCCCAGTGGTGTCGAGTGCAACGCCGTGCTCTGTGGCGACGACTCCGAGTACATCATGTTGGTGATGATAGGGGATCACCCTCAGATGGAGGGTATGATCGATTCCATAGAGGAGAAATAGCCACGTTAAGATTCCGGTTTAACTGGGATTTTCTCTCTCACAGGTCAGGAGGCGGTCCTTTCGGGCCGTCTCCTATTTTTTTGGGGTCCTGACGTCGTAGAATCTGCCGTGTTCCGCCAGTTCCTTCAGGGCGGTGTGGTCCAGAAGCGTGACGTCCCTCCTGTCCAGATCTATCAGCCCTCGATCGGTCATGTCGGAGAATATCCGAGATAGGGTCTCCGGGGTAGTCCCCAGAACGGAGGCCAGTTGCCATTTCGGAATGTCCAGATGCAGGCTTCCGGGAGATTTTTTCTCCTCAGCCAGCATGATGAGATACGACGCCAGTCGCCCCGGGACCTCCTTGAGGGCCAGACTCTCCACCTGTAGCGTAAGCTCTCTCATCTTGGAGGAAAGGCCGGACATCATAGACATGGCTATCTGAGGCTCTCTGGACAACAGATCCAGAAAGGCCCTCCTAGGAAAGAGCAGCAGCTTCGAGTCGGACATGGCCTGGGCCCAGGCGGGATAGTTTTTTCCGGCGAACATGGACACCTGGCCGAAGTGGTCCCCCGGGCCGCAGACGTGGAGTATCACCTCTCGCCCCTCCTCGGACATCTTGTAGACCCTCACCCTGCCTCTGAGCACGGCGAAGAACCCCTCTCCGACCTCCCCGTCGGAGAAGATTATCTCCTTTTTTCTCGCCTTCTTGAGTATGGAGATCGAGAGTATCTTTTCGGTCTCATCCCGGGAAAGTCCGTTGAATCCGGGAATCCTCTCCATCGCCTTTTCCATGGTCACCTGGCGAATCCCCCCTCGTTTTCTTGACGTCGGTCAAGGATATATGTTTTTTCATAGTCCATTATGATAAGCGTGATGTGCGGGGATAAGTTTCCCCGTGCTTATTATAACCTTACACAGAGGGGGAGATGAAAGAATGTCCATGTTCTGTTTCCAGTGTCAGGAGACCGCCAAGAACTCGGGTTGCACCGTCAGGGGGGTCTGCGGAAAGCCCGAATCCACCGCTAACCTACAGGATCTTCTGATATACGTCTTAAAGGGGATAGCCGTCTGGGGGAAGAAAGCCGAAAATCTGGGGGTTTTGGATAAATCCGACGGGCTCTTCATAGCCCAGGGACTCTTCGCCACCATAACCAACGCCAACTGGGACGACGACCGCTTCGTCGGGCTCATAGGCGAGGCCATCAAGAGAAGGGACGACCTGAGAGCTCGTTTCGAGGCCGCCTATAAAGAGAAGGAAGGGCGAAGCTTCGACGGTTCCGTTCCGGACTGCGCCACCTGGGATGGTTCCATATCCGAGTACGCCGACAAGGCCCTCTCGGTGGGGGTGCTGGCGACGGAGAACGAGGACGTTCGTTCCCTCAGGGAGCTTCTGGTCATAGGCCTTAAGGGGATAGCCGCCTACGGAGACCACGCCGCCGTGCTGGGCTACGAGGATCCGAAGATCTACGGCTTCTTCATGGAGGCCCTGGACTCCACCACGAAGGACCTGTCTGTGGACGAGATGGTCGCCATGGTCATGAAGGCCGGCGATTTCGCTGTACAGACCATGGCCCTTCTGGACAGGGCCAACACCGAGACCTACGGCAAGCCGGAGATCACCGAGGTAGAGCTGGGGGTTCGGAACAATCCGGCCATACTTATCAGCGGTCACGACCTGAGAGACATGGAGGACCTGCTCAAGCAGACCGAGGGGACCGGCGTGGACGTCTACACCCACGGGGAGATGCTTCCGGCCCACTACTATCCTGCTTTCAAGAAGTACGACCATTTCGTGGGGAACTACGGCAACTCCTGGTGGCTTCAGAACGACGAGTTCGAGGCTTTCAACGGAGCCATACTGATGACCACCAACTGCCTTGTGCCCCTGAAGTCGAAGAACACCTACAAGGACAGGCTATTCACCACCGGTATGACCGGTTA
Source organism: Dethiosulfovibrio russensis (assembly GCF_021568855.1). Lineage (NCBI taxonomy): Bacteria > Thermotogati > Synergistota > Synergistia > Synergistales > Dethiosulfovibrionaceae > Dethiosulfovibrio > Dethiosulfovibrio russensis. The sequence continues at coordinate 224,838 of NZ_JAKGUG010000002.1, read as the reverse complement.
TCCCGGAGTGGTCCACATCCCCGACAGGGAGGACGGAAAGCCCAAGGACTTCTCCGCCGTGATAGAGAAGGCCAAATCCTGTCCGGCCCCGACAGAGCTGGAGACGGGAAAGATCGTCGGAGGGTTCGCCCACGATCAGGTGATGGCTCTGGCGGACAAGATCGTGGAAGCCGTGAAGAGCGGCGCTATCAAGCGCTTCGTCGTAATGGCCGGATGCGACGGTCGTCACAAGACGAGAGACTACTACAAGGAGGTCGCCGAGGCCCTTCCCAAAGACGCCGTTATACTGACGGCGGGATGCGCCAAGTATCGCTACAACAAGCTGAACCTGGGCGACATCGGTGGCATTCCCAGGGTGCTAGACGCCGGTCAGTGCAACGATTCCTACTCGTTGGCCGTTATAGCCCTCAAGCTGAAGGAGGCCTTCGGCCTGGAGGACATCAACGAGCTGCCCATCTCCTACGACATCGCCTGGTACGAACAGAAGGCCGTGGCCGTACTTCTGGCCCTGCTCTTTTTAGGGGTCAAGGATATCCGCCTCGGGCCCACCCTTCCCGCCTTCCTCTCGCCCAACGTCGCCAAGGTGCTGGTGGACAACTTCGGCATAAGGGGAATCGGAACGGTGGAGGAGGACGTGGCCGCCATCATGGCGGGCAGGTGATCCATATCGGATGAACTGCGAAGGGAGCCCGGAAACGGGCTCCCTTCGTCTTTTTCCTCACTCGAGATTCAAAAGAACCGCCATGGAATCGGTGGGGTCCGCCTGGGTCACCTCCACCATGTCTCCTATGAAAGTCTTCGCCATGGGGGCCAGGCCGGGGTGGCATATCCTTAGCCTGGCCGGTATGCCCGGCTTCCCCATGGCTCCCGTCGAGAAGAGGGTCTCCAGGGTCTTCCATAGGGATATGAGGCCGCCTCCGTTCACAGGTATCTTTTTTCCAGAGGTGGTCTCTCCCTCCAGCTCGACGACCATGAAGGTCTGCCCGCCTCTATCTTCTCTTCCCAGTTTCTTGGCTCCCACGGTCCAGCCGGTATCGATAACCGGCAGCTCCCTGATCGACCGGTCCATGGACGGAAGGGCCTCCACCTCTGCGAAGGTATCCCGATGGAACAACTCCTCTCCTATCCCTATGAGGGGACAGGAGGGATGGCCCGACACGAAGACGGTGGGCCTTCTCTCCCTGAAGTCCTCTGTCATGATGGTCCCCTTCTTACAGAGCTCTATTACAGCCTTTATCGCGTATAGAAAGCAGATAATCTCTCCCGCCTCGGGACACCTTACGCTGTCGAAAAAATCGTCGTAGACCAGCGGCTCGGGGTACAGGATCCCGTCCGGTTCGTATTCTATCGAGTCGTACCACTCCAGGGCCTGATCGGACAGGGAGTCCTTCGTCCCGATGGTGCAGGTGAAGAAAAAGGCCGATACCCCCTGTGGATCCCTGCTGAACTCCTCGTCCAGATCGTGATACCCCCTGCCGAGGGACAGTGATATCTTGTCGTTGTCGTCCACAGCCAGGCTGGTCATGAGAGGCGCCGACTCTCCCGGTATCGCCATGAAAAAAGCCGGAGGCATCCCTTCGTGGTCTCTGATGTATTTGTTCAACTTCTGGAGATCTATGCAGGCCGTGATCAGGTCTCTGGCGGCCCCAACGTATAAACTGTCCATGAATATACCTCCCTATATGCGACGTTTACCGTATTGTACATCTTTGTTCCGTAGTTGACAGCTCGATCTCTGAGGTTTATTATCTTTTATGGATACAAATAAAGTGTACGTAGTTAGTATCCATAAAGAGAAGGGAAGGGGTCGATGGGCTTGAACCGTTTTTGTAAGGTGAGTCCACTTTTAATAAAGGGAGGCACGTCGTTTTTCCCGGTTTCAACCAAGACGAAGACGGTGGATTTCCTATCCCTAGGGGGAAGGATCGAGTCGGTTGAACCATCTATGGATGAATTAACCTTGAGGTCCGTCTTTCCAGACCTCAAGGTTCTGGATGCCGGGGGATGCAAGGTGGTTCCGGGGTTCATAGATCAGCATAACCATTTCAACGGCGCCGGAGGAGAGGGAGGCCCGGAGTTCAGAACCCCTCCTGCCGAGCTTTCGTCATTTTTGAAGGCCGGGGTCACAGGAGCGGTCGGACTTCTCGGTACCGACGGAGTGTCCCGCTCTCTGGAGGAGCTTCTGGCTAAGGCCAGAGGGTTGGAGGCCGAGGGATTGAGCACGTGGATATACACCGGCTCATATCGTATACCCTCTCCCGCCATGACCGGATCGACAATGAGGGACATGGTCCTTATAGACAAGGTGATCGGGGTCAAGATGGCCCTGTCGGATCACCGTTGCTCCCACCCCTCGGTCCAGGAGATCAGGCGACTGGTGTCGGACGTCAGGACGGCGGGGATGCTGTCCGGCAAGTTCGGGGTTGTCTGCGTCCATATGGGGTCGGAGAGCTCCGGACTCAGCCCGATCAGGGAGGCCCTTCGAGGATTGGAGGTGCCGCCGGGCCACTTCGTCCCCACCCACGTGGGGCGGACGGAAGACCTCCTGAAGGAGGCGGTTGACCTTGTCCTCTGCGGCGGCAGGGCGGACATAACCGCGGACGGTCGGGCTCTTGGTGCCATAGAGGCCTTTTTGAGGGCCGGCGCCGATCTCTCCTCGGTAACCCTCAGCTCCGACGGAAACGGAAGCCTACCTAAATTCGACGATCGTAAGAGGCTGATCGGAATGGCGATGGGGTCTCCCAGATCCCTTATGGAACGGATAAAATCGGCGGTGGACGCCGGTCTGGTTCCTCTGGAGACCGTTGTAGCCATGGTCACCTCCAACGTGGCAGACGGGCTTGGGTTGAGAGGAAAGGGCCGTCTGGAACGGGGTTACGACTCGGATCTCGTGGTGCTGACCCCGGATCTGGCCATCCGTCACGTGGTCTCTCGAGGCCGGGTGATGATGGAAGACGGAGAGGTAGCGGTCAAGGGAATTTTCGAGAATTAGAGCATAAAATTAGATATAAAAAGCGGAGGCAGATCCCTGAGGATCTGCCTCCGCTTTTTGTATGAATTTGTCATTTGACAGCTTTTATCGTACACAGTAAACTTACTTCAAGTAATAAAGATAATATCTAAAGGGGATAGTTTTATGGGAAAAAGAGTGAATTTTTGTGTTCAAGGATGAAATGACCCCGAAGGAGCGGATGACGGCGTTCTCCAAGGGAGAGTCTATGGACCGCATCCCGGTGGTTCCCGACATGGGGGTTACAAAATCGGAGTTCATAGGAGTGACCACCAAAGAGTATTATCATTCGGCGGAAAAGATGGCCGAGCTGGAGATAGCTCTGTTCGACTATCTGCACCACGACAGCATAGGCATATCCACAACCTTGAGAGGAATGGCGGAGGCCATGGGGTCCAGAATAGGCTATCCGGAGGACAACATCAGCTATCTGCTGGAGCCTGTGGTGAAGGATTTCGACGACGTGGATCGTCTCGAGCCGGCGGATCCCCGTAGGGACGGCAAGCTTCCTCTGTTGCTCAAGGCCCTGGAGATCATAAAGGATACCCTGGGGGACGTGGCCGACATAGGGGCTTCCATGACAGGGCCCTTCAGCGTGGCCGCTTCAGTAGTGGGGACGGAGAATCTGCTCAAGTGGATGGTCAGGGCCCCCGAGAAGGTGCATCAGGTGATGGAGGTAATAACCGAGTCGAACGATCGCTACATAGAGGCGGTGGCCCAGCTGGGATTGGGGGTGGGGTTCTGCGATCCCGTGTCCTCCACCAGCGTCATAAGCCCCAAGCAGTTCAGGAGTTTCTCCCTGCCCTACATGAAGCGCAACGTGACCCACGTGGCCGATTGCACCGGAGGCAGGCCAACCATGCATATCTGCGGGAAGAGCCGGGCTCTATGGGAGGACTGCGTCGAGGCCGGTATAGGTAACTTCTCCATAGATAACGTGGAGGACCTGGAAGACGCCAAGAACGTGATGGGAGACAGAGTCGTTATTACCGGCAACATCCCTCCAGTCGACATTGTGGCCAACGGGACTGTTGCCGACGTGTTCCGGTCCGCTAGGGAGTGCATAAGGAAGGCCTGGGATTCCCCCAAGGGATTCATCCTCTGCACCGGTTGTCAGATCCCCAAGGGTACTCCCATGGAGAATATCAAGGCGATAATGGACGCAGGACGCGAATATGGCCGGTTGCCGATTCGTCCCGAGCTGTTAGAGGATTAGGAGGATCGGTGGAATGATGTCGGAAAAGAAGGAATCGGGCAGAGGTCTGGCGTTTCTGCCCCTGTTGGTGTTCGTGTTCGTCTATCTTGCCACGGGAGTCATACTGACCGCCAAGGGAGTGGACAAGGCCTTCTATCAGCTGCCGTCGCCTGTGGCGGTGATAATCGGGATAGTTGCGGCCTTTTTTATCGTTAAGGGAACCGTGGACGAGAAGTTCGACATGCTCGTCAAGGGATGCGGGGATTCCAACATAGTCATAATGTGCCTGATCTACCTTTTGGCCGGAGCCTTCACCACTGTATCCAGGGAGATCGGAGGGGTCGACGCGGTTGTGGATATGGGCATGGCGGTTCTGTCGCCCAAGTACGCCTCGGCGGGATTGTTCGTCATATCGGCCTTCATAGCTACGGCAACCGGGACCTCCGTCGGGACAGTGGTGGCCATGACCCCCATCGGGGTCGGGATAGCCCAGGCCGGAGGTCTCAACGTGACCCTTGCGGTTGGAGCCGTAATAGGCGGGTGTATGTTCGGAGATAATCTCTCCATAATATCGGACACCACCATCGCCGCTACAAGGACCCAGCGAGTTCGTATGAAGGACAAGTTCAACGTAAACGCCGCCATAGCCATTCCGGCGGCGATTGTCACCATAGTGCTGCTGGTCATATACGGATCTCCCGAGACGGTAGTGCCAGCCGGGGAATACAGCTACGATTTCGTCAAGGTTCTTCCCTACATCTTCGTTCTGGTCTCGGCCCTGGGTGGCATGAACGTCTTCGTCGTCCTGACCGGAGGGATCCTCTTCTCCGGGGCCATAGGTCTGTGGAACCACACCTTCTCCATGTTGGGATACTCTCAGGCCATCTACGGAGGCTTTACCGGCATGATGGACATCTTCCTGTTGTCGATGCTCATGGGCGGTCTGGCCAGGATGGTCGAACGGGGGGGAGGAATAGACTGGATACTCGGCAAGGTCAGCCAGGTGATAGGGAATCGAAAGACCGCGGAGCTCGGCATAGCGGGTATGGTCTCCCTGACTAACATAGCCACTGCCAATAACACAGTGTCCATCCTCATCAACGGGGAGCTTTCGAAAAAGCTCAGCCTGAAATACGGCGTGGACCCGAGACGCACCGCCTCGCTGCTCGACATATTCTCCTGCGTCTTTCAGGGGCTTCTGCCCTATGGGGCCCAGATATTGATAGCCGCCTCGCTTATGGGGAGCGGAGCGAACCCCCTGTCCCTCATATCGTCCTGCTGGTACCAGTATATGTTGGCTATATTCGCCATAATATCGATCTTCGTTCCCTACGCGGACGGCTATATCAGAAGGCATCCACTGACATCGGAGATCGAGTGATCCTTGACGGGATGTTGAACAACGGATACAATCCTCGAAGTAATAAATAATATTACATTGGGGAGTGTTTTTATGAGAAGTATGAAGTGTATCGCTATGTGTGCCTTTGCGGTTCTCTGCGCCTCCGTGGCCTTTGCTGCTTCGGTGGGAATAGTCGATCAGGCCTACGTCAAGGAGCATGTCGGCAAGCCGGGATTCGTTCTGGTGGACGTGAGATCTCCGGAGGTTTTCAACGGTGAATCTCCCAAAAAAGGCATAAAGGGAGGCCATATTCCCGGAGCCATCGACGTTTTCGACAAAGAATTCGACTCGATGACCCAGGCTCAGCTCGATTCCATGGGGCTGACAAAGGATGTCACCGTGATAACCTACTGCAACAGCGGCAAGAGAAGCGGTGCCATGGCCGAGAAGATGGTCGAGATGGGCTACCAGTCGGTGAAGAACTACAAGGGAGGCATAATCGACTGGCAGAAAGATCCCTCCAATAAGATCGAACCTATGGCGAAGTAGTCCATTTCCTGTAACTGAATGATGGAAATTACGAGGGATCCTTTCGGGTCCCTTTTTTTCGGGATGAATTAAGGAGTGAACGCTTTGTTTCGTCGTTTTAAAGGCTTTTTCGGAAGATATATCTGTGTTCTTGCCGTTGTGCTGCCTCTGATCGGTTTCCAGTCTGCCGATGGGGCGGTATTCATGGTGGATAAAGACAACGTCTACGGAGGAGACGGAGCCTCCTGGGACGGTGCTTTCAACGAAGCTCAGTTCGGCGTCAAGGTCGGCGAGGCCTCTTCGGGAGACGTTTTTTTCGTGGCCGAGGGGATCTACCGACCTTCCGTGGACTCGAAAGAGGCTTCGGCCGATAGAGGCGCGAGCTTTGTCATACCGGAAGGGGTCTCCCTATACGGAGGGTTTTCCGGGGTGGAGGACAGTCTCTACGAGAGAAACTACCGTGAAAATCCGACCATCCTCACAGGAGATCTGTATCTGGACGATATAAGCGACGACCGGGGCGTGACGGTGAGTGCCGATGCCGTAATTGGTATCAACAGTATCGCCGTGGTTACCACTAAAAACGTCGAGACGGCCGTCCTCGACGGTTTTGTGATCACCGGAGGGGACGGGAGAAACGGCGGAGGCATGGTCAACGTCAGTTCCAGCGTCAAGGTCTCCAACTGTACTTTCCGGGGAAACAGGGCCGCCGGAATGGGAGGAGCCATGCTCAACCAGAAAGGGGCCCCCGAGATAGCCGATTCTCTTTTTTCCTGGAACCGATCCGGTATCAGGACGAACGGTGGCGCCATGGCCAACATCTTGAGCGATCCAAAGATCGTGTCCTGTAGTTTCGAGGACAACCGGACCGGAACCGGGTCTTCCGTGCCCAAGGAATGCGTCGGTAACGGAGGGGCCATCTACAACGGAAGGGGAAATCCCACCCTGATCGGATGTAGTTTCCGTCGTAACGAGGCCGGAGCCGGTGGGGGCGCGGTCTACAATCAACGCTGCACCCCTAGGATCGAGCGGTGCGTGTTCGAAGGCAACAAAACCTCTCATAACGCCGGAGCTCTTAGAAACGAGAGCGTCGGGAACGACGGGATGATAGTCTCCTGCCTTTTCAGAGACAATTCCTCTGTGGTGGAGGGAGGAGCGATATACAACACCGGAAGCGATCTGATCCTGACCGACACGACATTCTTGGGCAATACGGTCAGTGCCGACATCGACGACGACGATAAAGGATCCGGTGGAGCCCTGTACAACGCCAAGAGCAGCCCCGTAGTGGTCAACTGTACCTTCGTGGAAAACGGGGCGAAAAACGGCGGAGCCATATACAACAGGGTGAACAGCGATCCTTTTCTCGTCAACTGCACCTTGAAGGACAACTTCGCCAGCAAGAACGGCGGCGGAATGTACAGCACCAGCTGTTCCAGCAGCACGTCCTGTGCCCTTGGACAGGGAAGCAATCCGGTGGTCCTCAACTCCGTGTTCTGGGGTAACCGTGGGGGGGAGATCTTCAACGACGGAGATTCGTCTTCGGCTATCTACTTTTCGGTCGTTCGATCCGGAGACGTTCGGGGAGGGATAAACGTAGTATCCTCCGACATAAAAGTCTCCGATCCATCTCTCGGAGAGATCGGAGATAACGGAGGTTTCTCCATGACCTGTTCCATCTCCAGAGAAGGGGCCGCCCTGGACGGAGGTTGGAGAGTGGGAGAGATACTTTCCTGCGACTTCCTGTCGGGAGACTCGGTGTGGTCGGGCAAGAGCTGGGAAAGCATTTCCGTTTCGGTGCCGTCGGTCGATCAGAGAGGGGTGCCCAGACCTCAGGGAGAAGGGGTCGATATGGGATCCTTCGAGCTGACGACCTTTTCCGAGCCCATTAAACCTTTTCCAGTATCCTCCGACGAAGTATCGGGGGACGCTCTTTCTCCAGTCCTCAAGGTAGTGATACCGGTGCCTGCCGGAGACACCCTGAAAAAAATACGTTGGCAGATAGCCAAAGACGACGGCTTCAAGGAGATAGTGTTCGATAGCGATCTTCAGGAAGACGAAGGTCTTTCGATTTCGACAAAGTCCAAAAAACTGTCCGAGACGGCGTCCCTCTCCGTACCTAAAGGTAAACTGACCTACGGAACGGACTACTACATAAGGGTTCGTCCTCTCTTCGAGAAATCCGGCTGGACCGATTGGTCCGAAACGTCCAAAATTACCACCGAGACGGTTTCCGGTTCAGACGGAGGCTGCTCCGTGGCGGGAATGGAGCCGGGCTGGGCATTCCTGCTTCTGCCATTGGCCGTGCTTATAGGCCGCTGAGTAGGTCTTAAGGCAGTCAGTAGTTTTACCTATATAGGAAATAATACCCTTGTCCTTGCGGGATGTGTCGATGTACTATGTAGGCCATCCTTTAAGATTAGGGGGAGTCTCATTTGAATTTTATCGAAAGACTCAAGTTTTTCCGTGGGCTCATATTGTCGGTCCTTTTAGGGGCGGCCTGTCTGTCGGTCTCTGGGCCGGCTATAGCGGAGGAGACGACGTCGGGCGACCTGTCCGGCGACGTCTTCTCCTTCCGTGTATTGAGGGATATGGCGGAGGAACTGGCCTCCTCGGATTTTGAGGATCCAGAAGGGGTCGTGCCGGGTTTTCTGCTGGATCTCAGCTACGACGATTGGAGAAAGATTCGCTTTAACCCGGAAGAGTCACTCTGGAGAGGAGATAATCTGCCTTTCGAGGTCCAGTTCTTTCACCCGGGGTTGTTCTACAACCGTTTCGTCAGGGTGAACGTGGTGGACGGGGGAAGGGTCGAGCCTGTGGCCTTCTCCTCCGATATGTTCGAATACGGCGACAGCTCCCTGGCCGATAGGGTTGCGGCGGTCTCCATGGATTTCGCAGGCTTCAGGGTCCATCACCATCTCAACAAAGACGACTACAAGGACGAGGTGGCGGTTTTCCTCGGCGCCAGTTATTTCAGGGCGGTGGCGAAAGGAGTTCAGTACGGGCTCTCCGCTCGAGGACTGGCTGTGGACACGGCGTTGCAGTCCGGTGAGGAGTTTCCCTATTTCAGGGAGTTCTGGCTGGACAGGCCGAAGGCTAGCGACGACGTTATGACCGTCTACGCCCTTTTGGACAGTCCCGGAATGACCGGAGCCTATCGTTTCGTGATAGATCCCGGAGAAATCACCGAGCTGGACGTTTCATGCGATCTGTTTCTCCGTAGGGACGTGGCAAAGCTGGGGATAGCGCCCCTTACCAGCATGTTCCTGTACGGCGAAAACGACAACGGACGGCCCGGCGACTTCCGTCCCGAGGTCCACGATTCGGACGGCCTGCTGACTTGTGACTCGGAGGGCAAGTGGCTCTGGCGTCCACTGTCCAACCCGAGACGGCTCTCACTGTCCTCCGTCGAGATGGCCGATCCCGTCGGATTCGGACTGATCCAGAGAGACGCAGATTTCGACCATTACCAGGACCTGGAGGCCCGATACGAGAGACGTCCGTCTCTGTGGATAGAGCCTGCCGAGGGGTGGGGAAAGGGTCGGGTCGAGCTGGTGGAGATCCCCACGAACAGCGAGATTCACGATAACGTGGTGGCCTACTGGATACCGGACAAGATGAAAGCACCCGAGGGAGAGGTCCCGACCTATCCGAAAAAACTCTCCTTCTCCTACCGCATGGGCTGGATGGCTCCCGGAGAGGCGGTCCATCCCATGGGACGCGTGGCAGCCACCAGGATGGCCGACGGAGGGGACCCAAAGACGGTTCGCTTCGTGGTGGATTTCGAGGGAGGGCTCCTGGACGATGTTCCCGAGGACGGACCTCTGTCCAGCATAGTCTACGTCGGGGAGGGAGCCAAACTAGTGGACAAGCAGCTCGTGAAAAACGACGTGACAGGGGGCTGGAGACTCTCCTTCAGGGTTACCTCCGGCGTCGACGAGTCCCTCAGGGCGCTGTTCCCCTCGATGGGAAACCGCCCCGTCATAGAGCTGTCCGCCTTACTTAAAAAAGGGGAGAACCTGACCGACCCCCTCACGGAGACCTGGACCTATGAGTGGCGTCCTTAGATCCGAGGAGCTTCGTCGAATGACCAGGGACAGAACGCTGCTCTATGCCGGATCCCTGGACGTTCCAGCGGAGATAGGACTGGATCTGGCACTGGAGGGGCTATCTCGAAGCGGTTCGTCCTCTCCGAAGGAGGCCATGGAATCCCTTTGGGATGTCTTGGAAGAGAGGAAGGAATCGATCGGTACGGAAAAATCGATACCCAGGGCGTCGGTTCCTCCTCTGAACAGGGCCGTGATGGTCTCGGAGGAGATGGACCTGGTTCCCTGGAAGACCGCCATCGTCAGGGCTCTCAGGTCCTGGTGGGACGATCTGTTCGGTCTGAGGAGGTAGGCCGATGTCGATTAAGAAGTTTTCGCAGAGCCTCTGGTATCGTAGTGCCGCATGGAGGAGGGCCCTTCTGCTGGCCCTTATACTGTTCCCGACCGCGGCGGCCTGTCGCACCATGGCCTCGGTGCTTCCGTCGAAGGGAGGGACCCCCCTGGAGGTGTTGCTGTTGATCCTCTTCGGGGTCCTCTTCGCTTGGATCTCCGTCGGTTTCTGGACCGCCTTCATGGGATTCGTCCTGCTTTTGGCTGGAAAGAACCGTTATTCTCCCTCCAACCACTGCCGGGGACGAGATTTGTCCATAGCCGACGTCTCCGCCCGGACCGCCGTCCTCATCCCGGTCTACAACGAGGACGTCAAGAAGGTCATGGCCGGTCTGGAGGCTGTCTACGACTCCCTTGAAAGGACCGGTTCGTCCGACCGTTTCGATTTCTTCGTCCTGAGCGACAGCACCGATCCGGACGTATGGGTCGAGGAGGAGGCGGCATGGCACCGTTTTTGCAGTGACAGGGACTGTTTCGGCAGGGTGTTCTACAGAAAGAGGCGAAGCAACGCCAAACGCAAGAGCGGCAATATAGCCGATTTCTGCCGTCGATGGGGAAAAAACTACCGCTACATGATAGTCTTCGACGCCGACAGCGTCATGGCCGGGAGAACCATGGTTCGGATGGTCCAGATAATGGAGGATCGTCCGGACATAGGCATACTTCAGACCCCTCCCGCCGGAGTTAACAGGGAGACCTTCATCGCCAGAGCCCAGCAGTTCGCCAACAGGGTCTACGGGCCCATGTTCGCCGCCGGGATACACTTCTGGCAGCTGGGAGACGGTCAGTACTGGGGGCACAACGCCATAATAAGGGTGGAGCCCTTCACGAGGCACTGTCAGCTTCCGAGGTTGTCCGGAAAGGGGGCTTTGAGCGGCGACATACTGAGCCACGACTTCGTGGAGTCCGCCCTCATGAGAAGGGCCGGTTACGGTGTGTGGCTGGCTTACGATCTGGACGGAAGCTACGAGGAGACCCCACCAACCCTGTTGGACGAGCTCAAGAGGGATCGACGGTGGTGTCAGGGTAACCTCCAGCATATGAGGTTGATGTTCACCAGGGGGTTCTTCCCGACCCACAGGGCCCTGTTTCTGAACGGGGTTCTGTCCTACGGATCCGCCCTGTTGTGGCTGATCTTTCTCCTCATAAGCTCGGTGCAGGCTCTGGCGGAGGTCGTACTGGAGCCAAGCTATTTCCTGGAGACCAAGACCCTATTTCCCCAGTGGCCGGTCTGGCATCCCCATTGGGCCCTGGCTCTGCTGGGTTCGACGGCGGTGCTTCTGTTTCTGCCGAAGCTGCTCAGCTTTTCGTTGGTGCTGTTGAAGGATCCCGGAGCCTCTTCCTTCGGAGGAAGAGGCAAGCTCGCCGGTGGAATATTGGTAGAGGTTCTGCTGTCCACCCTGTTGGCTCCCATAAGGATGATCCACCACAGCCTATTCGTGATCGGAACCCTGCTGGGAAAGGACGTCGGATGGGGAACCCAGTCCAGGGACGATCGAGGAACCGCCTGGGTCGATGCGGCGTCGGTCCACTGGTGGTCGACCCTTCTAGGGATCGTTTGGGGAGGGCTGCTGTATCTGGTCAATCCGTCGTTTTTCCCCTGGATTTCCCCTATAGTCCTGTCTCTGGCCTTTTCGGTCCCACTCTCCGTCTTCACCAGCAGGGTCTCGGTCGGCAGATCTCTCAGACGATTAGGTCTTTTGGTGATCCCCGAGGAGATTCGGCTTCCCCGAGAGCTGGCGGAGGTGAAGGACCATCTCGACGGAGACAGGCCTCCCTACAGTCCGTTTTCGCTGTCGGAAAGGCAGGGTTTTCTCAGGGCCGTCACCGATCCCAGGGTTCACGGCCTCCATGTTTCACTGCTTGAGTCCTGTGGCCATGAGGGAAAGAGGATAAGGCCCGATAGGCTTCCCCTGGTGGATAGGGCCATCGCCGAGGGCCCAGGCTCCCTTGGCTCCGGGGATAAGATGGAGCTTCTCAAGGATCCCGCCGCCCTGGCGGAGCTTCACCGCCGGGTATGGACCCTGGAGGATGACCTGAAGGCCTCCGAATGGGGAATAGGGTTCAGTCCTGAGGGGTGATTTTTAAAAGACCGGCCCGATGGATGATTCTACCTGTCGGGTCGGTCAGCATAGTCCGCCTTCTCGGTGTATAGGCTTCATGTTATCGTCGAAACAGCCCTTACACGTACCGTTAAAACCGTCGATCAATCGTCGACACATGTCCTCGTCGTTCTGAAATACCGTCATCCAAATGCTCCAGCGTCCATTTGATTTAGCTAAGTCGACGATTATGTTCCTAAATGTTTCGTCATTGCTTGGTTCGATTTTCTTTAACTGATCTCTTTTTCTTGTCGCCATATCCCAAGTTTCTTTTCTGTGGAGCCATCTACGATCAGAAGCCTCCCACCTGTATATAGGTTCATCCGACGGGGTTTTATCCAGTCCTACCAGTTGAATTAGCTTTTCCGCTTTTTCAATTATGTTCAATGGCATGTCTTGGTTGGGAGATACCAAACCGCCTTCAGAGTATTCAATCGCCATGAAGGTGTTGTCTCGGTCAGGCCAGAGACATTTCTCTCTAGAAACTTCCTGATTCGATTTCGTCGAGTTGCAGTTGGTGCAGGCGAGCAAGAGGTTATCCCAATCAAGCTCCCGCCTTTTACCTTCCTCTTCGGATGTCTCCGTCGCTTTTTTGGGCAAGACGTGTTCTACAGCCAGAGAGGTGTTTAATTTTGTCTCGCAGTATGAGCAGTATTCTCCGATCCTCTGTATTAGGTGTCCTCTGGCATAGCCATACTTTTTTAACTCGATAGGTTTGCCCTTTTCTTTTGGACGCTTTCCTCTAACTACCGGTCGCATTTTTTGTCTTCCCGTTTTTCCTCTTCGGATGTGACTCCGGCGGCTATCCGTTCCGCTTCCAGAAAGGCGTAGTAGGCCACGTTTTCGCTGAACGGGGCTGCTAGGCGATCGAGCTTTTCTTTAAGCTCTTTTTTCCTTGTTTCATCGGCGTCTCGGGCCTCTCGTAATGTTTTATAGTATTCTTTTGCAACATCGTACATCTTCTGATATCTCTCGCTTCTTTGAGGAATGTCGACCCCCATTATATCCTCGACTATGTCCTCTATAGACCTGTTGGAGTATGGAGCGGTCGTGCCAGGTGAGGCCTGTTCCCCGGTGTCGCAGGTTCTTTCTGCTTTTTCTTCGGTTGCTTCCAAATCTATGACCTGTCCTGGCTCAAGGGACTGTATTATAAACGGCGAATGGGTGGTGGCTATGAACTGAATCTCCGGGAACGCTTCCTGAAGGTCGGATACGACCCGCCTCTGCCACTTGGGATGTAGGTGCAGGTCTATCTCGTCAATCAACACGATGCCTTTCGTCCTTGTGGCGGCTTCTTCCTCTAGATGGGGGTTAAGCCTGGAGGCTCGATGGGCTATGTCTGCCACCATCGCCACCATGTTACGGTAACCGTCGGAAAGATGATCGAAAGGCATGGCACCCTCGTCTGTCACGATGATAAGCTCGTCTCTTTCTACGTCGTGGTAGAAATCGCTGGAGTTAGGAATACATTGGAGCACGGCGTCTCGAACGGCCTGGATGCCTTTGAAACTGCTTTTTTTCTGAAGCTCCGCCAGCGTCAGTTTCTTGAACCATTCTTCAAAGGCCTTCTGATCCGACTTGGGATCGAGGCAGAATCTGTAAGCGTCCAATCGAGATCCAGGTTTTCCCGTCTTCACGTTCCTGCGTATATCCCATAGACGTCCTGAGCCGTAATACAGATAAAGAGGCAGATCGATGGCCTCCCCCTTAACCGCTTTTTTTCGGTCTTGAGTTCCTATGGAGACGATATTCTTGGCTTTTCCCCCTCTGTCTCCCATTTCTCTGATCCAATCTATGGTTTCGTTCCGGATCGTCGACCGGGCCTGTATAAACACGTCGTCCTGTGGTTCAAGGTTGAACTGCCCACCGAGCTCTACGGACAACAGGCGGGCGTCGTCTTTTTTAACGGTACTTTGGCCGGTTTTTATTTTTGAGCCCTGAAAGTAGGTCCCTAACATGACGGCTATAGCATCCAGGATGGTCGTCTTTCCTTTTCCGTTCTCCCCTACAAGAATGGTCATCTTGGGGTGAAAACAAAAATGAGCCTTTTCGTAACGTCTGAAATTGTTTAGGGTCAAGTTGATCAACATGGCAACCATCTCCTTTTTCTAGAGAGAAGGATATCATTTTTCTTCTTTTCGACCTAGTAGTAAGGATCATATATCGAATTCGACTTTTAAATTTTTACCTAGGTCCGAAGGTGTTTTTCGGAAGCGACTGGTAGGGCACGGCGGAGCGGTCCTTCACGCTGACCCAAGGGCAGTCCTTAAGATACATCCTCCACGGAACCGTGGCATATGGTCCGGCGTAGGCCACACCGACCCTGGGGGCCGCCAGGATCCGGTCGTCTCCGATCGGATTTCCCTTCATTATCGTGAGGGGCGACGAGGGGTCGGTCAGGTCGATTCCGTACAGCTCGGAGGTGACCGCCAGAGCGGAGCACAGCTTCCCTGGGCCGTCGCAGAGCCTTTTCATGGGCTGATTTCTCCGACGGGTCATGACGTCGATCCCCTCGATGGGTTCCAGAGCCCTTATCAGCACAGCGTCCGGCGTTCCCTCCGGCCCTGTCACGGCGCACAGCTGATGGTGCATGCCGTAGACGAAGAATATATAGGCCCTCCCTCCGGGACCGAACATGGCCTCGGTGCGGGGGGTCCTCTTCATGGGCCAGGCGTGGCAAGCTCTGTCGTATGCACCGATGTAAGGCTCCACCTCCACTATCCTTCCGGCCGTAGGCTCTCCCCCAGCGAAGCTCATCAGCAGGGATCCCAGAAGCTCTCTGGCAACGGTGAAACAGGATCTTTCGTAGAAGTTTACGTCTAACGGAGAAAAACACGTCTCCGGGTTTTGACCGAAGCAAGAATACACATTATAATCTTTTCGCATAACAATCACCTCGTGTCGGGAAGGAGCTTTTAGTGTGAAAAAATTTGTGGTTCTTTGTCTGTCGGTGTTACTTGGTCTGGCTGCCCTGTCCCCCTCCATGGCTGCCGAAGTTCCAACTGTGAGGGTGAGCTACATCTTCACCACCCATCACGAACCCTTCATGGTGGCTATGTCGAAATGCGAAGGGCTCAAGGATCAGGGTATCTGGCTGGAGCAGGTAGTTCCCAAGGAGAAATACGATCTCTTCGTAGACGGAGAGAAGGTCGCCAGGCTCAACGTCGTTGTTGCCAAGAGCGGATCGGAGACGGCGGTTCTCTTCGCTCAGAAACATATCGATCTCGGAATGGGATCTCTGCCGGCCATGATGACCGCCAGGGACAAGGGAACCCCCGTCAAGGTGCTTTGCCCTCTTCACGCCGACGGAATAGGGCTCGTGGTGCCTTCAAACAGTCCCTACGGTTCGTGGGATGAGTTTTTGGACGCCTTGAGGAACTCGGATAAACCGATAAAGGTTGGATATCATTCCCCTACCAGCGCTCCCAGGATAATATTCGAAAGCGCCATGTTCGACAACGATATCTCCGTGACCCAGAAGATGGGAGAGGACGCCGACGTATTTCTGGTGGATCTCAAGTCCACATCCAACCTTATCCCCGCCCTTACGAGTGGACAGGTGGACGCCTGGGTAGGCCCCGATCCCTTCCCCGAGATGGCCGCTTTCAGAGGGGCAGGCAAGGTCCTTATGGACCTGAGGGATCTTCCTCCGGCAGGCAAGTGGTCCAACTTCCCCTGCTGCGTGGTGGCAGCCAGGGAGGAGACCATCGCCTCGGACGGACCTGTGGTCAAGGCCTTCGTCGATCTCATGACCAAGACCTGTTCATGGTGCAACGACAACAAGGAAGAGGCCGCCACGTTGGGAGCCGGATGGATCGGCATACCGGCGGAGGCCGCCAAGAAGTCGACCATAGTCTACACCACCGATCCCTCGGAGAACTGGATAACCGGAGCGGGAGTATTCATGACCTATCTGGACAAGATGGGCAAGTTCAAGGGCTCGTTCGCCGGAAAACGGCTTGAGGACGTCCAGGAGGGACTCTTCGATTTCTCCTTCGTGAGATAAGTCCATTCGATATACGACGATCCCCTTCGGCTTTTTTGCCGAGGGGGCTTTTTTTGAAAGGGGTTTCTGCGGATGATACGTTCTGGTGGGGCTCTGTTCGCTCCCATGGTGGTTCCTTTTATCTTTCTCGTTTTATGGAACGTGGTGGCGGTGCAGGTCGGAAACGACCTGATTCTTCCGGGGTTGAGGGAGGTAGGAACCCTTCTGTTCCATCCCGGTACCGACGTCATAAGCATGGGATCCATGGCAGGAAACGTCGCCGTGAGTCTTGTGAGGGTTCTCGTAGGGTACTCTCTTGCCGTTGTAGTGGCGATCCCTCTGGGATTGATCATGGGGGCCTCCAAAAGAATCTACGGTCTCTTGAACATGTTCCTCGGCCTGTTCAGGCCTATTCCTCCTCTGGCCTGGGTTCCTCTGGTGCTTGCCTGGTTCGGAGTGGCCAGCTTCGCCACCTTGGTCGGGATCGAGGAGGGGCAGTGGTATATATGGCTCAACAACCTCAAGCTTTCTATGTTGTTCATCATATTCATAGGGGCGTTCTACCCCGTTCTCAGCAACACCATATACGGGGTTTCCAACGTTCCGAAGATATTGGTGGAGTCGTCCAGGGTTTTGGGCGCCTCCGAGAGGGACCTTTTCGTAAAGGTGCTTCTTCCCGCCGCCGCTCCTTCCATCGTGACGGGAATGAGAGTGGGGCTGGGGGTGGCCTGGATGTGTCTCGTTTCGGCGGAGATGCTGCCAGGAAGCCTTTCCGGGGTGGGGTATCTCATAACCCACGCCTACACCGTGGCTAGGACCGACGTGGTCGTGGCAGGCATGGTGAGCATCGGTCTGGTCGGAGCCTTTATGGATTGGGGTTTCAGAGTCGTGGAGGCCCGGTGTTTCGGATGGCAGAGGCTGTCGAGATGACCGTTCCGGTTATATCGGTGTCTTCGCTGGAGAAGACCTTCGTGACCGAAAAGGGAGATCTGGTCAAGGCTCTGGCTCCGGTCGATCTGGAGGTGAAGTCGAACGAGTTCATATGCATAGTGGGCCCCTCCGGATGCGGCAAGTCGACCATGCTGAGGATACTTGCCGGACTGGAGACCCCTACTGGCGGTGAGGCCCGCTATATGAGTTATGAGATATCCGGTCCCGGCAGGGAGCGGGGCATGGTTTTCCAGGAATACTCCCTCCTTCCCTGGCGCACCGTGGCGGGGAATCTGGGCCTTGGGCCCGAGCTTGCAGGGGAGAAGCCCGAATCATACGGAGGATTGGTCGAGGAATATCTCGAACTCGTAGGGCTTTCGGATTTCGCCGACGCCTATCCCTACGAGCTTTCCGGCGGCATGAGGCAGAGGGCCGCCATCGCCAGGGCACTGGTTAACAACCCCGAGGTCCTGCTGATGGACGAGCCCTTCGGTGCTCTGGACGCCCATACCAGGATACTGCTCCAGGGCGAGCTGTTGAGGATATGGGAGACCCACAGGAAGACCGTTCTCTTCGTGACCCACAGCGTCGACGAGGCGGTCTCTCTGGCTGACAGGATAGTCGTCATGTCAGCCAGGCCCGGTAGGATCAGGGAGATCATCACGGTCCCTATAGAGAGGCCGAGGCGTCGTTCCGATCCCCGATTCGGCGAACTGGCCTACGAGGTGCTCTCCATGCTGGACCGAGAGGTGGGGTGCCGTTCCTGATATGGTATAGAATGGAACTATATTTCTTAGATCAGGAGGACGTCATGGGACTTATCAGAGGTTTGATGGGACACGCTACCGAGACCGATCTGGAAAAAGTTCGGGAGGAGTTCGCATCCATGTTGATCGAGGGCGAGGACGTTCAGGCGGCTTACAAGCTGGTCAGGGACATGTTCGTTTTCACCGACAAGAGGCTCATAGTCATGGATAAACAGGGTATGACCGGGAAAAAGATATCCTATCTGACCGTTCCATACGGCAGCATAGTCTGTTTCTCCAAGGAGAGCGCCGGCCATTTCGATCTGGACGCGGAGCTCAAGATCTGGGTCAGAGGGCAGGACATACCTCTTACCTACGAGTTCAAAAAGGATTCAAGCATAGAGGACATATATCGGATACTCGGCGCCGCCGTGCTGTAAAAACCTATCTGAAATAATAAAAGGGACCCCGGTTCGGGGTCCCTTTTATTATTTCAGCGGTTTTTGGAGAAATAACATGGCGTGCAACTTTTTGCGGAATAATCTTTTTTCTTTGACGAGGGGTCTCTTGCATGCTATAAAACCTGTAGTTATCTGCAAACGTTTGCGTATTTTTAAGGTTTATGTGCGTTTTTGGTACGGAGATGTCGGCTGAGTGGCTGTCCTATGTGCGTAAAAGCAGGGATATCCGAAAATATGACTTAAGTAGCCCGAAAGGAGTTGAAATATCTTGAATCAGGATACGCATTCTTCCTCCGCAGTCACGACAGGAGAAGATAAGATTGGATATCTTTCATTCTTGGAGATTATAAGACGGGTGGGGCCCGGTATAGTGCTTACTGGGGTGGTTATAGGCCCAGGAGCGATAACGATGGCGTCTATGCTTGGAGCTCAATACGGATATTCCCTTCTATGGCTTTTGATACCCATCGCTTTTATGGGAATAACCTTCATGTTGGCTTCTTATAGAATATCATTAACGACTGGCATGCCTATAATTCATGCCATTAGACATTATTACGGAGATTCTGCCGCTAAGTTCGTAGGAGCAGCGACTTTCCTAGCCTGTACGTTTTTTACAATGGGGAACATTTCCGGAACTGGTGCAGGGATGAATCTTCTTTTTGGATTGGACTGGAAACTTGGTTCGCTGATAATGATGAGTTTAATGGTTTATTGTTATTTTTCTAAAAACGTATACTCAAAGATCGAAAAAATCGTCTCAGTTTGTATCTTAGGGATGATATGTGCTTTTTATGCCA
Source organism: Dethiosulfovibrio russensis (assembly GCF_021568855.1). Taxonomy (NCBI): domain Bacteria; kingdom Thermotogati; phylum Synergistota; class Synergistia; order Synergistales; family Dethiosulfovibrionaceae; genus Dethiosulfovibrio; species Dethiosulfovibrio russensis. The sequence goes on along the minus strand of NZ_JAKGUG010000002.1, from coordinate 205,303 downwards.
CTCTTTTTGGAACCAGGGGGTTTTCTCCGGCTTATGCCGTCCATGGTTTGACTCATTGGGCCTTTCCTGCCGGAAGCTTGGTGATGGCGCTGGCTTTTATAAGCACTAATGCATCGATTATGACGGGGATATACGGTACATACCTAGGGAACGAAAAAAAATGGAAACGTGCAGACCTATCCAACGGAGTAATGTTGGCCGATGCTTCGGCCCATGTCATAGGGGTTGTTCTGATAGATGCTGCCATAATATTAGTAGGCGCTATAGTTCTGCATCCTGCTGGAAAGACATTGACCCATCCCGCCCAGATGGCGGATATGCTGATACCGATAATGGGGGATTTTGCCAGATTCGTCATGGGGATCGCTCTTTTAGGGGCGGCGTTTTCGTCATTGCTAGGCAATACTCAGCGAACTGTCGTGCTTTTGAATGCCGGTTTTGACAAACCTACCGGCCTGGATGACAAAAACATACGCTGGGAATCTTTAGTAGTTCTCTTGGTTGCCGCTTTGATTTGCTATGGTTACGGAGGTTCTCCGGTTCAATTGATCTATTTATCAAACGTAGCCACGGCTATAGCTACCCCTGTTGCAGGGTTATTCATATGTATGATCCTATGGCGTAGCGACGTGGCTCCCGAGATGGCTCCACCTCGGTTTTTACGGGTATCAATGGGAATAAGCTATTGTTTTTGTCTTGTGTTGACGGCATTTGCTTTGATAAATGTGGTTCCCAAGTTTGTTAATTCCCTGTCCCTGGCTTTTTGATTTTTCTCTTCTCCCCTTTTTTAACGTGTGGGGAGATCTATTTACCCTTAGGATGCAATATTTTGTAATATGTGTCACCTCTTATTGACAAACTCTCCGATGGGAATATAGACTTGACTTGTGCAAACGTTTGTATATTTTAGGCCTTGAGTTTTTGGATCGGTGTAAGCTGAATTTGAAAGTGTCGTTAGGGCACAAGGAGGTTTCTTTGATGAGCAAAACGAAGAGCATAAACTGGAAGACGATTTTTCCCGCTATATGTATACCCTTGACGGATGATTACGGTATCGACGAACCTGAGTTGCGCAAATACGTTCGCTGGTTGGCCTCTTTTGACGAGATCGGCGGTCTTGTCTGCAACGGCCATACCGGAGAGATCACGTCTTTGACCAGATCGGAGAGAAAACGGGTGGTCGAGATCGTATCGGACGAGGTTGGCGATCGGGTGATGATAATCTCTGGCATAAACTGCGAGAATACGGCGGAGTCCATAGAGATGGCTAAGGAAGTCAAGGAGGCAGGCGCAGATGGAATTCTCCTGATGCCTCCGCATATGTGGCTTCGTTTCGGGATGAACCCCGATGCGCCCTTTGAATACGTCAAGGATGTCGCCGAAGGCGCCGACATCGATGTCATCGTCCACCTTTACCCAGCCACGTCTAAGGCTTTCTACCCCGTGGAGACACTGGTTAAGATGGCAAACGAGATAGAGCACGTGAAATGCATAAAGATGGGTACCAGGGTGACCGCCCTTTATGAACACGATATCAGAGTCATGCGGGAAAAGGCTCCTGAATGTTCTCTAATAACCTGTCACGACGAGACGCTGCTGACCTCCATGTTCCCGGGAGTGGACGGAGCTTTGATAGGTTTTGCTGGGTGTATCCCAGAGCTCATAACAGAAGCCTGGAAAGCGATGAAGGCAGGGAATTTCAAAAAAATTCGAGAGTACGATGATAGGATACATCCAATTTCTCAGGCCATATACGGTGGAGGACAGCCTTCTGGTGAGGCTCACGCTCGTATGAAGGAAGCCTTGGTCCAGAGGGGGATATTCAAATCCGCTCTCATGCGCAAGCCTGTTCTGCCCTTGTCGGACGAGGAAAAAGCCTGGGTCAAGGACGGGGTGGAGAAAAGCGGCTGCGGGAAGGTGTCTTTCTAAGTACCTCTAAAAAATAACATTCTGGTGAGTCTAAATTAGCCTCCGTCGACGTTTCGTATGGCCTCCTCCTATGCTATAGGGAACCTTCTGTGGTCGCTCCCTTTGTGCAGGAGGAGGCTTTTGATAACCTCACATATATGTTTAAATAGAGCTGCCGTACACACGGTAGAATATGCAAAGGAGTCGATTAGAATGGCTACCCTCAAGGATGTTGCCAAGCTAGCCTGCGTCGATGTCAGCACGGCATCCAGGGCTTTGAACGACTCTCCATGCGTGCATCCAGATACGAAGGCCCGAGTGTACGAAGCGGTTAAGAAGCTGAGCTATCATCCCAATTTGCTTGCCAAGGGGCTTCGCCAGGGGAAGCGTCATACCATTGGTGTGTTGGTTCCTACCATAAATCTGTCGGTTTTCGCGGAAATATCCCAGGGAATAGAGATGGAAGCCCGCAGATTGGGGTACGAGACTGTGATATGCAACACCATGGACGATCCCGCCGCCGAAAAGGAATGCCTTAACCGGCTTAGAAGTAGCTTTCAGGACGGTCTATTGATAGCTCCTACCGGAAGTAACTCCAAGTTGATCCGCGATATAAAAGAGAGCGGGATCTCGGTTGTTCAGATAGTAAGAAGGCAGGACGATCATATAAGCAGTGTTGTCTCCGATTATCGAGAAAGTGGTTTCAAGGGAGCGAAATACCTGGTAGGCAGAGGCTGTCGCCATATCGGTCTGATCGATGGTTCCATGAAGATAATCCCCTATCGAGAGAGGTACGACGGGTATAAAGAGGCCATGGCGGAACTCGGGTACGAGGAGAACTTTGTCGAGTCTCCGGTAGTTCGAGGTGATTACTTTAAGGACGGCTACGACGGCACGAATATCCTTTTGGACGGAAACCCCGACCTCGATGGAATTCTGGCGGCTGCCGACATGCACGGGATAGGTGCTATACGGGCTCTTAAGGACCGTGGAATTCCATTTCCCGAAAAGATCAAGATAATGAGTCTGTCAGGGCATTCCATTGGAGGAATGTTGGAGACGACCATGACATCTATGGAGATGCCCTCCGTAGCTATGGGCAAGAAATCGGTTCAGATTCTAATAGACGAAATGGACGGCCCGGCAGAGGCCGTTCCTTCCAAGCAGCATGTGATGTTTCACTTTTCCCTAGTTGAAAGGGAGACTACCTGATCTTTTCCAAAAAGGCTGGCCCGGGATCGAGGAAACACCTCGATCCCGGGCCAGCCTTTTAACTCGATGTCAGAAAAAAGCCCTTGAGATAAGCGGTGCCACCTTAACTCCCAGTATAACGAACAGGGCTATCACGGCCGTCTCCACCCCGGCCCTGGGGCTCACCGATCCCATAACCAGAGCAGCTCCCAAATCGGTCAGAACGCACACCGCCAGAGCTCCCCAGACGCCGAATTTGCCGAACACCAAAACCATCAACATCAACAGAGGTACGGAAAACAGCGTCCCGATCAGGACGGTCTTCATCATCGACAGGCTTTCCTGTCCCGATATGACGTGCATCATTCCGGCCATCCTGGGACACACCACGAATAGGCCGAAGGCCAGAGAGCCGAGCAGCAGCTCCTTTCCCATGTCAATCACCGTCTTTCCACGAGATGACACGATTTTACTCTCAAAAAGTTAGTCCTGCAATACTTTTGCTTCCGTTTTTTTCTGCAATCGGTTAAGCAGCTTTTCCACCTGATCCGCCAGTTTCATGGGGCTTTCGACGGTCACGAAGGGCGCGCTGGCCAGGACCCACCTTGCCACCGATCCCAGGGCGTTTTCGTGGATTCTGACCGTCATGGTGGATGAGCCGTCGTCTTTTTGATCGAAGGTCTGGCTGGGATGCCAGGATGTCTCCGGTATAACCCGAGATAGAGGTGGATCTATCCTGAGCTTAACGTCCACCTCTTCTCCGCCTCTGTAGGCGTACCAGCATGAGGACGCGTAGTCGGAAAGACCCTGATTTTCCGGAGAGCTTTTATAGGCGGTGTCGGGCCACAGTAGGGCCTTGTCTATTCGGGATATGCGGTATGTTGCTCCTTGGGGCAGTTTGGGATGGCTTCCCCATAGGTACCAGGCGTGGGCCTGGAAAAAGACTCCCCAGGGAGATACGAACCTGTCTCTGTCGTCGGGGTTATCGTCGTAGGGCGATCGATAGGAAAAGCGGACCGGTTTTTCCTCCTGTATCGCCTTTATCAGAAGGTGGAAGGTTCTGGGATCCATGGACGACACCGGGGTGGAGACTACCGAGGCCAGACCGAGAGCCTCGCCCCTTCGGACCAGGTCTGGAGGCAATATGGATGCCATCTTGGCCCAGAGGTCCTTCAGGTCCTCTTCCATATGGGGAAGGAAATGGGAGGCCATCTTGATACCGGCCGCCAGTCCCTCTATCTGGGATTCCCTCAGCCGTATCTGTAGCACGAAGGTTCCTCTGTTCTTTAGGCTGTACGAATCGGAGGACGGATCGTATAGGATGTCGGCTCCGAACTCGTTTCTGAGATAGCTGAGGTCTCTCTGTAAAGTCCTGGCGGAGACAGACTCGGCGGTTCCCCTGATCTCCTTTCCCGGGAGTACCGTGCGGGAGCAGAGTTTCTCCATTATGGAGTTCAGCCTTTTTATCCTGTTTGATCCGATCTCTTTGGGCATCGATAAGGTCCTTTCCGTTCTGTGTTCAAGCATATATGTTACTATTTTAGCCTTTTACGGAGGATCAGTCTCCCGCCTCCCCCAGATCGGTGAGATCTTGGTAGTCTCTGTCCATATTTCGCCTCAAACCGCACAACATTCTCTCAACCTTGTTCACCAGTCTTTCCGGCGATTGTGGCACGGCCAGAGGGGCTCTCGCCATTATCCATCGGGCCACCGTCTCCAGGGCGTTGGACCCGACAGTGGCTTCTAGAAGAACCGCGTCTCTGGACAGGCGGGTTATCCTCTGTGTAGGGTGCCACAGCGTGGCGTTGACCACAGAGGAAAGTGGCGGCAGAACCAGTATGCTCACCTGGTGTTGACTCGTTCCGGGAGGGCCGGTCCAGCAAGCGGAACATAAAATACCTTCGTCGGGAGGAGTGGCGTAATTATCCCTATCCCATACGATCAGGGATTTTATCTCGTGGAGGGGGTAGGTATATCCCTCGGGACGGTCGTCGTGGCTGCCCCACAGGTACCAGTAGTCGCCCTGAAAGAAAAGTTCCCAGGGCGATACGATCAGATCGTCGGTCTCGACGGTGGAGCAGACCAGTCTGACCGTTCTTTTGGTCCTGATGGACTCGACGAGACTCTCGAAGATTCTCGGGTCCAGCGAAGTTATCGGTAGGGCCAATACGGATGCCTCTCCTATAGCCTCTCCCTTCTGGGCCAGTTCCTCTGGAAGCACCGCCTTGATCCTGCTCCATAGTGACGTCATCTCGTCCTTCAGATAGGGAAGGACATGAGCGGCCATCCTGATGCCCGCCATGAGTCCCATCACCTCCCTTTCGCTTACCGGGAAGGTCGGCACGAACGATCCCCTGTTCTCTAAGCGGTAACTTTTTTTCCAAGGGTCGTAGACTATGTTTGCACAGTGTTCGGTTCGCAGGAACTGAAGATCCCTCTCGAATGTTCTCCTTGTGTTTGCGCAGGAGGCCTCCATCAACGCATCTCCGTCGACCTCTCTGTGGAAGAGAAGCTGTCTCATTATGTTGTTCAGCCTCACGGCTCTGGCGGAAGATGTGCTTTTACCCATCTTTAAGGGGTCTGCCCGGCTATACGCCTCACGGTTCTGGATATCCTGCTGCAACGTTCTCTTATCCTATCCGAGCTCGTCTCCGAAAGGTTGGAGCGGCAGTTCCTGATGGCTATCTCGACCAGTAGCTCCATGGTCTCTGTCTCCATCAATATTTGCCCCGAGTCCGACGGAATGTCTCCGGACATCCATTTGCGGAAGTACTCTATCTTATGGTCTATCTTAGATTTTATGACGCCACTGAGCGGACCCTTCGTGGAGTCCATATCTCGGGAGAGTTCGGATAGTTCATTTATTATCTTTTTCTTGATGGAAGGATCGAGAAATTGAGTTGTACGATTCACGTTCTTCCCTCCTTTAATAGGTGTCGTCTACACTACTGTACCCATTAGGTGCGACAAGATAGGTCGGAGGGACCGTAAAAAAATTTTTTTAAGCGAAAAGAGCCGAAAGACCCATGTGCGTGGGGTTTTCGGCTCTTTTTATAGCGCTTATCGATTTTTATGCTGGTTTCAGTGATGACCCGTTCCCAAGTAGGCGGCCTCGACCTCCGGATTGGCCAGGAGTTCCTTCGACGGTCCCTCCATGATTACCCTTCCGGTCTGAAGGACGTAGGCCCTGTGGGACAGCATGAGAGCCTGTCTGGCGTTCTGTTCCACCAACAGGATGGTCATGCCACCCTCGTTTATCGTCTTGAGTTCCTTGAAAATGTCCTTTATCACTATGGGAGCCAGTCCCAGTGACGGTTCGTCCAGCAGGAGCACCCTTGGGGTCGACATGAGGGCCCTTCCTATGGCCAGCATCTGCTGTTCCCCGCCGGAGAGGGTTCCAGCGTACTGTTGCCGTCTTTCCTCCAGCCTGGGGAATAGCTCGAAGACATGGGCCAGGGTTCGGTGTATCTCCAGTCTGTCCTGTCTGGGAAAGGCGCCCATCATGAGGTTTTCCTCAACCGTCAGGGGTGCGAATACCTTTCGTCCCTCCGGAGAGAGGGACACTCCCTGGTGAACAACCTGAAAGCTTTTGCTGGAGAGAGGCTTGCCATCCAGGGATACCTCTCCGGCCTGTCTGGCCACGTCGCCCATAATGGCGTTCATCAAGGTGGATTTTCCGGCGCCGTTGGCCCCTATGACAGAGACGATCTCTCCCTCGTAAACGTCCAGGTCCACTCCTAGCAGCGCCTTTATGGCTCCGTAGCTTACCTCAAGTCCCCTGACCGAAAGAAGCGGTTTCTTGCCGTCCATCATTCCACCTCCTCGCCGAGATAGGCCTTGAGGACCTCCGGGTTGCCCTGTATCTCCTCCGGCGGTCCCTCTGCTATGACGGCACCGAAGTTCAGGCAGACCACGTGAGGACATATCTCCATCACCAGCTCCATGTGGTGCTCTATGACCAGTATGGTGAGGTCGAACTCCTTGTGTATGCCGACGATAAGGCCGTTCAGGGCCTGGACCTCCTCCGGGTTCATTCCCGCCGCCGGTTCGTCCAGCAGAAGAAGCTCGGGTCTGAGGGCCAGTGCTCTGGCTATCTCCAGCCTTCTCTGGTGCCCGTATGGAAGGGTTCCGGCCATCCTGTCGGCGTCTTTGGCCAGGTTTACCTTTTCCAGGTATTCCATGGCCTCGTCCCGGATGGTCTTTTCCGTCTTCTTCCACCGCCCCAGATGGGTGGCCGCTTCGAGGAAGGAGTAGCGGTGGTGTCTCTGTCCGGCGGTCATGACGTTTTCCAGCACTGTGGAGCCCTTGAAGAGCCTCAGGTTCTGGAATGTCCTGGCTATTCCCAGTCCGACCGCGTCGCAGGTTCTCAGCCCGTTGATCTCCTTGCCGTTCGAGACGATATGTCCCGAATCAAGGGGATAGACGCCGGTTATCAGGTTGAATATGGTGGTCTTTCCCGCGCCGTTGGGGCCTATGAGCCCGGCCAGCTCCCCTTTTTCCAGGGAGAACGACACGTCCCTGACGGCGTGTACGCCTCCGAAGAACTTATTGAGGTTGTCCAGTTCGAGTATGGCGGTCATGAGCGATCACCGCCTCTCCTGAAAAGTCGTTTCAAAAGGCCTCCTATCTCGTGCTGTCCCATCATTCCTTCGGGACGGAGGACCATCACCAGAACCAGAACCAGACCGTAGATTAGCATCCTGTACTGGGATATAGGTCGGAACAGCTCGGTGACCATGGTTATGACCGTCGTTCCCAGGATACAGCCGCTCATGGAGCCCAGTCCTCCGAAGACCACCACGGCGGTCATCTCGGTGGACTTGAGCATGTCGAACATCATGGGCTGTATGAAGGATATGAACCCGGCGTAGAGCCCTCCGGCCAGTCCGCAGTATAGGGCCGATATGGACAGGCTGGCCACCCTTATCTTGGCCACGTCGAAGCCGAGAAGAGCCGCTGCGACGTGGTCGTCCCGACAGGCCTTGAGGGATCGGCCGAACCGTCCGTTTATAAGGCAGAACGCCACTATCGCCATAACTATGAAAAACGACAGTGCCACAGGCAGTGTGGTGAAGGTGTCTATTCCGGCCAGACCTCTGGCTCCGTTGGTCAGGCTCTGCCAGTTTTCCAGTATGAGCCTTATGGATTCCGCCAGACCTATGGAGGCTATGGCGTAGTAGTCTCCCATGAGCTTCAAGGTGGGAAGTCCTATGAGATAGCCCACTACCATGGCGACTATTCCACCGGCCAGAACCGCCGGGAGCCAGGCGATGCCGTAGTCCAGGGTAAGTATGGCGGTGGTGTAGGATCCCAGGGCCAGGTAAGCTGCGTGACCGAGGGTGAATATCCCGGTGAACCCCGTGAGGAGCGACACCCCCATGGCCGCTATGGCGTTTATGAGCAACAGTATGAAAATACCTTCGGCATACGCTGACATGGTTACACCTTCTCCTTGACGTCTTTGCCGAAGAGGCCGGTCGGACGGACTATGAGGGTTATGACAAGCAGCGAGAATACCACTAGGTCTCTGAGCTGACTGGAAAGGAAGCCTGCCGTGAGCATCTCCGCAAGTCCTAGGATCAGGCTGCCGACGACGGCTCCGGGAAGGGAACCCAGACCGCCTATGACCGCCGCCACGAAGGCCTTTATGGTGATCATACCCAGCTGGGGGTACAGAGTGTAGCGGACGGAGAGAAATATTCCTCCCACAGCCGCCAGAAGTCCGGCGACGAAGAAGACTATGGAGATCAGCTTGCTGGTGTTGACCCCCATCAATCCCGCGACCCTTAGATCGCAGGCCGCCGCCCTGATCGCCAGTCCCCACTTCGTCTTGGTGAGGAAGAGCTGAAGCCCCCCCAGAAAGACGAATGCCGTCACCAGCGATATCAGGTCCAGTGCGCTGGTGGTAGCGTTTCCGAAGAGATGAACCGGAGTGGTCGGTATGACCGGCGGCAGGGCTCTGAACCGTCCTCCCGCCACTATGACGAATATGTTCTCGATGACTATGTTCATGCCCATCGAGGCTATAAGAAGATAAAGGGTGACCGAGGTCCTCTCCCTAATGGGTTTATAGGTCAGTCTCTCGGTAGCTACGGCCGCGAAGCCAGCCCCTATGAGGGCTCCGAATCCGGCTACCCAGATGTTGAACCCCGCCGAGTTCAGGGCGAAATAACAGAGATAGCCACCTATGATAAGAAAACCGCCGTGGGCAAAGTTGGAAAACATAAGTATGGAATAAACCAGAGAATAGCCGACGGCTATGAGGGCGTAGATGGAGCCCAGGGAAAGACCGTTGATTATCTGTTGTATCAGCGTTGCCACATTCCCAGCCTCCTCTCGTGAGGTCTTTATGAAAAGGCGGGTGTGCTCCCGGCACACCCGCCTCGGGATAAGCTTATTTCGCCGTTTTTATTCGGGCTTGATCTTCTTGAAGAACTGTCCCTTGCCGTCCTTGGCTATCAGGACTATGCCGTCCTTGTTGAGGGGGTTGTGGAACTCGTCCATAGTGATGGTGGCATGGTGAAGCTGTAGGTCCTTGGTGTCGGCCAGGGCCTGGGCTATCTTCACCGAATCGGTCGAGTCGGCTCTGTCGATGGCGTCGAAGAGCCAGTACATGGCGTCGTATCCGAGGATGCCGTTGACGAATTCTTTGCACTCGTCGTTGTACTTGGCCTCGTAGTCCTCGAAGAACTTGGCCATGTTGGGGTCGCTGGGGGAGACGTGGTTGATCCAGTAGGAGTTCTCCATCGACTTGCCGGCGATCTCCCACATGAACTCGGCGTAGCCGTCGCCGCCGACGAATACCAGGTCGTCCATGCCGAGCTCTCTGGCCTGCTTCATTATGAGGGCCATCTCCTTGCCCATGTTGGGAAGGACGAGTACGTCGGCTCCGGCCTCGCGGATCTTTGTGAGCTGGGCCCGGAAGTCCACGTCCTGAGCGCCCTTGAATGCCTCGTCAGCGACGGTCTCTCCTCCGTACTCCTCGAAGCTCTTTATGAAGAACTCCCGAAGTCCCTGGGCGTAGTCGCTGGCTATGTCGTAGAGCACCGCGGCCTTGGTCTTGCCGAGTTCCTTGGCGGCGAACCAGGCTATGAGCTTGCCCTGATAGGGGTCGGTGAAGCATATTCTGAAGCTGTAGGGGCGAACCTTGCCCTTTCTGTCGACAGTTACCATCGGGTTGGTGGAGACGGTGCCGATCTGGGGAACCTCGGCCCTGTTGACCAGAGCCGCCGTGGCTATGTTTATGCCGCTGGCGTTGGCTCCGACTATGGCCGATACCTTGTCTTCCTCGAGAAGACGACGGACCGCGTTGACCGCGTCTTCCTGACGACCTCTGAAATCGTAGACGACCAGCTCGACCTTCCTGCCGTCGATGCCGCCCTTGGCGTTGATCTCGTCTACGGCCAACTGCGCCGTGTTCTTCTCGGTCTGACCGTATGCTGCCCAGTCGCCGGTCAGAGCTGCCAGATACCCTATCTTGACTGTTTCCTCCGCCATGGCTCCGGCTGCCATTGTGCAGCAAAGAGCGACGGCCATACAGAGAACAAATAATTTCCTCAAGTTTACTCTCTCCCCTTTCTGATGATAAAGATACTTCAGAGTTTCACATAAAATATTGTACCAGATCCAAGGGGTGAAACAAAGCTCCGAAGGCTGATATTTCAGAAAGTTAAGAGGGCTCTTTCGAAAAAGAGCCCTCCAGTCTTCAATTCGTTCTTTTTTTCAGTTCAGAAAACGGGTTTCGTCAAAAGTATCTTATGGAGACCTCCTTGAGGTGTTTCTCCTCCAGCACCGTCGCAATGCCCTTTACTATGTTGCGTCTTATCTCTATCTCCACCGGAAGGGTGGGATCCTGGTGGGCTTCGTTTATCCTGGTTCCCACCACGAAGTTTATTACGTCGTTGTCCAGCAGCAGCCTGGCCAGCTCGGCCGCGGGGTTGGTTTCCCTCAGGCCTCTCTGGCTCTCCAGTATCTTCTTGGCCTCGGTCAGTGTGAGTATTCCCTCGGTTATGAGGTCCACTCCCTCCATGGAGGACCGGGGCGGAACTCCGGGGGACCAGCTCTCGAGGTCGGTCTCTATGGACTTGCCCAGCCTGCGGCCCACTATCTCCGCCGTGGTTCCGCCGCATATCACCTTGGTTCCCTCGAAATCCTTCAACGCGGCGGCGTACTCTCCGTCTCTGTCCTTCGAGAAGGGAGGCCCCGTAAGCAGGATGAGATTTCTGGGCCTTCGAAAGTACATCACGGCGCAGGTCATGTCGTCGCCGCTTCTCCTGGACGGCTCCTTCGAGATGGCCTCCTCCATGACTCTGACCGCCAGATCTCCGGCGGATATGTCCGGTCTTCGCCTTACCGTCTTCAGCACGAAGGAGCGACACCCCTCCTCTCCCCAGCCCAGGGGGTGGGAGTAGGTGCCCATTCCGGACTGGGTTATGCCGTCGGACATGATTATTATGCGGTCCTCCGGCTTGGTCAGTATCTCGGACATCCTTATCTTCCTGTCGTTCCACCTCGGAGACTCGACCTCCCGGTACGACAGGGGAAGGACCTCGCCGTCCCGGATCACTATGGAGGACGGGTTGTCCATCTCTATCATCCTGGTCCATCCCTTCAGGACGCTGTCCACCACGGTGAAGGTGGCGTAGCTTATCTTCCTGACCTGGCAGATCGGAAGGGCCTCCATCATTATCTCCGCCGAGTGGAGGAAGTCCATGTCGCTGGCGGCGAAGCGGAGGGCCATAGTGGCCGTCATGGAGGAAAGTATGTTTGCCTTCACCCCGCTGCCCAGTCCGTCCGAGAGCACCGACAGCACCCGGTTTTTATCGGCCATGCGGTGGCTTAGAAAGGAGTCTCCGCAGATACACTGCCCCTCCTTGGCCCTCTGTGCCACGTCCACCTCCAGAAAGAGAGGCCCGTTCAAGAGGTTCGCCCCCTGGATTTAGGGTCCGGGTCGCTTTCCGATCCGTAACCCTCGGCGATGTCCCTGAGAAGTATCTCGGTGTCCGCCATGTGCTCTCCCAGGCGGCAGGCTATCTCCTGCACGGTCGCCAGGTTCTTCCTTATGACCTCGTTGGCCCTGTGGGCTATCTGGTCTCTTCGTATCTCTCGGCGGGTGACGTCCAGTATCACCGCTCCCACCGTCAGATGAGGCTCTATGGAGAATACCGTTATCTCGAAGAGTTTTTCCCCGGCCCTGAAATGGTCGTAGTGGACGTCCTCGTCGGTGTCCAGCACTCCCTCGACCAGATGGGCGAAGGCCGGGGCTATCCGGGCCAGTCTCGCTCCCTTGAGGCCGTCGGAAAGGTCGTAAAGGCTTTCCGTCTCGGGGCCCATCAGGTTGGCGAACCTCTCGTTGCACTCCACTATGCTCAGATCGTGGTCAACTATGACGACGCCGGAGGGCATGCTCCTGAGGAGGGCGTTGGCCTTCTTCTGGGCCTTCTTCCTCATGTAGGAAACGCACATGGTAACCTCCGCCCGTCCCAGCACTAGGGCCTTCGCCATGGCACGGCAGGTGTCGTAACCGCAGCCGCCGCAGTTCAGCTCGTCCTCCTCGGAGGTCTTGCCTATCATCCTGAGGGCCAGCTTTATCTGTTCCTCCGTCACGTTTCCCTCGTCCGATCCCTGAGGTAGGTAGGGCTCGTCCACCGGCACCGAGACCATGCGGGTAGGGGCCTTCTCCAGAGGTCCGGCGAAGTCCTTGACGTTCATCCATCTAGACAGGCTGGAATGGCTTTTCTGAGAGCCCGGGCCGTTGATGCACCCTCCCGGACAGGCCAGACACTCCATGAAAACCGGAACGGAAAAGCCCCTGGGATCTACCTTGTCCAGAGCCCTCTGAAGGGAGTTCATCCCGGATATGGTCAGGAAACGGACATCGGGAAACTCTCCCGATGCCTTTATGGTCTCTATCATTCCGCCCTCTATAGGATAGTGGGTCCCCTCGTCGGCCTTGATCGGGAAGAATTCCTCCGGCCCGTCCTCGATGCGATCCAGGTCTATGCCCTTCTCCTCCAGCCAGGACCTCAGGTCCTTGAACGTCAGGGAGCAGGCCAGAATGTCGCCGTGACCGTCGGCCTCGACCTTCTTGGCTATACAGGGACCGAAGAACACTATAGGGGCGTCCGGTCCGGCGGCCTGCCGGATCAGCTTGCAGTGGGCCAGAAGGGGCGACAGCACCGGGGTGAGGCATTTTGTAAGGTGGGGAAGATACCGTCTGACGTACTCCACCGCGCTGGGGCAGGCGGTGGACAGATACAACCCCGGTCCGGCGTCCCTGAGAAACTCCGCCAGAGAGGCCGTCACTTCCTGGGCTCCCAGGGCGGTCTCCCCGATCTCTGCGAAACCCAGGGCCTTCAGGGCACGGATCATCTTTCCCGGAGACACGTCGGGAAACTCGCCCACCCAGGATGGAGCTATGGAAACGTACACCGGTTTTCCCGATCTCAGAAGCCTCTCCGCCTCTGGCCTGTCGTCCCTTATCCTCTTCGCCCCTACCGGGCATATCTCGACGCATCTTCCGCAGAGGACGCAGTGGTCCGATATCTCCTGGGCGTGTCCGTTCTCGATCTTTATTGCCTTTACCGGACAGGCCCGGACGCACTTGTAGCAGTCCTGGCAGTCGTTTTTGACCGTGTATATGGGGAAAGTTTTGGGATCCGCGGCTACAGGGGTCATGGTTTAGATCCTCCTAGAAGGGTCTCCTCCAGGATGGAAAGGATATTTTCCCTCTTAACCCCGTTGAAAAGCCTTCCGTCCACGGTTATGTTGGGGCCTTTAAGGCATTCTCCCTCGCATCTGCTGCCCTTCAGCAGGACCTGGTCTTCCAGGTCGTTGTCCTTCAGAAAGGTCTTTATCTCCTGGAGGTTTTCTTGATTTCCTCTGGAGAAGCAGGAACTGCCCATGCAAATCACTATGGTGTGGCTGGTCACCGCCCGACTCCCCTTTCCCCTTATCGATCGGATTCCTTCTAGCTCAACGACCTAACTGCCGAGGCTATCTTTTTCAGCCCCTCTTGCAGTATGGACCTCGGAGTGGCGATATTCAACCTGGCGAAGCCCTCTCCCCCCTTGCCGAACATGGCCCCGCTGTTCATGGCCACCCCGGCGTTAATGAGAAACTCGTGCAGCTCCTCCGGAGACATGCTCAGGGCTCTGAAGTCCACCAGAGGCACGTAGGTTCCCTCGGGACGCACCAGCTTGACGGAGGGGATCTCCCTGGTGAGGAATTCCTCTATCATGTCCAGGCTGCCCTCCAGGTAGTCGAGCAGTTCGTCCAGCCAGGGACCGCCGTGTCTGTAGGCCGCCTCGAAGGCCGGTATGGACATGCAGGATCCGCCCCCGACGTGGACCGAATCCAGTACCGAGTTGAACTTCTCCCTCAGCTTCTCGTTCGGGATGACCACGGCCGAGGCCTTGAAGCCCGCTATGTTGAAGGTTTTGCTGGGAGCCATGAAGACGGCGCATTTTTCCTTTATCTCAGGGGAGACGGTAGCTATCGGACGGTGGACATGGCCTTTGTAGATCACGTCGCAGTGGATCTCGTCGCTCACAAGCACGACGTCGTGTTCGACGCAGAGATCCGCCACTGCTCTGAGCTCCTCCTCGGTCCAGACCCTGCCCGCCGGATTGTGGGGGTTGCACAGGATCATCATCCTCGCCCCGTCGAGCTTCTTCTCCAGGTCCTCCAGATCCATGGTGAAGCGGCCGTTTTCGTATTTAAGCGGACTGGTCAGGGGGGTCCTGGCGTTGAGCCGTATTTCCTCCTCGAAGTGATGGTACACTGGGGGCTGGATAACGACCTTGTCGCCCGGCTCGGTGAAGGCCATCAGGGAAAGGCCCATGGCGGTGACGATTCCGGGAGAATGGGTTATCCAGTCTTTCTCTATCTCCCAGCCGTGTCTCTTGCCGACCCAGTCTCTGAAGGCGTCGTACCAGCTGTCGGGATAGCGGGTGTAGCCGAATATGCCGTGTTCCACCCGGTCTCTGAGGGCGTCTATTATCTCCGAAGGGGCCTTGAAGTCCATGTCCGCAACCCAAAGAGGGGTGAGATCCCTGCTGCCGAAGGTGTCCTCGAGGCCGTCCCATTTCTCGCAGTCGGTGCCCCGTCGTTCTATGATTTCGTCGAAGTCGTATTTTTTCATCTTTTGTCAGCTCCTTTGATCCGTGGTGCCTTTCTCTTTGCCTCACGGAGAGCCATTATATCTCGAAAATAGCTAAACCGAGTTTTTTTGTATCGCTTTAGGGGATTTTCCCTTAGAATATGCTGGGTTTTTTTGTGTCGTAATTATTTCAATCGGGGGATTGGTAGACGTGAGTACGGCGAATTTTTTCCAGATTCTGGGAGGAATAGGACTGTTTCTCTACGGCATAAAGCTGATGAGCGACGCCCTTCAGGATCTGGCGGGCGACAGACTCAGACAGCTTATAGCCTCCTTGACTAGCACTCCTGTCAAGGGTGTCATAATAGGAGCTTTGGTGACGGTCCTTATCCAGAGCAGCAGTGGAACCACCGTCATGGCGGTCAGCTTCGTTCAGGCCGGTCTGATGACCTTGAAGCAGGCGGTCGGGGTGATAATGGGGGCCAACGTAGGCACCACCGTTACGGCCCAGCTCATAGCCTTCAAGATAAAGGACTACGCCCTTCCCATAGTGGGAGTCGGTATGATTCTGGCGGTTTTCGGAAAGAGCAAGAGGCAGAAGTATCTGGGGAACGGTCTGGTGGGGTTCGGCCTGCTCTTTCTCGGCATGACTACCATGGAGGACTCTATGAAATTTCTCCGTGGCC
The DNA here is from genome assembly GCF_021568855.1 of Dethiosulfovibrio russensis. Classification (NCBI taxonomy): domain Bacteria; kingdom Thermotogati; phylum Synergistota; class Synergistia; order Synergistales; family Dethiosulfovibrionaceae; genus Dethiosulfovibrio; species Dethiosulfovibrio russensis. The sequence goes on along the minus strand of NZ_JAKGUG010000002.1, from coordinate 189,418 downwards.
GTCAGGACATATTTCTGGCCTTCGGACACAACCCGTTTCTCGGCATATTGGCCGGTACCGGGCTTACCATGCTGGTACAGTCCAGCTCCGCCACCGTCGGCCTGACAATCGCAATGGCGGTTCAGGGTCTGCTTCCCCTGGATTCGGCGATTCCCATACTTATGGGGGACAATCTGGGAACCACCATAACTGCCATCTTGGCATCCTTCGGCGCCAGCCGCTCGGCCAAACAGGCGGCGGCGTCTCACGTGCTGTTCAACCTGCTGGGGGTGTGTATCTTCCTGGCCGCCATGCCTCTATTCAAGCACGTGGTGCTGTCCACCTCCCACGATATAGCAAGGCAGATAGCCAACGCCCACACCCTTTTCAACGTCACCAACACACTGATATTCCTGCCCTTCACCACGCCCTTCGTGGCCCTGATAAAGAGGATAATACCCTCCGACGCCAAGGAGATGGAATCGGGCCCGCTCTATCTGGACTCTAAGCTCATATCCGCCGCTCCCGCTGCCGCGGCCGACGCGGTCCGAAAGGAAGTCCTTCGGCTCGGACACATCGCCCTGGATATGCTGGGAGACGTCCACAAGGCCTTCGTGGAGGACGATCCCAAGATGATAGACCAGGTCAACCAGACGGAGAAGATAGTCAACGAGATGACCCACAGGATCGCCAACTACGCCTCGGAGCTCTGGGAGCATCACGTCTCCAGCGACCTGTCCCAGGTGCTGTCCTCCTACGTCAACGGCCTGGGGGATATAGAGAGGATAGGCGACCACGCACAGAATCTCATCGAGATGTACGAGTACAAGAGAGAGCACAAACTGTTCTTCTCCGAGACTGGAATGGCCGAGTTCGAGCAGATGTACGATCTGGTGAGACGCTCCCTCTCCCTCAGCCTGGAGGCCATAGAGAAGGAGGACCTGGCCAAGGCCAACGAGGTGGCCGAGGTCCTGGAGGAGGAGATCGACGAGATGGAGCAGAGGCTCCGCAAGAGCCACATACACCGTCTGAACGAGGGAACCTGCTCCCCCTCCGCCGGAGTGGTCTTCATAGATATTCTCAGCAATTTCGAGAGGATAGGGGATCACGCCCACAACCTGTCACTCATAGTGAGGGACATGCACAGGCTCCACCACGGAGAGGCCTAGGCCGACTCCGTCCTGTTCCGTCCCGATTCCTTGGCCCTGTAGAGAGCCTGATCCGCCCTGGCGATGGTGGTCTCTCTGGACTCTCCGGGGTGGTGCTCCGCCACTCCCAGGCTGACCGTGATCGGTAAGACAACGTCTCCGTCCTCGTAGGGGGACGCCTCGACGGCCCGGCGGATCTTCTCCGCGGTCTTGACGGCGTCTCCCTTTTTTCTGCCCTTGAGAAGGACGATGAATTCCTCTCCGCCCCAACGTCCGCAGACATCGTCCGGCCCTATGGCTTTAGTCACCACGTCGCACACGTGTCCCAGAACCCTGTCTCCCATCAGGTGACCGTAGGTGTCGTTGACGTGTTTGAAGTGGTCTATGTCCATCATGGTCACGGAACACTGGCCTTCGAATTTTTCCAGAAGATGAGCGAAAGCCAGGTCGAATGCCCGGCGGTTCCACATGCCGGTCAGCTCGTCCACCGAGGCCAGCCTCTCGACCCTCCGCTCGTAGTTTCTGACTATCAGGGCGACCAGGGAGGTTACGACGAGGGTTATGAGCCCTCCTACCAAGATGTTTATGGCCAGGGTGTGCCTTATTGCTTTCGTTACGTCGTCTTCGTTCTGCTCTACGAACAGATACCAGTCGAACTCGGGGATGTAGCGGCTGTCCAGGTGAATGGTGTGCCCCTTCCGATCGAAGGTCCTGGAGATGGGAACGTCTTCCCTTCTGGACAGGATCTCCCTGGCCATTTCGTTCCTCTCCAGACGGTCGAACAGGGTCTTTCTGCCGTCGGTTCCGTCGTCCGAAGCACGTAGGGTTATGGTCCCCTCTCCATCGGTGAAGTAGATCTCCCGGTCGTACCTCTCTCTGTACTGGGCTATCAGCTTGGTCACAGCGTTGACCGTCAGGCCTATTCCCGTGGCTCCGATGAAATTGCCGTCGTAGTCGAAGACCTTGTAGTTTATGAATATCGTCATGGCGTCGTCGTTGGCCATGTCTATGTCGACGTTTATCTCGTAGGGGTTCCCCATCTTCTTGACCCTGTAGAACCACACGTCTCTCTCTGCGTCGGGAGATACCCTCTTCAGTATTCCGTCGGCATGATAATAGATCTCCGTTTTATTGGAGACGAAAAAGGCGGTTATGGCGTCGAACTTGATCTGTATCTCCTTTAGGTAGCGGGTCATCCTGTAGGGATCTCTCTCTCCGTCCAGCACCCAGTCCCTCACGAAGGTGTCGTGGGCCATGGAGGAGGATATGAATACGGGTATCAGGAGGTCTCTTCGTATCTCCGAGTAGACAGTATCTCCCGTTAAGGGAAGGTCGTTGTTGACGATCTCCTTTCTCAATGAGTACAGAGATACGGTGTAGTTGGCGACGCTGGTGGCGACGAAGCCAAGAAATAACAGCAGGGCCGCCAGGATCAGGTGCTTCTTGTCGGTGATACGATTCATGAAATCACGAGACCTCCGCTTTTTGACTATTCTATATGCCCAGGTTCATGGATATCCTGGAGCAGATGTCCTTGAGCTCCGGAATGAGCTCCTCTATGGCTTTCTCGTCCAACCTTACTGTTGGGGCCGCCACGGAAAGGCAGCCGAATATCCTGTGGGGTGGCTCGAATATTGGAACCGCCACGGAGATGACCCCTTCCTCTCTCTCTCCGTGGCTTATAGCGTAACCCCTTTCCCTTATGGACGCCAGCTCCGACAGAAACGATTCCCGGTCCGTTATGGTCGCTCCCGTTATGGGGTAGGCCTTCTCTATCTCATTCAGAACATAGGTTTCGTCCGAATAGGCCAGGATGCACTTTCCTCCGGCACCGGCCCAGAGGGGGAAGCGGTCTCCGACCCTAACCACGCATGACATGAATAGCAGGCTTTCCACGTGTTCGTAACATACCCTGTAGTCGTTTTCCAGGACGTAGAGGGTAACAGCCTCCTTGGTCTTGTCCCTTATCCGTTTCATCAGAGGGTAGGCATGTTTCACCACCGATATGTTGTCCTTGGCCAGAAAACCGTAATGGTAGAGCTTCGGCCCCAGGCAGTAGGACTTATCCCTGTCGTTCCTATGGAGAAGTTTAAGGGCGACCAGTGAATTGAGCAATCTGGAGACGGTGCTGGTGGAGAGATCGACCCTCTCCGAGAGTTCCTTTAACGTTAAATGGGTGTTGTCAAGGGTGAAGCAGTCCAGAATGGATATCGCCCTGTCCAGAACCCTTACGGATTTTTCGTTGCCTTCTTTTATGATAAACCCCTCCCATATGACCTTTATCCCGCTCTTTCCTGTGCTTAGCCTCGTTTTGTCCGGAACGTTACGATCCTAAACGCCGATTTCGGAAAGATCAAGCGGATAGCTTTTGAAAAAGTGTGCGAATTCCTTGACATGGAGAAAAGAGTGATGTATGTTTCAGGTACATTCCATTGCGCAGCATTCGTTACCATGTGGTGGGATTTTAGGGCGAATCTCAGTCTATGTAAAGCCCTTTCGCACGATTTTCCCGACGAGGTTCTAGTTCGGGAAGTACGGCAAGTAACCAAAGTTCAGGAGGAGATCCCATTGAACAGAGATTTGGTAGCTTTTCAATTAGTTCGTTTTCTTGAGTCCCGAGGGGTGGAGAAGGTCTTCGGCCTGTGCGGCCACACGGTCATAGGTCTCCTGGACGCTTTCAGGGAGAGCGAGCGGATCGAGTACATCTCGGTTCGGCACGAGCAGATAGCGGCCCACGCCGCCGACGGTTACTCCAGGGGCAAGAATAAGGGAGTTCCGGGAGTCCTCATGACCCATCTCGGGCCTGGACTGACCAACGCCACCACCGGGGTGGCCGAGGCCGGGCTGAACTCCATTCCCATGGTCGTCATAGCGGGAGACGTCCCCAGCAGCTACTACGGTCGTCATCCCCATCAGGAAGTGAATATGCACGGCGACGCGACCCAGTTCGAAATATACAAGCCCTTCGTCAAGAGGGCCTGGAGGGTCGACCGCCCCGAGCTCCTGCCGGAGATAATGGACAAGGCCTTCCGCCTTGCCGTCACAGGCCGTCCCGGTCCGGTGCTGGTGTCGATACCTATGGATATCTTCTCCATGGAGCTGGACGTTAAGTTCTTCCAGCGTCGCTACGACAACATGCCCGAGCTGCCCAAGCCGGGGATGGACGTCTCCGACGCCGAGAGGATAGCCCGCATGTTGGGCGAAGCCAAGAACCCCATACTCTACCCCGGCGGAGGGGTAATATCCAGCGGGGCCTCAAGGGCCCTCACCGAGCTGGCGGAGCATCTTACCGTTCCCGTACTCTACACCCTTATGGGCAAGGGATCCATCTCGGACGATCACCCCATGGCGGTAGGTATGACCGGCTTCTGGGGAACCGAGTTCAACAACTCCATGGCGATGAAGGCCGACGTCATGATGGCGGTCGGTACCCGCCTTTCCGAGGCCGATTGCAGCTCCTGGTACAGAGACGAGACATTCAACATCCCTCCGACGAAACTCGTCCACATAGATATAAACCAGGAAGAGATCGGACGCAACTACAAGACCGAGATAGGCGCCATCTGCGACGCCAAGAAGGCCCTCGAAGCCATTCTCGACGCAGCCAGGAGGATATATCCCGATGGAGTGAAGAGACCGGGACTGGCCGAGTCGATCTCCGAGTCCAAGAACGCCTACCGGGCGTCTCTGATGGAGGCTCAGACCTCCGGACAGTTCCCCATGAGGCCGGAGAGAATCCTGGCAGACCTTCGTGAGGCCCTTCCCAAAGACGGCTATGTGGTAGCCGACGTCGGCTGGAACAAAAACGGAGTCGGCCAGCAGTTCCCCATATACGAGGCGGGAACCTTCGTGGCTCCCGGCGGGCTATGCACCATGGGATACGGTCCCTCCGCCGCTTTGGGGGTCAAGGTGGCCTGTCCGGACAAGAAGGTGGTAGCTCTCATCGGCGACGGAGGAATGGGGACCAACGTTTCGCCTCTGGCCACAGCTGCGGAGAAGAACATAGCCGTGGTATGGGTGGTCATGAACAACTGCGCCTTCGGAACCATAGCTGGACTGGAATATCAGCACTACGAGCACCAGTTCGGAACCCTTTTCACCAGAGAAGGCGAGCCCTACTCTCCCGACTTCGCCGCCATAGCCAGAGCCTACGGCGTAGAGGGCGAGAAGGTCGAGTCTGCCGAGGACTTCAAGCCCGCCCTGGAGAGGGCCCTGGCATCCAACAAGCCCTATCTCATTGACGTCAGCATGGAGAACGCCCCGGTGGTCACAGCCGGATGCTGGAACATAAACGATATCTACGTCAAGAGAGGCGGCAGCAAACCCGGAAGGGTGTGGGAATGATGGTCCGTCCTCTTCCCGGAAAGCCCTTGAAGGTCCGAAAAGCCCTGTTGGGCGGAGAGGTTCCCCTGGTATGCGTCCCCCTGGTCGGCTCGACCGGGGAGGACGTCATGGCGGAGGTGGAGAACCTCTCTTCCATAAACCCGGACATCATAGAGCTGCGAATAGACGCCTGGGACGTGGTCGAGGATCTTGACTCGTCGATGGACCTCCTTCGCAAGGTCCGCTCCGCCGTGGGAGATCTTCCCATCATCCTCACCTGTCGCGGACACTGGGAGGGCGGTATCAAGGAGGTGTCCGAGTCGGCCAAGGACGGCATATACAGAGGGGCGATCTCGGAGGGGCTGGTCGAGCTGGTGGACAAGGAACTCTCCTACGGCTACGAGAAGCTCTCGGAGGTCAAGGCCCTGGCGGAGAAGGCGGGAATAGGGCTTATAGTCTCCTATCACGACTTCGACCGGACTCCCTCTCTCTCCTTCATCTACTCTCAGTTGGCTACCCAGATCCGTTTCGGCGCCGACGTCGCCAAGGTGGCACTGATGCCGAGATCGGAGGAGGACGTTCTGAAGGTGTTCGAGGCCACCCTGGCTGTTCGCAGGGACTTCCCCGACGTTCCCCTGATAACCATGTCCATGGGAGCTCTGGGACAGGTCAGCCGTCTGGCCGGAGGGCTTTACGGATCGGACCTCACATTCGCGGTCGGAAGCGCCGAGTCCGCCCCGGGACAGATCCCGGTGGAGCGGATGCGCGGGGCCTTCGATCTACTTTACCGTTAGTCGAGGAGGCAAAAAAGAAGATGGCACACAGGTATTCTCTGGCTCAGCTTACCGTTCTCGGATGGGCTCCACCCGAGATGATCTACAACGCCCACACCCTGGGTTACGACTGCGTCGGGATAAGGTCCATAACCATGGGGGTCAAGGGCGAGAACGACTACGACATCTACAGAAACAGGGAGATGTTCGACCTGACCCGCAGGGCTATGGACGAGACCGGGGTGGTCATAAACGATATCGAGCTGGCCAAGATAGCCGACGGAGTTGACGTCCGAAACTACGAGGGCCCCTTCGAGGCCGCGGCGGAGCTGGGAGTAAAGAACGTCATAAGCAGCATATGGACCGACAAAAAAGACTTCTATCTGGATCAGTTCGCCACTCTGTGCGATCTGGCCAAGCAATACGGCATCACGGTGAATTTGGAGTTCGTCACCTGGGCGTCGATCCGCACCCTTAAGGAGACCAGAGAGGTCCTAGACACGGTCAAGAGGGACAACGCCGGGATCATGGTAGACACCCTTCATCTGTACAGGTCCAGGGTGGACCCGGCGGAGCTGGACGACTGCCCTAAGGAGCTATTCCACATGGCCCATATCTGCGACGGCCCGGCGGAGATCCCCGACTGGGACGACAAGGAAAGCCTGATACACACCGGAAGGGATGAACGCTACTACGTGGGCGAAGGTGCCATCGACATAGCCGACATAGTCCGCCGTCTTCCGGACGACGTGGTCCTCTCCATAGAGCTACCCCATCTGAAGAGAGAGGGAAGCTGGGGATCGATGGAACACGCCAAGCGCTGTCTGTCTACTGCCAAGGACTACATGGTCGAAAACGGAATTTTATAGATTAAAAATTTACTGTTGCAAGGAGAGATTTGTTATGGCTAGTAAAGAGATAACTCCGGAACAGCTCGAGGTGCTGGAGAAACTTGTAGAGAAGGCCCGCCGGGTTCAGGGAATTATAGAGAACTACGATCAGGAGAGGGTCGACCGCATGTGCCGCGCCGTCGCCTGGGCAGCGGGAAATCCGGAGAACTTCGACAGACTCGGCAAGATGGGAGTCGAGGAGAGCGGAGCGGGAGACTGGAACGGACGTTACGGCAAGAGACACAAGATCCTAGGAGTTCTAAGGGACGCTCTGAGACAGAAGAGCGTTGGAATGGTGGAGTTCAACCCCGAGAAGGGACTGGCCCGCTACGCTAAACCGGCGGGATTGATAGTGTCCCTCATCCCCATGACGAATCCGGAGCTCACCCCTATCGTTACCGCAATCTACGCTCTCAAGGCCAGAGATGTGGTCATATTCTCGCCCCATCCCAGAACCAAGAAAACCACCTTCGAGGTCGTCCGTCTGATGAGAGAGGCCCTCAAGGCCATAGGCGAGCCGGAGGACTTCCTCCAGTGTGTCGAGTCTCCCAACATGGCCATGGTGAACAAGATCATGACCATGGGGGATCTTATAATGGCTACGGGAGGCCCCGCCATGACCAAGGCTGCCCACAGCTCGGGCAAGCCAGCCTACTGTTCCGGCGCCGGAAACGCCACCATGATCTTCGACGAGACAACCGACGTCGAGATAGCCGCCAGGAACACCAGGATCAGCAAGACCTCCGATTTCGGCTCCGGATGTTCCGCCGACGGGAACCTGGTTATCTACGGCGGGATATACGACGCCATGGTAGAGGCCCTGAAGAAAGAAGGGGGCTATCTGGCCACCGACGAGCAGAGGGAGATGCTGAAGAAGGCCATGTGGGACGAGGAAGGCCACCGCATAGTAGCGACCGTCGCCGTGGCTCCTCAGAAGCTGGCCAAGGCCGCCGGTTTCGAGATCCCGGAGGACCGCAAGTTCATAATGGTCGTCGGCGACGGAATCGGCAAGGAGCATAAGTTCTCCGGAGAGAAGCTTACCACCCTGCTGACACTGCATCGTTACGAAGGCGAGTTCGAGAACGCCCTGAAGATGATGGACGAGATCTACAAGGTCGGAGGCAGAGGCCACTCCTGCGGGATCTACAGCCACGACGACGACCATATCGACCGTCTTGCCCTGAGGGCTCCCGTCACCCGTATAATGGTCCGTCAGCCTCAGTCCAAGGCCAACGCCGGCAGTGCCGAGAACGGCATGCCCATGACCTCCAGTATGGGATGCGGCGTATGGGGCGGCAACATGGTGTCGGAAAACATCTCACTGAAGCACTATATGCAGAGTACCTGGGTGGCCCGTCCCATAATGAAGGACCAGCCCGACGAAGCGATACTCTTCGGGGAGTTCTTCGATCCCTCGAAAAAGAAACCGCAGTAAAACGGCAAAGTGAGGTAAGACGTAACTTTTTCCTGTTGATAGCATTATGCGTATCCTTTTCAGTAAGAGAATATGAAAATGAATCGGAGGACATTAATCATGAGACGTTTGCTTGCGCTTATGACGGTTTTTTGCAGCCTTGGGGTGTTCTTGGTTGCACCAGCTTTTGCCGATTACCCGGATAAGAACATCAACGGATATATCTCTTGGGGTGCCGGTGGAGGTACGGACAACGCTTCCAGAGCTCTGACGCCTCTAGTGGAGAAGATCATAGGTGGAAAGATCATACTTCAGAACAAACCGGGGGCGGCCGGAGCTCTGGCTACGACCCTGGTGGCCAATATGCCGGCGGATGGCTATTCTATTCTCTACAATGCGGAAGGTCCGGCGCTTTACAAGGTATTGGGATTGGGCAAATACGATTACAACGACTTCGATACCCTCTGTCTTATGGTCTTCGGTGTGGATGTCATATGCGTCAACCCCAATACTCCGTATCAGACCCTTCAGGATCTTATCGAAGCGGCCAAAGAAAACGAGGGAAAGATAAAGATGGCTTCCACCGGTACCGGCGGGATTCCATTCGTCATAGCCTCCATGCTTAGAGCTATGAAGGACGTCGAGTTCAACCTGGTCGGATTCGACGGCGACGGTTCCGGAATGGCGGCGTTGCTCGGCGGTCACGTCGAGGCCATGCCTATCAGCATGATGGGAGCGGGCACGGTGGATCTTATAAAGACCGGAAAGCTTCGTGCTCTTGCGGTCATAAACGATGAGAGGGTAGAGCAGTTACCGGATGTCCCTGCTATAACCGAGATCTATCCCGAGTTCTCCAAATATCTGCCGATAGGTCACTTCTACGGCGCTTTCGTCAAAAAGGGAACCCCTCAGCCCATAGTGGACGAGTTGAAAGCGGCTTATATGAAGGCTGTTAAAGATCCTGCATTCGTAGAGTTCATCAAAAGGCTTAACGGGATCCAACTTGCCCTTTCCGGCGAGGAAGCGGATAAATTCCTCAAAAAAAATCAGTCTAACGTTACCTGGCTTCTGGAGGAGGCCGGAGTTACAAAGGTGTCTCCCGCCGAACTGGGTATACCGAAGCCATAATTTAATCGATTACGTAGCGTAGCTGTCTCCTTTTTTCGAGGGGACAGCTACATCGGAAAGGAGTTTTTAAATTCCATGCAGGAACAGTCCAATTCAAACGAAAGAAGACCCGGAGAGATAGGTTTCGCCTTTTTGTTTATCCTTTTCGGGGCTCTCGGATTCTATTTCGCCTTGGATATGACCAGCGGTAAGTATTCTTCTCCTTCGGTAGCTCCCAAGATAGCTTCCTCGGTGATAATGCTGATGGGGGCCATCGAACTTTGGAAGGGATCTAGAAAACAGGGGAAGGGTGTGAATGCTGGTAATCTCTTCTCCTTCCTGTTCACCCGGGAGGTACTTTTCGTTCTTGTGTTGTTGGCTCTTTATTCGTTTTTTCTTCCGATATTGCATTTCCCACTGGCATCATTTCTGTTTCTTTTTCTTTCCCTACTGTATCTGCACCATTGGAAAAAGATAGGTCTTTGCTCCGCTATATCGTTGGGGACCGTGGTCGTTCTGGTAGGAGTGTTCAAGTATGTTTTTCAGGTTATGTTGCCTTAGCGGCCTCGACCTGTCGTCGTTTAACTGACTTAGAGAAGGAGAGAAATAAATGGAACAACTGCACGGTTTTATAGCGCCTTTTCTGAATCCGCAGATGATAGCCCTGGTCTGGATAGGCGTAATGGCGGGAGTGTGGGTCGGGGCTGTCCCTGGTCTGTCCGTCACAATGGCCAGCGCCCTTCTGATTTCCTTTACCTTCCCCTGGCAGCTTAACAGCGCATTGGCGTTGATATGCGGAGTTTTCGTCGGCGGTGTCTACGGAGGAGCCATTACGTCTATTCTCCTAAATATTCCCGGGGCACCAGCGGCGATAGCGGCAGGCTTCGACGGACACCCTCTGGCCAAGAAGGGCGAGGCGGGCCGAACTATCGGATTGGTGACCACGGTGTCTATATTCGGAGGCCTTTTGGGTATCGCCATTCTTGCGGTGGCAGCCCCCTTGGTAGCAAGCTTCGCCTTGAAAGTGGCTCCCAGAGACTACTTCCTGTTGGCTCTCATGGGGCTTCTTCTTATCGGAAGCATCGGCAGCGGTGATCCGGTCAAAGGGGTTCTGGCCGGGGCAGTTGGGGTTCTTCTCAGTATGGTAGGGATGGATCCCTCTACCGGCGAACTGAGATATACGTTTGGCAACGTCTACCTGATGGCAGGTATCAATTTCGTCACGGCCATGATAGGTCTTTTCGGAGTTTCGGAGGTCTTGTTTCAGCTGAGAGACCCTCATAAGACAGCGGTAAAGCAGAGGCTCGATAAAATTGTCCCTGATCTCAAGACTTTCTTTAAACACCTTCCTCTTGCTCTAAGATCCGGTCTGTTAGGGGTCTGGATAGGGGCTCTTCCGGGAACAGGCGGGGACGTGGCAGCGTTGCTTGCCTACGATCAGGCCAAGCGATCGGTTAAAAATCCTGAATGTCCTTTTGGAGAAGGAGCTATAGAAGGAGTAATCGCCCCTGAATCGGCGAACAAGGGGGCTATCGGCGGGGCGTTCATTCCTATGTTGACCTTGGGAATACCCGGTGATGCCGTCACTGCCATCATAATAGGAGCTCTTTTCATTCACGGTTTGAAGCCTGGACCGATGCTCATGATAGAAAATCCGGACATATTTTGGACGATAATATCGTTGCTCTTGATGGGAAACATAGCTCTACTCGTAATAGGGCTTATGAGCGTCAAGATGTTCAGCAAAATCATAGAGGTACCCAAAAGGATAATTCTGCCGGTGGTGGTTATCCTATCGATAATAGGGACTTATTCCATACAGAACAGTCTGGTTGACGTTTTTTGGATGATAGGGTTCGGTGTTTTGGGATATTTCATGAGAGCCTACGATTACAGTACGGCGCCTATGGTGCTGGGGATAATTCTAGGCCCTTTGCTGGACTCGAATTACAGAAGGGCGATGCAATCCGTGGGAGAAGAACTCCTTCCTTTTTTCATGGATTTCGTCAGGAATCCTCTCTCTCTATTTCTCACCCTTTGTATCGTTTACCTGGTGATATCTCAGACTTCCTGGTGGAGAAATTGGCGTTGTAAGAAAACGATGTCGGCTCAAGAGGTGTCGTTGTTAGATTGATTTTGTATAAAATATAACTAAAGAAGGGTGTTGCTATCATGCTTAAAGAAAAGACTTTCTGGGCCGACACGGAGTTCTTCGGCCTTCTGGGTAGCCCGGTAAGAAAATCGCTTTCTCCGGCCATGCACAATTCCAACTTCAAATCCCTGGGAATGAACGCAGTGTACACCCCCTACGAGGTGACCGCGGAGGAACTTCCAAAGGTTGTTCCGGCGCTGGGAGCCATGCGTTTCAAGGGGCTCAACGTCACCATGCCTCTCAAGCAGGAGATAATAAAATACCTTGACGAGCTGGACGAGATCGCCTCTCTCTGTAACGCCGTCAACACCGTCTATTGGAAGGACGGCAAGCTATGTGGATCCAACACCGACGGAGTCGGATTCGTCCACGGGCTGAAGGAACAGGGAAGATACGATCCCACCGGCAAACACTGCCTTCTCTTCGGAGCCGGAGGAGCCGCTAGAGGAGTTGCCTTCGCCCTTTGCGCTGCCGGGATCAGCTCCATAACCCTTTGGGGAAGAGCGTCGGGATACGAGAAAATTCAGAAGCTGGCCAGCGACCTGAACTCCTATCGGGTCGGGGTCTGTAAGGTGCAGTCCACCGAGGCGGGCGACATACCGAACCTTCTCAAGGAAAACGAGCTCATCATAAACGGAACGTCCGTCGGGATGGCACCCAACACCGACGCCACGGTCTTTGACACCTCCTATCTGGAAAGCCGTCACATGGTGTGCGATCTCGTCTACGTGCCTCACGACACCAAGATGCTCCGGGAGGCCGAGGCCAGAGGAGCCAGGACCCTCATGGGATACTGGATGACCATCTGGCAGGGTGCCGAGGCCTTCCGTCGCTGGACCGGAGGGAAAGATCCCGACGTGGAGATCATGACCAAGACCATGTTGGAGCATCTGACCAGAAAAGAGGGATAAACATGTCCTCTCCATCTCTTCCCCGAGAGGTCGTTATCTGCGAGGTGGGCCCCAGGGACGGACTTCAGAACGAGAGCACCCTTCTGTCCGTCGAGAACAAGCTGGCCCTGATAGAGGGAATAATCGACGCCGGGGCCAAGAGCGTCGAGGTGGGGTCCTTCGTCCATCCCAAGGCGGTTCCCTCCATGGCCGATACCGACGAAGTCGTCAAGAGGCTTAAGAAGATCGACGGAGTCGAGTACAGAGGTCTGGCCCTCAACTTCAAGGGAGTCGAAAGGGCCTGCGAGGTCGGGATTACCAAGGTCAAGGTGAGCGTCTCGGCCAGTCGAACCCACTCGAGGCAAAATAGCAACGCCACGCCGGAAGAAGTCATAGCCGGTTTCGGAAAGTGTGCCGCCTTCTGTTCCGACAAGGGGGTGGAGCTCAGCGGAGCCATATCCACCGCCTTCGGATACACCGACGAAGGGATTATATCTCTGGAGGAGATATACCCCATAGTGGACGCCTATCTGGACCTGGGGATAAGGGAGATATCCATGTCCGATACCACCGGCATGGCCCATCCCAGGCAGGTCTACGAATACATGACCGACCTGATCCGCCGTTATCCCGACGTTACCTGGACGCTGCATCCTCACAACACCAGGGGTATGGCATTGGCCAACATCTACGCCGCAATGACCGCGGGGGTGTCCCATTTCGACGCATCTTTCGCCGGTCTGGGAGGCTGTCCCTTTGCCCCGGGAGCCTCCGGAAACGTGGCAACCGAGGACGTGGTCAATATGCTGGAGACCATGAATATTCGCACCGGCTTCGATTTGAAAAAGGTGTTGGCCGTGGCACGGAAGGTGGAGGAATTCGTCGGTCACCCCGGAGATAGCTCCATGCTCAGGGTCTCTGATTTTTAGAGATAGACGATTTGGGTGATTTTATGAAGAAGATCTCCATCGGGATAATAGGGAGCGGGTTTGCATCTCATCTTCACTGTAAATATATGGCTCAGGTGGCTGGATGTTCTATCGATATGAGAGCTATAGCCGATATCGATATTGAAAAAGCTCGGAAGGTCTCTGATAAATATGGTTTTCGAAGCTACTATGACGATTACAGACGAATTTTGGACGACAAAGAGATAGATGTCGTTCATATATGTACGCCCCCTTTTCTGCACTCATCCATGGTTTCGGAGATATTGAGAGCGGGAAAGCACGTAATATGCGAAAAACCTCTAACCGGCTATTTTGGAAAAGAAGAATCCGCTTTCTCCGTGGGCGATACCGTTCCCAAATCCGTGATGTTTCGGGAAGTTCGAAAGGAACTTGCGGAAATCGAGGAAACGGTTAAGTCTAGCAATAGACTTTTCATGTATGCCGAGAACTATATCTATTCCCCAAATGTGTTGAAAGCTGCCGAAATATTACGTGCGAAGCAAAGCAAGATATTGTTTATGAAAGGGGAGGAGAGTCTTAAAGGATCTACATCCCCGGTCGCCGGTATTTGGAATAAAACCGGAGGAGGTTCTCTGATTCGGGTTGGATCTCATCCGATCGGAGGTATCTTATGGCTAAAACGGGAACAAGCCAAATCAAGGGGCGAAAGTATAGGAGTCGAAAGCGTGATATGCGATACTGCCAGAATGACCCCGTTTCTCAGTGATTACGAACGAAGGCACATCGACGTGACCCCGGAGGATGTAGAGGATTTTGCATCTTTGATGATTACTTTTACGGATAAAACCAAGGCTTTGGTTATCGCGGGAGATGTCATGTTGGGCGGGACTAAAAATTATATTGAAGTTTATTCTAATGATGTTGTTTTGGATTGCAGAATAACTCCGTCGGACAACCTCAGCAGCTATATGTTGGACGAAGACGGACTTGAGGATGTCTATATATCCGAATTGTTGCCTTCCAAGGTTGGTTGGCAGAATCCCTTTGTAGCGGAAGGTGTCCTGAGAGGTTATGTCGGTCAATTTCAGGATTTTATGGAATGTGTATCCACTGGAAGAGAACCTCTTTCCGACTTCGATTTGGCCAAACAAGTCACGGAAGTGATATATGGAGCCTATTTTTCTGCTGAAGAGGGAAAGTCCGTGCAACTTTGAAGATAACGTGATTTGGCGGCGGTTATTTTGGCGAAGCGCCTTTTCCGGGACGATCGTCACTGTCGTCGCCCAACCACCCAGCGGAGGTGATGTAGGTGAAGATAATCCGATGGCTTAACGATCACCTGGAGGAGTACGTCTTGAGCGGGCTCCTGGTGGTGATCGCCAGCGTAATGATGCTACAGGTGATCATGAGATACGTGTTCAATAACTCGCTTTCCTGGGCTGAGGAGGCCTCTCGTTACGCCTTCATATGGTCTGCCCTGATAAGCATCGGTTACAGCATCAAAGAGAGAAACATACTGAGAGTCGATACCCTGATAGAGGCCCTTCCCAGACCTATCAGAAACCTGATGACCAATCTGGGAAATCTGACCGTGGTGGCTTTCTTCGGCTACCTGTCCATATCTGCCGTGCCGGCGGTCCAGAGGGTGATGAGGAGCAGTCAGACCAGCCCGGCCCTCAAGGTCCACATGGGATGGATCTATCTGGCCGCCATCTTGGGTTTTTTCCTCGCCACCTTCAGAGCGGTTCAGCGTCTCAGAGCCGATTTTAAGGATTCGAGCGGAAAGGCGGAGCTTTAGACATGATTTTATCCATGATTCTCATCCTTCTAGGGGGCCTTATCCTGGGAATACCCATAGCGGTGGCCCTCGGCTTCTCCACCATTCTTCCCTCCCTGCTGGACTCGGCCTTCACCGCCAACGTACAGTATGTAGTTCGCAGCGTGGTCAGCGCCCTCGACAGCACTCCCATGCTTGCCATACCCCTTTTCATACTCTCTGGAAACATAATGACCAAGGGGAAGATCTCCGAGAGGCTGTTCAACTTCTTTGCCTATTTCATAGGAAACTTCCCGGCGGGTATACCGATGACCGCCATAGTCACCTGTCTTTTCTACGGAGCTATATCGGGCTCCGGTGTTGCCACCACTGCGGCGGTGGGCGGGATGGCCATTCCCTTTCTGACCTCCCTGGGCTATGACAAGGTCTACAGTGCCGCTCTTATAGCGACGGCCGGGAGTCTTGGGGTCATAATCCCTCCGAGCATTCCCTTCGTCACCTACGGGGTCGTTACCGGCGTCTCCATCGGCAGTCTCTTCATAGCCGGGATAATCCCCGGCATCTTGATAGGCCTGAGCCTCATGGTATACGCCTACATCTATGCCAAGGTTCACGGAGAGGACAGGGAAAAGATTTCCCAGAAAGTCCAAAGCCTCAGATCCTGCGGTCTCTGGGTGCTCTTAAAGGAAAGTTTCTGGGCCCTTCTGGCTCCGGTCATCATACTGGGTGGCATCTACGGAGGCATCGTCACCCCGACTGAGGCGGCGGCTGTATCGGTGTTCTATGCCCTTATCGTCTGCATCTTCATCTATAAGAGTCTAACCTTAGGTTCTTTAGGGGAGATATTGACCGATACGGTCAAGTCCTACGCTCCTATAGTGGTTCTTCTTTCTCTGGCGATAGTATTCGGTCGTGTATTGGCTCTATTACAGGCTCCTGCGGTGCTGAGGGACTTCGTCCTGACCAACTTCGCCGGAAACAAATACATCTTCCTCTTCGCTCTCAACGTTATATTGCTCATCCTGGGCATGTTTATGGACGTCGGACCGGCCATAGCCATACTGGCTCCCATGATGCTCACCTCCGCCGTAGCTCTCGGAGTTAGTCCGATACACCTGGGCATCATCATGGTGGTCACCCTGGCGATTGGCATGGCGACTCCACCGTTCGGGGTCGATCTCTTCGTGGCGGCTCCTCTCATAAAGGAGCAGGTCATGAAGGTCGGGATAAAAGCTATCCCGTTCATATTGGCCTTCATAGTCGCCCTTATGTTGATAACCTACGTTCCTCAGCTCAGTCTGGTCCTGCTCGGGTGAGGACTGGGACGATCTCAAAGCGTTTGGAGGTGAGAGATGGGTTCTTTCTACTGTGTCGTTTTGTTCCGAAGGTTTATAGGTAGATCTTTTATGATCGACGAAAACAAAGGAGGGGCAATAAATGATCAACGGTAAACGTGGTTTCGTGTTCCTAGGTCTGGCGGCGGTTCTGACTGTTCTTTTCGGATTTGCCGGAGAGAGCATGGCGGCGAAAAAGTACACCCTTCAGCTGGCAGGAGCCTATCCTTCCACCGGAGGTACTCCCAGGGCTCTGGCTACCGAGAAGATAAAGGAACTCGTCGAGGCCAAGTCCGAGGGGAACATCACCGTCAACATCTATCTGGACAGCCAGCTAGGCGGCGACAGAGAGATCCTCGAGGGCTGCCAGTTCGGCGACATCTCCATGGTCGCTCAGACCACCGCTCCCCAGGTCGCCTTCATCCCCGAACTGGCTGTCTTCGACATCCCTATGCTGTTCGACGATCTCGACGTGGCCAGAAAGACCTTCGTCGGACCCTTCAGGGCCGAGCTGAACAAATGGTACGAGAAGGCGGGCCTCAAACTGCTCCTCTTCGAGCCCATCTACTACAGAGAGACGACCAGCAGCAGAGCGCTGGAGAAAATAGACGATTTCAAGGGACTCAAGATACGTACCATGGAGAACGAGTATCACATGGCTTTCTGGAAGGCTCTCGGAGCCAACCCCACCCCTCTTAACTTCGCCGAGCTTTACGTGGCACTTCAGCAGGGACTGGTCGACGCTCAGGAGAACCCCTACGAGATCATATGGGCCAGCAAGTTCTACGAGGTGCAGAAGTACCTCACGAACACCCATCACATAGCGTTCATACTCAGCGTCACGATGAACAAGGATATGTACGACGGCATGCCCGACGACTACAAGGCCATCATCGACGAGAGCATGAAAGAGGCCTCCGACTTCCTCTTCGACCTGGCCAAGTCCAAGAACGACGAGATGCTGGCCTCCCTCGAGAAGGTTGGCATGAACGTCGAGACCCCGAACGCCGAGCTCAAGGCGGAGCTGAAGAAGGCAGCCGCTACGGTCGAGAACATGATCCGTAAGAACGTGGGAGACGGTGTTGTCGACTCCATAATTAAGGCTAGCGAGTCAGCTAAAAAATAAAAATGATTTAATTACTCGATGTCCGGTTTTTATTCCGGACATCGAGTACAGGTAATATTTTCTGAGTAATCGGAGGAGGTTTCCCTATGAAGAAAAGGATTTTCTTAGCGTTTTTGTTTTTGGTCGTGAACGCTCGGGTCGGTTTGTCCGCCTACCCGGAAAAGAACCTCCATGGCTACATAATGTGGGGTGCCGGGGGCGCTATGGACAACGTAGCCCGCGCTATTTCCCCCATAGCGGAGGAATACCTGAATAAAAAGATCATTCTTCAAAATCGTACTGGAGCTACCGGAGCCGTGGCGACTACGTTTGTCGCTAATCAACGTGCCGACGGATACAGTATCCTTTATGGAGCGGAAAACCCCAATCTTTATAAGGTGACGGGATTGTCGAAAATAGATTACGATCAGTTCGATCCCGTTTTATTGATGATGGCAAATGTCGGGGTGGTCCTGGTGGGACAGGAGTCCCCATATCAGAGCTATGAGGACTTCATAGATGCCGCCCTCTCCGGCAAGAGCATAAAGATGGGCTCTACCGGTCCTGGAGGATTGCCTTTCGTTGCGAACACCATGATAGAGAAAATTCATGGGATAAAATCGTTCAATAAAGTTCGTTTCGATGGGGAGGGTCCCTGTATAACGGCTTTGATGGGAGGGCACATAGATGCGGTCGTGGTCGGCTTGCTCGCAGGAGAGAGCTTTATCAAGTCAGGGTCTTTGAAAGGTTTGGCCGTTATCTCCTCCAAGAGACTTCCCAGCGTGGAGTCTGTTCCTGCCGTTACCGAATTCTACGATGATTATAGGAACTATCTTCCATGGGGTGCTTTTTTTGGCGCTTTCGTCAGAAAAGGTACGCCGGAAGACAGAGTCAAAATTTTGCGTGATGCTTTTGAAAAAGCGTACGAGGATCCTCGTTTCGACGAGTTGGCGAAGAATATGGGAGGTGTGAAGTTGGGACTTACGGGAGAAGAGGCCGAAAGGTACATAGAGCAGAATAAATCCGTCAGCGCTTGGCTTCTTTACGATGCTGGAGGGGCGAAGTTTTCTCCGAGCGATTTCGGTATAAAAAGGCTCGAGTAATAATTGCTTTCGCCGATAAAAGAAGATGGAAGCCCCCGAGGATGTTTTTCCTCGGGGGCTTCCAATCGATCAAGTATTTCCG
This sequence comes from Dethiosulfovibrio russensis, assembly GCF_021568855.1. Lineage (NCBI taxonomy): Bacteria > Thermotogati > Synergistota > Synergistia > Synergistales > Dethiosulfovibrionaceae > Dethiosulfovibrio > Dethiosulfovibrio russensis. Next base: position 170,430 of record NZ_JAKGUG010000002.1, on the reverse strand, counting down.
GTCCTATCTCTCCGGGTCCACCAGAAAGACCGCTATCAGGCCGTACAGGCCGGTCAGGGCCACCAAGATGATCTCGTAGGGTTTGGGACGTCTCTTCCGGATCGACGAACCGACGGTAAGAAGCGCCGTCAGAGCTGCGACAATCCCTACTACGGCAGTCCTATCTCCAAGTCGGAAGGATATCTCCATATTTCCTCTCCGTCTGTGTCCGAGGTCTAAGGAAAAGGGAAAGAGGGCTCTGTAGATCTTCTTCGCCCTCGTGTCCGCTGCCCTGGACATGGTATGGTCGAAGGAAGCCACGGGCCGGTAGGAGCGATCCATCGCCAGGCCGTGTATGGTCGTCTCGTCGGACCAGGTGGCGGTCACGTAAAGAGGGTCGGTCAGTATCTTCAAGTCCATCTCGTCCGGGTTGTAGCCCTCTAGCGGAAGGGGGATGGTCTCGTAATCGTCGAATCCCAGCAGCCAGGCTCGGCCGTCTTGCCCTATGAGGAGGCCGTGATATACCTTCCTCAGGTTTTCCGAGACGAGAACGTACCTCGTCTTTATGTCCCGGTCGATAGAGGTTTTCCTGACGAAAGGCTCTCCCTTTACCCTCTTGACGTGAAACACGTCGTAGTCGTGGTCCACTATGAACACGCCGTCGTCGAATGGTTTCAGCACCGTCACCCTGGAATTTACGGAACGGGCGGGGAAGGAGAATCCCTCCTTCAGCAGTGCCCGGGTGAATTTCTCCGTAAGCTCCCGGTCCACCTGGTTGCTGTCGGCGTTGACGAACTCCATCCTGTCGTCGGTCATCCTGAAAACGTCGTCGGGAAGGACAAGTCTCGCCTGTCCCGAGTCTGTCTCCAGAAGGGGCCACACCGACGGCCTGGTGCTGTGTTTCCGAAGTTTCTCCGGGGTCATCTCCATCACCTGTCTGCCCCTCTTTATCTCCTCGATGTCGAAAGATCGGCTGTCTATCTCTATCGGCAGAAGCCCCAGCATATCCATGTTCTTCGAATATATGAAAGGCAGCATCCTCTCGAAATCGAGCCTGCCGTAGTAGTTGCCGTCCTGGTCTCCGTAGGCGATCTCCGAATGGTGATCGTCCGCTTTAGACCTCACCTCCTCAGGTATATCCCCTATAAGCTGCTCCCGGTAGACGAATTTCTTAGTCACGGGGCTGAAGAGCAGATGGGTCTTCTCCGTATCCGGTATGAATAGCTTTCTGTACGCCATGGGAAGATATATGGACGAGACCGCAATTATGAGGAGGATCAGGGATGCGGCGGATATCCTTCTCATCAGGAAAGCCTCCTGAAGCGGAATCTGTAGGCCGGAAGAAGAACTCCAGGAACGAGTAACGCGGATAACAGGACCAGTATCGGTAGAATCGTTCGGTAGGAACCGGGAGCGGTCCTATACATGTACAGCTCCGAGAGGGCTATCGCCACAGCTATAAGAGCCGCTTTCAAGTGGTACTTGGGTTCCAGCAAAGCCAGGGCCGTCCCGAGATAGGCCACGAAACCGGCCAGGCACCAGGGTGCGGCGGTCCAGAGGGACATGATCACGGCCTCCAGGGGAAAGTAGCTGGCGGTCAGGACAGCCAGTATTCCCATATCGGTCAGCAGGATGGCTCCGAGGGCGAACAACCCGAATGCCACGTGTGCGGTTACGACCTTGTGAAGCTCCACCGGAAGGTGAAGGGAGAGCCTGAACCTCTCGTCCCTCATCTCCGGCAGAAACTGGGCCGCTCCGAGGAGTGCTCCCGTTAAAAGGGGAATGGATCTTAGGCTCCCGAAGTGGACGGATCCCAGATACATCACTCTGTACCAGACTATCTCGGGATGGTCCATCACGAACATACTATGGGTCTCGGCGGCTATATAGGCCATGACTGCCATATTCAGAAACATCAGGGCCGACCAACCTCTCCAGGTTTTCAGACGCTCCTTGTATATTATCGATCGAACCATATCAATACCTCCCGGTATAGCCTATGAAAGCGTCTTCCAAGGTCATATCCCGGGGAGTCAGGCCGAAGGGGTCCACTCCCTGGGCGTCGAGCCCCGTCTCCATCTCCTCCGGACCGGCGAAGCCGAACAGCTCCCACCGATCGCCGTGGGTCTCGACGTTCTTCACCGGACCTTTCGGTTCGGGTACTCGAGATCCTTCGTTTTTGGGAAGCTCGTAACAGCGGAAGGTATCCTTGAAAGACTCTATCGAGGTGGACCTGACGGCTCCGCCTCTCTCGAGAAAGATCACCTGGTCCACGAAACCCTCCATGTCCTGTATCACGTGGGACGTGAGGAACACCGTCCGTCCCGTCCCTCTCAGATATTCGGACATATAGTCCAGAAAAAGCCTTCTGTATCCGGCGTCGAGTCCCATGGAATAGTCGTCCAGTATCAGCAGTTCCGGCTGCTGGGCCATTATCAGACCAAGGACCACCTGGGACCTCTGGCCGCAGGACATATCGCCTATTCTGTGATTAGGCTTTAGCCCCAGCAGGTCGACCAGATCGTAGTATCTCGATTTGTCCCATAGGGGATAATGAGGTGCGTAGAATCTCTCTATCTGGGATATGGTCATAAAATCGTAGGCCAGATGTCCCTCGAAAAGAAGCCCTATCCTGGCTCTGGTGGCCGGTTTCAGGTCGTGGGAGTCCTCGCCGAATACGGTACATCTTCCCGAGGATGGACGGAGAAATCCCATGAGGATCTTTATGAGGGTGGTCTTGCCGACCCCGTTTTTACCAAGAAGTCCGTAGACCTTGCCGGGGGAAATCGATACATCGAGCCCTCTGTATATCCAACGGGATCCATAACTATGACAGAGGTTCGATACCTCTATTACGTTTTTCATCTTTTATCGCTCTCCTTTGTTTGCTTTAGCTAACTAGGGTATGGTAGCACGATTTGGCGTTTTTTGCCTCAAAAAAGCCTCATCGTGTTACTAAATGGGTGAAAGATAGTATCGGAAAGCTTTCCACCGGAGGGTTATGTTTTTTATCGTTGACAAAACCCCCCGATAGGTGGTATATATCATCTCAACCGTTTTTTGCGGCTGCGAGCCGCGGAAAGGAAAAACCATGATTTCGACGTCTGTATCGAACAATCGCCTTTTTTGGTACGGCTATTACTTTAGATGCGTGGGACCTCTCGGGAGGACCGACGTCTAGACGTCGTTGGAATCTCCGGGACCGGTCCCATTCTGGGATCGGTCCCTTTTTTTATGCTTCCTGTTTTATTTCAGCACAACTGCGAAGCGACAGAGAGGAGAGGGGATATAGAAAAAAGGCGTTTGGTGGAAGAGGACGGGTGGAACCCTAGAGGGAAGCCTGAAAGCGGCGAAAGGATGTCGAAAATGAACGTTCAACTTATTATCTTGATAGCTTACATAGCGCTTCTCTTCGGGGTGTCTCTCAAGGCCCTTCAGATACAGAGACGGAGCCATATCGAAGGGGCCATGGGGTATCTCCTGGCCGGACGCAACCTGCCTCCCGTCGTGGTGGCCGCCATGCTGGCCGGTCTCGCCATCGGAGGGGCCTCCACCGTCGGAGTGGCCCAAAACGCCTACACCAAAGGCCTGTCCGCCGGCTGGTACAACGCCGCCTGGGGTGTGGCGGGAATCGTCGTAGGCCTCGTGGCGGCGGGTTTTTTCCGCAAGATGAACGTCCGTACCGTGCCTGAGATGATGGGGCGTATGTTCGGCCCCGGAGCCAGGGTTCTCGGAGCTGTGGCCCAGCTGGTCATCCAGATGGTCATAACCTCCCTTCAGTACGTGGCGGGAGGAGCGGTCCTCACTGCTCTGCTTCCAGACATATTCACCTTCCAGACCGGAATGATGGCCACCGCCGCCATCTTCATCGGGGTCACCCTCATAGGCGGATATCTGGCTGGAGGTCTGGTCAACGTCATAAACGTGGTGGTCATCTACGGAGGGATAATCGCCGCTCTGGTCAGCGCCTCCGGAACCTTTGGAGGTTTCGGCCCCATAATGGCCGAGCTTCCTTCCTCGGATATCTGGTTGGACTGGACCTCCGGCATGGGAACCGCCATGGTGTGTGCCTGGATGGCGGTCATGATAACCCAGGCGTTCTCGGTGCAGGCCATAAACCAGATCGCCTTCGCCGCCAGAGACGGCAGGTCCGCCAGAAACGGCTTCATCCTCGGAGGAATAATAATCCTTCCGGTGGGCTTTCTCTGCGCCCTCTTCGGCGTCATGGCAGCCGCCAAGTTTCCCGGACTGGAGAACTCCGCCATGGCTCTGCCCGCCCTTGTGACCTCCATAAGCCCCGCCATAGGAGGATTGCTTCTGGCCGGTCTCTGGGCCGCCGACATCTCCACAGCGGTAGGCCTTCTGCTGGGAAGCGCCACCCTCACCCTGGAGGACCTGGTGAAGCCCCTTTTCTTTCAGAAGAAGGAGCTTGATCCCGAACGGGAGGTCTTTCTCTCCCGGATCTGCGTTGTGATCGTCAGCGTGCTGACCTTTTTTCTGGCCCTCTCCGTGGTGGGCATCCTCAAGACCCTTACCTCCGCACTGGCTGTCACGGCGTCCTTCACCCTTCTGATCCTTGCCGATCTCTTCATTCCCTCCCTGTGCCGCAGGGGGTCGGGCTTCTGGACTATACTGGCATCTCTGATCGTATGGGCCGGATGGACCTTCTTTCCCGCTACCCACGTGGTCTCCCACGTGATATACCTGGAGTGGCCGGTGTGCATAGCGGTGTTCCTGCTGGTAGCACTGATCGACAGACGGCCCGCCGGAAGGATAATCGGAGAAGACAGGGCATAGGAAAGGAGATACGACAGTGATAGTTTCGTACGACGGACTGACTAGACATGTTATGGACATACTTGAAAAAGGGCTGGGTTATACCGAATCTCAGGCCCGAATAACCGCCGAGGTGCTTGTGGAGGCGGACGCTAGGGCCGTCCCGTCCCACGGGGTGGCCAGGCTGGCCTTCTACAGGAAAAACCTGGAGGGGGGATTCGCCTTCACCGACAGGGAGCCTCAGGTGGTCCGCGAGACGCCGGTCTCCCTGGTGGTCGACGGCAAATCCGGCATAGGTCCCTCCGTGGCGGCTTTCTCCATGGACCGCTGCGTGGACAAGGCGCTGGAGATAGGAACCTGTTCCTGCGTGGTCCGCGACTCGAACCACTACGGAATGGCCGGGCTTTGGGCGGAACGGGCGGCAAAGCGGGGCTGTATGGCAGTGGCCATGACCAACACCAGGAAATGCTGCATAGTGACCTTCGGCAAGGAGCGTTTGCTGGGAACCAACCCCATAGCGGTGGCCATCCCTGGATCGGGAGAGGAGATGTTTCTCCTCGACATGGCGACACCGGTGGTGGCCCACGGCAAGGTGGAGGTCTACGACAGGAGGAAAAAGCCCATGCCTCTGGGATGGGTGGTCGACGAGACCGGCAGCGTCACGGACGACGCGTCCCACATAGAGGACCTCTTCAAGAGCGAATCATCTCTGGGAGGGCATCTCTTTTTAGGAGGAGAGGGCGAGGAGCTGGGAGGCCATAAGGGGTACGGGCTCGGGCTGATGGTCGAGCTTCTATGTTCCGCTCTATCTCTGGGACGGTGGAGCCCCGAGACGTTCCAGGAACCCGGTAGCGGAAGCGGTATAACCCACTATTTCGCCGCCACCAGGCTGGATATCTTCGGAGACGAGTCGGCCATAAAAGACAGCGTATCCTCCATATTGGAATCGGTCCGGCGCAGCGAGAAGGCCGACGGCCACGACAGGATATTCGTCCACGGCGAGAAGGAGAGGGAGGCCAGAGAGAGGGCCGTTCGAGAGGGAATAGAGCTGGATCTGGCCACGGAGGACATGCTCAGGCGCTATTCCGACGAGTTCGGCCTGCCTCAACTGGAGAAACTGAAATGAGCTTGGAGTTCACTCTGTCCTACGGAAAAGGGGAGCTTCCCCTGAGCCTTCCGGAAAATCTGAAACTCGAATCGGTGCTGGAACCTCCGACGCCTCGGGATGTATCCGAGGAGGAAATCGTCCTGGATGGCCTTGAAAATCCGATAGACTCGCCCAGGTTGAGGGACCTGCTCTCTCCGGGCGAGACCATCTGCGTGGTGGTCTCCGACGTCACAAGGGCATGGCAGAGGATGTCGGTCTACCTTCCCTTTCTGGTGGACGAGATACTGGCGGGAGGGGGTAAGGAGGAGGACGTAAAGTTCATCTCCGCGACCGGAACTCACAGATCCCAGACGCCGGAGGAACACGGATTGCTTCTGGGAGACCTGGCGGACCGCTTTCAGGTGGTGGACCACGATTGCAGGGACGCAGACTCGCTGGTTTCTCTGGGGACCACCTCAAGAGGAACCCCTGTAGAGGTCAACCGCATGGTCACGGAGTGCGACAGATTGATTCTGACCGGTGCCGTCACCTACCACGTCATGGCCGGATGGGGAGGGGGCAGAAAGTCCATACTTCCCGGGGTGGCCTCATACGAAGCCATACAGGCCAACCACGTTCTGGCGCTGAAATCGGCTCCCGAGACGGGCAGGGACATGAGATGCCGCTGCGCCTTCATGGAGGACAACCCCCTCCACCTGGACATGGACGAGGCCTGTTCCATGGTAAATCCCGATTTCGTCTTCAACGTGGTAATGGGAGGAGACGGAAGGATCGCCGCCGCCGTGTCGGGACAGTGGAGGTCCGCACATCTGAAAGGCACCGAGTTGGTGAACGACCTGAACGGCGTGACTGTGGATCGAAAGGCCGACGTGGTGGTGGCATCGGCGGGAGGATATCCAAAGGACATGGTACTGTATCAGTCGTCCAAGACGGTGTTCAACTCCATAGAGGCCGTCAGAGACGGGGGTACCCTGGTGGTCCTGGCCATGTGCGACGAGGGATCGGGCAGCGACGAGTGCTTCGAGATACTGACCGGTTATTCCGACCAGGTGGCGAGGGAAAAGGTGCTCAGAGAGAGGTTTTCCATACCTCGCTACGTAGGGTATCTGCTGGCCGATCAGGCCCTGAAGGCGAATATCGTGCTGGTGTCCGAACTGAGACGGTCGGACCTGGAAGGATCGGGGATAATCGCCGTGAACTCCGTCGAGGCGGCCATGGCCGAGGTCTCAAGACTCCATCCCGAAGGAGGATCTGCCTACGTCATACCTCACGGAGGATCGGTCTTTCCCTTCGTAAAACGGTGAAATTCTAAAAGAGACGTATAAAAGCACCCCGGACATTGGTCCGGGGTGCTTTTATCATTGAGTTATCGTGTTTATCTTCGTTCTGGGACAGCTGTTCTTGAGGATGGCCCTTACCTGAGGCTCCTGGTCTATGTCGAAGAGCACCTTGAGCCCCTTTATCTCCCCAGCCTTCTCGAAGAAGGCCATGAACTGCTTTTTCCTGGTGACCAATGTCACGTGGACCACCCTGTTCCAGGGCAGAACCTGCTTCCCCTTGGACAGAAAGCTTCCGGTCTCCCGGATCACCCCCTCCTCGGAAAGGTAGATCCTCTTGGTCGTGCCGGAGAAGTACACCAGTCCCAGCCCGACGAAGACGTAAGGGTAGATCCTGCCGAAGCCGCCGGCGGAGGGACCGAAAAGCCTCCAGAGCCCCGCCGACGTCAGCAGCAATCCCGTTGCGAAGGCGGACTTCTTCATCCAGCCCGGATAGTATCCGGATTTGGACAGGCAGAACACCTCTGAGCTATCCCTTTCCGGCATAGATCAGGCCTTCTTGGGCTCCTTGCCTTCCTGCCAGAAAACCCCGATGTTCAGGTAGGTCATGACTATGGCCACGATGGGGTTGAGGTAGTTCATGAAGGCGTAGGGAAGGTACTCCAGCGTGGGAACTCCAAGGACGGAAGCGTTGTAGGCCCCGCAGGTGTTCCATGGAATGAGGACCGACGTCAGGGTACCGGCGTCCTCCAACGTCCTGGAGAGCATTTTAGCGTGGAGTCCCTTTTCTTCGAATGCGTTTTTGAACATACGTCCTGGCATGACTATGGAGAGATACTGGTCTCCAAGGAACAGGTTGCAGATGAAGCAGGAGGCCAGAACCGAGGTAACCATTCCGCCGACGCTCTTGACGCCCTTGAGGATGGTCTGGAGAAGGACCTCGAGGAAGCCGCAGCGTTCCATGATACCGCCGAAGGAAAGGGCGGAGAGTATTAGAGAGATGGTCCACATCATGGAATCCAGGCCGCCTCTGGTGAGCAGGTCGGACAGCATAACCCCTGCGTCCTTGGCCAGTTCGGGGCTTACCCCGGTGATGCTGCCCTGGGCCATGAGCTGGGATACGGCGTCGATTGTCTCCGCCGCCGCTATCTGGCCGGAAACTGTGGCCTCGTAGCCGTAGTGAAGGGCTCCTATTACGTCGCCGAAGCCGAATCCCTGGAAGAGGGACATACCGCAGGCGAAGAGGATTCCGGCGAAAAGTCCCGGCAGAGCGGGGATCTTAGCTACAGCGAGACCTATGACGATAAGAGGCGGAACCAGTCCCATCAGGCTTATGTGGAACTCTCCGGCCATGACTGCCTGGATGGCCTGGATCTTGCTTATGTCCAGGGTTCCGCCGGAATATTTGTTGCCCAGGAAGATGGTTATGGCTGCCACTATGAGGAAGGTCGGGCCGGTGGTCCAGATCATGGCCCTTATGTGGGTGAAGAGGTCGGTCCCTGCGACGGCGGGAGCCAGGTTGGTCGTGTCGGACAGAGGGGACATCTTGTCTCCGAAGTAGGCTCCGGAGATGATGATACCGGCGGTAACCGGTGCCGGTATGCCCAGTCCGGCTCCGACCCCCATGAGGGCTATGCCGACGGTTCCGGAGGTGCCCCAGGACGTACCGGTGGCCAGGGCGACCACGGCACAGATAACCAGGGTGGCGAGAAGGAATATCTTGGGAGATAGAATATCAAGCCCGTAGTAGATCAGGCTGGGAACGACTCCGCTCTGTATCCAGGAGCCTATGACCAGACCTACCATCATAAGTATCAAAATGGCCTGCAGGGCCATGGTTATTCCCTGGATGATGCCTTCCTCTATGGACTGCCAGGGAAACTTGAGAACGAAAGCGCCCCAGAGCGACACCAGTACGGCGGACAGTATGATGGGAATATGGGCGTCCGCCCCCAGTTTCAGAACCCCGTAGCTTATGAGACCGGCGCAGATGATCAGCAGTACCGCCGCCTCCATAAAGCTGGGTCTTCGGCCTTCAGATGCATTCATTTGAATGTAATGCCTCCTTTCGATATATAGAGATACCCTTTCCTTTCCCCTTTTCAAAAGCGTTCTTAGCGTCTTTTATGGATCTTTTGTCTTCCTGTCTCTCGAGATTAACACCTCCAGACGGTAGGTTTTTTCCGGGACCTTCGCCGTAGTGTGAAACATGACCTCATCTTCTCTAGGGGTTTCGCTTATCTCTCGGAGATTCGGAGATAGGCCGGCCCGGAAAAGCCTAATTTCGCGACGCATATTCATAATAGCACAATAGACCCATTATTGTGAAATGACAGAGATCGTTTTTTTTCGAGCTCCCATGGGGCAAGGGATCGGGGAAGGCTGAAGGTCTGGAAAAAAACTTTGAATAGACCTTTTTTAAGGGGCTGGACAGTTTCGATAATTCGGTGTATGTTGTGCCTAGAGATTGTACTTTTTTTGATCTAAAGTTCATTTTTGGGGTTTTAAGTTGAGGCCATGGTCTATGGAGACAGCGGATCGTCGCTGCGATGGGGACACAATTTTCAGGGGAGGTTCACGAGATGCGTAAGGAGAACGTTAAGGTAATCATTTGGGGTCTTGGTGCGATGGGCAGAGGTATGGCGGAGATGATGCTCAAGAAGACCGGATTCGAGATAGTCGGCGTCGTAGGCCGCGGTGCCAAGTTGGGCAAGAGCATGTACGATTTCCTCGATATGCCCAGAGGGGACCGCCCCGACGTCCTTATCGGAGCCGCCGAGGACGTCATCGTTCCCGGAGCCGCCGATGTGGTGCTTCTCTGCACCGATTCCTTCGTCAAGGGTGCCTTCGACAAGATAAAGTTCGTCGTCGAGAGGAAGATCAACGTGGTCTCCAGCGCCGAGGAGATGGCCTATCCCAAGGCTCAGGAGCCGGAGCTGGCCGCAGAAATAGACAAGCTGGCCAAGGCCAACGGAGTCACCGTCCTCGGCACCGGCATCAACCCCGGCCTGATGATGGACCTGCTGGTCGTCCTCTTCACCGGTGCCTGCGAATCGGTCGACCACATCATAGCCCGCAGGGTCAACAGCCTGTCCCCCTTCGGTCCGGCCGTTATGGAGGAGCAGGGCATAGGCATCACCGAGGACGAGTTCCGTACCAAGAGCGCCAACGGCGAGCTGGCCGGACACGTCGGTTTCTCCGAATCGATCAACATGATCGCCGACGCCATCGGCTGGAAGGTCGAGAAGTTCTCCCAGACCATGGAGCCAATCGTCACCCATGTGGATCGCAAGTCTCCCTACGGCTTCGCCAAGGCCGGAGACGTGGCCGGATGTTCCATGAAGGGCTTCGGAACTGTCGACGGCGAGGTCAAAATAGAGATGGATCACCCCCAGCAGATAGAGCCCCAGCTCGGCGGAGTCGACACCGGAGACTACGTCATCATAAAGGGCACCCCGGACGTCAACATGGCCAACAAGCCGGAGATCCCCGGTGGAATCGGCACCATCGCTATGTGCGTCAACATGATCCCTCACGTCATCAACTCCCGTCCGGGTCTCAAGACCATGCTGGACCTGCCGGTGCCCAGAGCAATAATGGGCGACGTCAGGGCCATGATCGAGGAGGATTAGCTACTCCTCGCTAAGTTCGGAAGGAGTGAAGGCAACCATGGAACAGGCAAGAAAAGGAGACTGGGTCCAGGTCCGCCAGACGGTCCTGACCCCCGAAGGCAGGGCGCCTCAGGTGCCGGACGACACGAAGAAGACCCCTCTTCTGCTCTGGGTGAAGGGATTCGCCCAGTCCGACGGCAAGATCGGAGACGATATAACCGTCGAGACCATGACCGGCAGAAAGGTAACGGGAGAGCTCTGCGCCATCGATCCCCGCTACGTCCACGACTTCGGCGACTTCGTTCCCGAGTTCCTCAAGGTGGACGTCCAGCTCAAGAAGCTCATGAAGGGGGAGGTGGCGAGATGACCCTTGACATGTCCTATGAGGCCGTAATGGGCCGCAAGAACGAAATAATGAAGAAGGCCATCGGCATAGACTATACCGGCTTCGAGAGCGGCGGCATCTCCTTCGACTACGAAAGGATGATGAAGGAGGCCGGTTACTCCCTCGAAGAGATCCAGGATATTCAGGGAGAGACGGGTGTCGGGAACACTCCTCTGCTGGAGATGAAGAACATCACAGCCCTGGCGAGGAAATACGCCCCGAAGGGCAAGGGAGCCAGGATCTTCGTCAAGGACGAGGCGGCCAACCCCTCCGGCAGTTTCAAGGCCCGCAGGGCCGCCACTGCCGTTTATCACGCCAAGAAGCACGGCTACAAGGGCGTCATAGCCGCCACCAGCGGCAACTACGGAGCCGCCGTGGCCTCTCAGGCCGCCATGCACGGTCTGGAATGCATAATAATTCAGGAATGTTATGATAGTAGGATGATAGGTCAGCCGGAGATACTGGAGAAGCAGAGGGCCTGCGAGGCATACGGTGCCGAGGTCGTCCAGCTCACCGTAGGTCCCGAGCTGTTCTATACCTTTCTCTGTCTTCTGGAGGAGACGGGCTACTTCAACGCATCCCTCTATACTCCCTTCGGGATAGCCGGAGTGGAGACCCTGGGTTACGAGATAGCCCAGCAGTTCAGGGACAGAATAGGCTCCGATCCCGACGCCGTGGTTGTCACCAACGCCGGAGGCGGCAATCTTACCGGAACGGCCAGAGGACTGATCAAGGCCAAGTCGGAGGGGACCAGGATAATCGGTGCTTCGGTGGATCTCTCCGGGCTTCACATGGCCTCGGATCACGACTTCAACCGCAAGTCCTTCACCACCGGCCACACCGGCTTCGGCATACCCTTCGCCACATGGCCCGATCGGGCGGATGTGCCGAGAAACGCCGCCCGTCCTCTGCGCTATATGGACCGCTATCTGCTGGTCAAGCAGGGCGAGGTCTTCTACATGACCGAGGCTCTAGCCGTGCTGGAAGGGCTGGAGAGGGGACCGGCAGGCAACACGTCCCTGACCGCCGCCTTCGTGTTGGCCCAGGAGATGGACATGGATCAGACCATCGTGGTCCAGGAGACCGAGTACACCGGAGCGGGCAAGCACCCTATGCCTCAGATAAGCTTCGCCAAGCAAAACGGCGTGGAGGTACTCTTCGGCGATCCCGACAGCGAGGTTCCGGGCAAGAACATAGTCTTCCCCGACGACCCCGGCTCCATCAAGCTCAGGGAGTTCGACCTGGAGAAGGCCCGCAGATCCTACATCCGCAACTCCGTCGCTAAGTGCGGAGTTACCGGCGAGGTATCGGCCGAGGACGTCTCGTTCCTGGCCGCCGAGACCAAGACCGACGAGGGCTTCGTCCGTTCCGTTCTGGCCAATCTTTGATGACACGGGCCACGGGCGTCTCGAAGGAGCCCCGTGGCCCGTTTTGGTATTTCTATTTCGTAGTATGGGGGGAAAGAGAAAACATGAAAAGATCCGACGATTTCGAGACCAGGCGCAAACACCTGGCGAACCTTTCCGAAGAAGAACTTAAGGCCCGCTTTTGGGAGCTGGCCGAGAAGGTGGTCGATCCCATGTTGGAGATGGGAAGGACCCATACCACCCCTGCGGTGGAGCGCAGCGTCCTCCTCAGAATGGGTTTCTCCAGCCTGGAGGTAAAACCGATAGTCGAGGGAGTCATCGCCAAGGGACTGATGCCCAAGGGGGCGGGCAACGTGGTCTGGCGTCTCTCCAAGAAGCTCGGAGTGTCGCCGAGAGAGGCCGGATTGGCCCTGGCGGAGGGCAAGCACTGGGACGAAGTGGAAGCCCTCTTCGAGGAAAGGGGATAGGACCATGACGATGAAACTCGATCCCAACAAAAGGCTGGACGTAAAGGAAATCCTCAAGGATCTGGAGAACTACAGGCCCAAGCGTCGGGGATGGCACTGGAGAGAGGGCAGAAACGAACCCCGCACCGTGGGAGATTTCGAGTATCACGAGACCTCCGAGGGGCTCGAGAACTCGATTCCCCTTCCGGGCAGCCGGGGATTCGGCTACATCGACCCTCAGCCGGACTGCGTCATCACCACGGAGATCGCCTCCGGTCGTTTCGAGGACGACATACGCAGGATGCGCATGGCAGCCTGGCACGGAGCGGACCATCTCATGGTCATCCGTACCGCCGGACAGTCTCACATAGACTCTCTCATAGAGGGAACCACCCAGGGCATCGGTGGAATCGCCGTCACCAGGAAGCAGGTTAGAGCCACCAGAAAGGCCCTCGACGCAGTCGAGGAAGAGGTGGGACGTCCCATAAACTTCCACTCCTACATCTCCGGCGTGGCAGGACCGGATATCGCCGTAATGTTCGCAGAGGAAGGGGTCAACGGAGCCCATCAGGACCCTCAGTACAACGTCCTCTACAGGAATGTCAACATGGTCAGAAGCTTCGTGGACGCCTGCGAGGCCAAGAAGATTATGGCCTGGGCGGACATCCTCCAGATCGACGGAGCCCACAACGCCAACGCCACCGCCATGAAGGCCTGGAAGGTCCGTCCGGAGCTCATGGTGCAGCATGCCATAAACAGCATCTTCTCCCGTAAGGTGGGGCTGAAACCGGAGAATATCGCTCTCTCCACCGTGCCTCCTACCGCTCCTCCGGCGCCCTGCATGAGGCTCGACCTGCCCTATGCCGTGGCTCTCAGGGACTTCTTCAGCGACTACAAGATGAGGGCCCAGCAGAACACCAAGTATATGGAGTCGGACCTTAGGGAGGCATCTGTCACCCACACCCTTAACCTGGTGATCTCCAGGCTCACCAGCGCCGACATCCAGTCCACCATAACCCCCGACGAAGGCCGTAACGTGCCGTGGCATTACAACAACGTGGCGGGGGTCAACACGGCCAGACACGCCCTTAACGGTCTCGACGGATTCAGAGAGATGGTCAAGCTCGACAGAGAGGGACCTCTGGGCGACGTCGTCCGTGAGCTGAAGGAGAGGGCGGTCCTCTTCATGGAGGAGATCCTGGAGGTCGGAGGCTACTTCAAGGCCGTCGAGGACGGCTTCTTCGTCGACAGCGGCTACTATCCCGAGCGCAACGGCGACGGAATAGCACGCCAGGCCGACGGCGGAGTCGGAGCGGGAATGCTCTTCCAGCGGGATCCGGACTACTTCGCACCCGTGTCGGTTCACTACGGCTACAACTGCATCCCCGATGAACTGAACGGAAAGGCATCCGCCGCCATAGGGGGAGATACCTTCGAGGATCCCTCCAAGATAATCTTCGTCGACGAGCTGGACGAGCACGACAACGTCAACGTCCGTCTCGCCGAGTTGGAGAAATATTACGAGACCAACCTCATCAAGCCCGAGGTCGAGTGGAGGGCCGACGGAATAATCGCCGTCAACCTCTTCCTTCCGGTGGACGAGCGTACCGCCGAGTTCGCCGCCATAAAGTGTGGCGAGAAGATGGGCCTGGAGGACGTCACGGTGGTCCACAAGCTGGCCATGCACCCCTCCGAGGGAACCTATGTCGAGTTCAAGGGCAAGGTCAAGTTCGATATAGACATAGACGAACTGGTCATCCCAGAGAAGGAGGAGACCCTGTCGGAGGAGGAGATCCGGGCGGATATAGCGGAGAACCCGATCTTCGTCGTCGCTGCCACGGTCGGCCAGGACGAGCACTCGGTCGGACTTAAGGAGACCCTGGACATAAAGCACGGCGGAATCGAGGGTTACGGCATAAAGTACCTCTACCTCGGCACCTCCTGCCCGGTGGAGAAACTGGTGGACGCCGCCATAGAGACCAACGCCGACGCCATACTGGCCTCGACCATAATCACCCACGACGACGTTCACATCAAGAACATGCGCAAGCTCCACGAGCTCTGCGTGGAGAAGGGCATCCGGGATAAGGTGATACTGGCCTGCGGCGGAACCCAGGTTACCAACGAGATAGCCAAGGACGCCGGAATGGACGCCGGTTTCGGCCGAGGATCCAAGGGAATCGACGTGGCCAGCTTCCTTATCAAGTACCGTAGAGGACAGGTGGACTAAAAAGATGAAAGTAGCCGTGTTGGTCGCGGAAATAGGGAGCACCACCACGGTGGTCAACGCCTTCGACGGTATCGGCGGTCCCTGCCCCAGTTTCATCGGGCAGGGACAGTCCTACACGTCGGTACTGGAAGGCGATGTCACCGTCGGCCTGAGAGGCGCCGTAGAAGATCTGAAATCCAATCTGGGGATCGAAGATCTATCCTGGGACGAGATGCTTGCCACCTCCAGCGCCGCCGGGGGGCTCAGAATGAGTGTCCACGGCCTGGTCTACGACATGACGGTGAGAGCCGCCAAGGAGGCGGCCCTCGGTGCGGGAGGTATACTCAAGCACGTCACGGCGGGAAAGATGCGTCGTACCGACCTGAAAAAGATCTCCGAGATAAAGCCCAACATAATACTTGTGGCCGGAGGGGTCGACTACGGCGAAAGGGACACGGCGCTTCATAATTTCGAGCTGGTAGCGGAGCTCGGACTGGAGATCCCGGTCATATACGCTGGAAACGTCGAAAACCAGGAAGAGGTAAAAGAGATCGCCGAGGAAAAGGGAATCAGACTCTACGTGGTGGAGAACGTCTATCCCAGGGTCGACCAGCTCAACGTCGAGCCCACCAGAGCGGTCATTCAGCAGGTCTTCGAGGAGCACATCATCCACGCTCCCGGAATGACCACCGTTCGAGACATGATAGACGGCCCCATCCTGCCGACCCCCGGGGCGGTCATGGAGGCCGCCAAGGTGCTCAAGGAAGCCATAGGCGACCTGGTCATCTTCGACGTGGGAGGAGCCACCACCGATGTCCACTCGGTCACAGAAGGAAGCGAGGAGATCTCCCGGCTTCTGGTGAGCCCCGAGCCCGAGGCCAAGAGGACCGTCGAGGGAGACCTGGGAGTCTACGTCAACATGAGACACATAGTCGAGACCATGGGTCGAGACGAGCTGATCAAGGACTTCCCCGACCTGGACGAACTCCTGGAGAGCGCCAAGGCCATACCGGACACGGATCGGGCCAAGGTGTTCGTCGAGAGGCTGGCTCAGGAAGCCATGTTGACCGCCATGGAGAGACACGCCGGAAGGCTTCGCCAGCTCTACGGTGCCTCCGGCAAGAGAACCATCGCCGAGGGCAAGGACCTCACCGCGGTAAAATACGTCATAGGAACCGGAGGGGCCCTCACCAGACTCCCTCAGCACAGAAAGATACTCTCCACCGCCACCACCCACGGCAAGGGACTGGAGTTGTTCCCCAAATCGGACGCTAAGATACTGGTGGACAACGACTACATAATGGCATCCCTGGGAGTGCTGTCAAAACGCTATCCCGAGGACGCCCTGAAGCTCATGCTTTCGAGCCTGCACTGGGACGAGAAAGACTGAACCGAGGAGGGAAAGGTAATGAGATATCCCGCGCTTATAGTGGACAGGGAGAAGCTTAAGGAGAACACCTCGAAGCTCGCCAAGGAGTGCCACGATCGGGGGATCAAGGTCGCCGCGGTCAGCAAGGTGTACTGCGGAATGCCTGAGATAGCCTCGGTCCAGGCAGAGTCGGGAGTCGACTGGATCGCCGACAGTCGTCTGGAGAACCTGGCCAAGATGAGGGATATCGACATACCAAAGATACTCCTCCGGCTTCCCATGATCTCCCAGGCCCGAGAGACGGTAGAGCTCGCCGACATGAGCTTCGTCTCCGAGGTGGACACCTGCCGGGCCCTGTCGAAGGCCGCAGTGGCTATGAAAAAGGAACACCAGGTGCTGCTCATGGTGGATGTAGGAGACCTCCGGGAAGGGGTTTGGCCCGACAGGGCTGTGGATACCGCCCGGGAAATAGCGTCCATGCCGGGGCTGATCCTGAAGGGAATCGGGACCAACCTCAGCTGCTACGGAGCGGTGCTTCCCAGTCCGGAAAACCTGGGACAGCTTGTCTCGGTCGCCGACTCCATAGAGTCCGAATGCGGAATCCATCTCGACATAGTCTCCGGAGGAAACTCGTCCTCCATAAGACTGCTTCTCTCGGGGGGCATCCCGGAGAGGGTCAACATGCTCCGCCTGGGCGAGTCCATGACCATAGGCAAGGAGACCGCCGACTGCACCGTGATTCCCGGGCTACACAGCGACGTCTTCACCTTCGCCGCCGAGGTCATAGAGCTCAAGACCAAGCCATCGATCCCCATAGGTAAAAAGGGACTGGACGCCTTCGGTCACGAGCCGGTCTTCGAGGACAGAGGTCTCAGAAAGAGGGCCATCGTCGCGGTGGGTCAGCAGGACATGAGGCTCGATGCCATCTCTCCGAGAGACGAGAAGACCGACATCCTCGGAGCCAGCAGCGACCACATGATACTTGACGTGACCGACGGCGAGAGGGACCTGAAGATAGGCGACGTGATCGAGTTCGACCTGTCCTACGGAGGGGTCCTGGCCGCCAGTACCAGTTCCTACGTCACAAAGGAGATTCTTTGACGTTTTTAGATCATTCTTTAGGGGGTCCTGTTTAATGTTAAAAACACGTATCGGTGTGGCAGTCCTGACATGTGCTCTCGTCTGTCTCGGGTCGGTGACGTCTTGGGCATGTACCGCTGTTTTTGTGGGAAAAGACGCCTCCGCTACCGGTCATCCACTGGTCGCCAGGATGGAGGACGGAGCTTCAGCAGTATCTAAATATCTCGTCGTGACGCCAGCGAGGGAAATCGCGGATGGCGAGACCGAGACCTTCTTCAACGGGCTGGAGTGGGGCTATCCTGAGGATATGGATGAGAGCCTTCGGTTCTTCTCCATGCCGGACTTTTGCTATCAAGATCACAGCGAGGATTCGTGGGACGGAGGGCTTTGGCCCTACAGTGCAGCCGGTATCAACGGCGCCGGAGTGGTGGTTACCGCCACTGAGACGGAGGACCGAAACTTGCTGTCCGAGAAGGTCGACCCCGGAACGCCTAACGGAGTGGAGGAATGCATGATTCCTGCTCTTATCCTGCCCCGTGCCAGGTCTGCCCGAGAGGGAGTTGCGATACTGGGGGCCGCCGTAGAAAAATTTGGCAGTGCTAAAGATCCCTACGATGACGACGGCAAGGGAGAGATCGCCGGATTGGCCATAGCGGATCACGACGAAATATGGTACGTGGAATACGCTGGCCATCAGTGGGCCGCCGTGAGGATCCCCGACGATATGTACGTTGTTAACGGTAATATAACCAGGATAGACGGATTCGACGTGGAGGACGCTCTGGGAGAGAGGAAAAACTTTATGGGATCTTCCGAGGTGTTTTCCTTCGCCCTCAAAAACGGACTTCCCGGGGTAGACCCTGAGGACCTACGCGACTTCGACTTCGCTGCCGCCTACGGTGACGTCAGTGACGAGAACATGGCTAAAGGTTCCGGCGTGAGAAACTGGTGGGGTCAGAGAATGTTCAGCCCCTCGATCAAACAGGCTCCGGGAAAAGCCAGATATCCCTTCCTCATGAAGCCCGACGAGCCTATCTCGATGGAAAAGCTTATAACCTTCTTCCGTTCCGATCAGTACAGCTATGACCATGATTTCGACTTCGAGGACTACAGGGTGGTCTCGAGGGAGAGCAACATGGAGACCCACATATTCGACATGGGCGAGACGGAGTCAACTCCCTGGCAGGTGGGGGTGGTCATGTGGGTGGCCCTAGGGCCGGCAAAGGACAGCGTCTATCTACCTTTCCACGGAGGGCTAGAGAGGAGTCCTGAGGGATTCACCGTCGGAACCGACGTCTACGACTCCGAATCTGCCTCCTGGGCCTTCCGGTCCGTTTCAGCTTTGGCTCGCAACAATATAGAGTGGCGAAAGAGGCTTCAGGACTTCTGGTCAGACTATCAGAAGATTCTTTTCGACCAAGAGAAAAAGGCTTCCGAGAAGGCCCTCGATATGTGGAATTCCGGGGATCACGATGGAGCCGTAGCATTCCTGTCGGAGAGGGATATCGCCATGGCGGAGAGGGCCGTTGAGGTAGCTCGATCTCTTGAGTCCCAGCTAATTACAGCGCTGGCCCAGGGTGATGACGGCGACTTCCAGCCCAAGATGGAAGACTTCGAGTAAGAGAGAATTGAAGGTCGGGAGGGGAACCCCTCCCGACCTTCTTTCTTCTATTCCTTAAGCTTGCTCCATCCGTCCTCTGCCGCCGCCACTATGGCGTTGGAGGCTGGGAAAAAGGTCTGCCAGGGCTGGGAGCAGTAGTCGAAAGACATCAGATCCTTCACGGAGAAACCGGCCTTTATTGCCATGGTCAGAGTGTCGATCCTCTCCGCTACCGCCTCGCCTCCGACAACCTGGCCCCCCACCAGTTTGCCCTCCTCGGTGAATATCAACTTCACCGTCACCTCGGTGGCTCCGGGCATCATGGGGAACCTGGTGGTGGTCTTACCCTTTCCCGTAACCACCTTCATCCCCTTCTTTACGCAGGTCTCCTCGGAAAAGCCCACTCCTCCGATTCTCAGGGGATCGACGACGGTGGCTGCTCCGTTGACGAAGCCGTCGTAGGTCCAGTTCGTTCCCATCATGTTTCTGGCCGCCACCTTGGCCATGGGAACAGCGTTGGTCGCCAGCTTGCCTCCGATGATCTCCTCGTCCAGGAAGGATCGATACTGACACACGTCCCCGGCGGCCCATACGTCGGGAACTCCTGTCTCCATCCTCTCGTTGACCAGTATCCCCATAGGCCCTATGGGGATCTCCGTTCCCTTCAATATGTCCACCTCGGGCCTTACTCCTACGGAGACTATGATCAGATCGTCCTCCCCTTCGTCGTTGAGAACGATCTCCCTTCCGTCGGACAAAACGGCCTTGGATACGACCTCGCCTCTTCTCTCGAGGGAATCTACCCCCACTCCGGTGATCAGATCTATTCCCTTATCCCTCAGCCCTGCCTCGACCTCCGAGACCATATCTCCGTCCATCATGGCGGGAAGAACGTGCTTCGCCATCTCCACCATATAGGTGTCCAGCCCCCTCTTTTTGAGGGCCTGGGCCATCTCTATGCCGATGTTTCCGGCCCCTATAACTAAAGCCTTCCGAGAGCCGGGGGTTATTGCCTTCAGTATGGCCCTTAGATCCTCCTCGGTCTTTACGGGAAAGGTGTTTTTAGCCCCTGCCATTCCCTCCAGAGGGGGCATAACCGGCCTGGCTCCCAGGGCGATGAGAAGCTTGTCGTAGGGCAGTTCGTCGCCGGAGGAGACCTTCACCGTCTTCTTGTCGAAATCCACCTCGGTAGCACTGTCCTTTATCAGTTTGGTCCCGGTCTCTGTGACTATATCGTCCGACTTGCAAACCCCGTCGGTCTCCAAAAGCCCTTCGACCACGTAGGGAATGGCGCAATAGATCAGGCTGGAGGGCTCGGGCCTCACCATGGTGACGTCCCAATCCGGTCTGTTCTTCCTCAACATCTTGGAGGCGGTTATACCAGCCGGGCCTCCTCCTAAAATAACGATCTTCTCCACCAAGACCACTCTCCTTCCAGAATATCTGGAGGCAATATACCACCATAGGGTATATTGCACAAGTGCCGGATAACATAAAATGATCTAGGGGGGAATGAACGATGAATAAAAGAAAGAGAAAAAAGTGGTCTGCCCGTCAGAGCTCCAAAAGAGGAACCGTTCCGGGAACTCCGGTCTTCATCGGAGAATCCAGGTCCGAGGCCGTCCGAATAGGATCGATCAGTTACGATAGGGGAGATCTGGTCGAGAAGGGTGCCCTCTCCCTCGACGACGTTCATAGGCCATACCGATCGGAAGGGGTCACATGGATCAACGTGGACGGCATTCACGACCTGAAGGTGATGGATGCTCTGGGCAAAAGGTTCGGCCTTCATCCTCTGACGATAGAGGACTTGATGAACACGTCTCAGAGGCCCAAGGCAGAGGTTTTTCCCGACTACCTTTTTCTGGTTATGAAGATGATGAACTACAACGACGAGACCAACTCGGTGGACGTCGAGCACGTCAGCCTGATCCTAG
Source organism: Dethiosulfovibrio russensis (assembly GCF_021568855.1). Classification (NCBI taxonomy): domain Bacteria; kingdom Thermotogati; phylum Synergistota; class Synergistia; order Synergistales; family Dethiosulfovibrionaceae; genus Dethiosulfovibrio; species Dethiosulfovibrio russensis. Next base: position 149,286 of record NZ_JAKGUG010000002.1, on the reverse strand, counting down.
GAGAGGGATATGTACTCTCCTTTCAGGAAAAAGAGGGAGACGTGTTCGAGCCGGTTCGGGAGAGGCTGAGGGCCTCCAGGGGGAGGTTGAGGGGCAACGGATCGGACTACCTGGCCTACGCCCTTATGGACGCGGTGGTGGACCATTACTTCCTTTCGGTGGAGCGTATCGGAGATGTCATAGAGGACATGGACGACAGGCTGCTTAGCGACCCCAGGTCCGACGATCTCCAGAGGATACACGAACTCAAGAGAGACGTCATGACCCTCAGAAAGGCGGTCTGGCCTCTCAGGGAGGCGGTGGGAAAACTCCAGAAATCGGATGCATCGTTTTTTGGAAACGACCTCGACGCGTTTCTTCGGGATCTCTACGACCACACGATCCAGGTTATAGACATGGTCGAGTCCTCCCGGGAGCTTCTGACCGGAATGCACGATACATATCTATCCAGCGTCAGTAACAGGATGAACGAGGTAATGAAGGTACTGACGGTGATAGCCACCATATTCATTCCCCTTACCTTCATAGCCGGGGTCTACGGCATGAACTTCAAGTACATGCCAGAGCTGGACTGGCGTTTTTCCTATCCGGTGGTCTGGATCGTTATGATAGCCGTCGGAGCCGGGATGGTGGCCTACTTCAGGAGAAAAAGATGGCTCTGACCGCAGATGTGTCGCCATCGATGGCTAGATTCCGTTTGCATCGTTACGAGAGAGGGGAATAAACATGGATGACTTCATCTCTAAAGAAGACAAGAACAGAATAGAGTCGGGCATTCGTTCCAAATACGTAAACGTCGCGGACAACCCTAAGGGGCTGTTCAGATATCCTGTCGGACGGGACGGCCTTGAAGGATTGAACTACGATTCCGAGCTGATCGAGAGTTTGCCCGATGCTGTGGCCGATTCCTACTGCGGTGTGGGAAATCCCTTCTCTCTCGGGTCTATCGACGAGGGGGACTCCGTGCTGGATATCGGGTGCGGCGCCGGGGTCGACACGATTATCGCAGCTATGATGACAGGATCAAAAGGGCTATCCGTTGGGATAGACATGGTGCCCGAGATGCTGTCGAAAGCTCGATCGAACCTCGAACTGACAGAAATGAAAAACGTCTCATTTCAACAAGCCTCGGGTGAGAGTCTTCCCTTTGAGGACGATAGTTTCGACGTAGTTATCTCCAACGGGGTCGTTAACTTGATCCCGGACAAGGCAAGCGCAATGGTCGAGGTCTTTCGGGTTTTGAGGCCGGGAGGTCGGCTGATGATAGCCGATCAGCTTATGATCGGAGATAGCCAAAAAGACCTGAAGGAAAGGGTCGAGAGCTGGTTTCAGTGAGAGGGTGGTGCCCTGCCGGGAAAGGTTTTCCTGGCCTTGCTGGAACAGGTCGGCTTCGAGCAGGTCGAGCTTGCGGGAAAGACCGGTTTTGACAGTTCGCCCAAAACCGAAGGGGCCTTGATCCGAGGAAAAAAACCGATCGGGAGCGTTCTCTGACTCGCGAAAAAAGGCGTCGCTAGAGACTGAATTTACTTTTGGGCACATCTAAAAACTCACGTTCGAGTTTTCTCGGAGAGATCATTTCGCCTCCGCCCTGTCGCCCCATTCGTGCTACACGACGGCAGATCGGAAATACGGGCTCGAACGGGTTCCGCCGAAACGACCTCTCCGAAAAGTAGCGTTTTTAGAGATGTCCTTTTGATTCTGAGGGAGAGCCTCTCCAGGATGGAATGATCCTACTGAGAGGAACACCTCTGGATCGTTATGTAAGGCCCTGGCGTCCGGGGCCTTCTTTTTTGTGTTTGACATATGACTGACAGTCAGTCATAATTCGGCTCGAGAGTTTGATGAATAATACTTTTTGGGAGTGAGACATCATGCAGGGGAAGAAAGAGGACAAAAAGACTAGACGCAGGAGGGAGATCGTCAAGGCAGCCTGGGAGCTCTTCGGGGAAAAGGGTTTCGACGGCACCACCATAGACGACATGACCGATAGGGCCGGGGTATCCCATGGAACCTTCTACCTTTATTTCTCGTCGAAAGAGGATATCCTTCGCTATCTAGGGGAGGATGTACAGGAGGAGATGCTGTCCGGATCAAGGGAAATAGCTGCGATGAAGGAGCTTTCTCCTCAGGAACGTCTGTTTAGGATAGTCAAATACCTTCTGACCATTCACGAAGGCCAAGAGTTTCGGATGGACCTGCACGACGTGATCCATCGAAAGATACACGACAAGTTGAAGGATGACGCGATAGAGCTTTTTCTTCCTCTGATTACCTCGCTGGTAGAGGAGGGAGTTGAGGCGGGCCAGATGAATATATCCCGGCCCAGAGAGACCGCCACCTATCTGGTCCTTTTGGTGGCGGAGCTTGAGCACAGCGTCGACCAATGGGAGGGTGAAGAGGCCCGTAAAAGGGCCTCCGAGGCCCTTAGAGAGCTTTTGATACGCACCATCGGAGGTGATGAACATGTTTTTCAGGAGGATTTCTTCTGATGAAAAAAGGCGGTCCGTCGTCGGCTCCCTGCTGAGAAAGTTCGGTGTCGCATGCGGTTTCTGCCTGTGGATAGGGGGTCTCTTCATCCCGTATAAGAACGGAAATGCCCTGGAGACCCTCTCGGCGGGGAGCCCCTCACCGAGGGTGGAAAGATGAAATCCCCTCACGACTGGGCCTGTCCCGAATCAATCGGATCCGGTCCCTTCAAGTTCGTCTACTGGCGGAAGGGCGAGGAGATCCGTCTGGACAGGTTCGACGAGTATCATCACAAGGCAACGTGGATGCCGTCGTACTGAAGCCCTTCTCCAATCCCGACGCCATACAGAGAGCTCTGGAAGAGGGAGCGGTGGACTTCTACGGAGAGGAGCTCAAGCCATCTTCAGATGGATCAGGCCAGAGGTATGGACAACTTGCCCATCACGGACACAGTGGGAATAGTCTTCACAATGTTCGACTACAATCAGCGCAGAGCTCCTTGGAGCGACGGGACCTTTCGCAAGGCCATGGCTCACGCCATAGACATCGACACCATCGTGGACGTAGTGGCAGCCGGATACGTCATGCTCCCGGCCGATTCTACGGCGGCGATGGTGGATTCATCGTTCAGCCCGGAAGCCGTGGAGGCTCTGAGGCTCTCCTTGGGCATAGCGATCATCGTTCTGGTCCTCTCCATCTTCTTCATTCAGAGAGGGCTGGAGGTAATAGTGAACCCTAGGCTGAAGGGCAGGTGAGAACATGGTTTTGATGAAAGTGAAGGATCTGTCCGTGAGCTATCGCACGTTCAAGGGGGACGTTACAGCCGTTCAGGATTTCTCCATGACGCTGGAAAAGGGCGAGTCCCTGGGGCTGGTCGGAGAGGTCCTGGTGGACGGAAAAGACCTGGTCCCCATGTCCTACGAGGAGCTCAGAGAGGTCCGATGGAGGAAGATCGCCCTGATAAACCAGGCCGCCATGAACGCCTTCAATCCGGTCTACACCATAGGAGATCAGATCTGCGAGGTCATAACCGTGCAGGGCGGCATGACGAAAAAGGACGCCCTGGTATAGCCATGACCCCTGCTCTCACTTCGGGCATAGTGCTGGCGGACGAGCCGACCACCGCTCTCGACGTGGTGGTCCAGGACAGAAAACTGCGTTGAATCGCCGATCTGCAATCGAAGCTGGACCTGTCCATGATATTCGTAACCCACGATATATCGGTAGTGGCCGAGATCTGCCATAAGGCCATGGTGATGTATTCGGGTTGGAGGAGGAATAAGGGATGAGCGGAAACGATGTGGTCCTTCAGGGCAAATCTCTCTGCAAGATGTTCCCCGTAGGATGGGGACTGTTCTCCTCCGGCAAGGGGAGGCGCTAGGTCAAGGCGGTGGACGGCATAGATTTTTCCATCGCCAGAGGATAGCCTTAGCCAGGGCCCTGGTCCTTGAACCGGAGATGCTGGCGGCCGACGAGCCTGTCTCCATGTTGGACGTTTCCATACGCTCCCAGATGCAGGTTCAGGGAGGAGAGGTGCAGCCGCGAGAGACCGCCGAGGATATTCCTCTCGGAGGATCACTACGTGACCTGTTTCCGAAACGGCGAATAAACGATGGAGCTCCGGATATCGACTTATATCCGGAGCTCCATTATTTCGTTCTCTTTCGCCTTGCGGCTCTCCGATTAGATGATCGAGGCCTCCATAACCGCCTTGGACACCGCCGGGACCACCCTGGGGTCGAAGGGGTCTGGCAGTATCCTGTCGGGGGCCAGCTCCTGGGGATCCAGCACGGAGGAGATCCCGTAGGCGGCGGCGACCTTCATCTCCTCGGTGATGTCCTTCGCCCGAACGGCCAGGGCTCCCTTGAACACCCCTGGAAAGGCCAGCACGTTGTTTATCTGGTTGGGGAAATCCGACCGTCCCGTGCCCACCACGAAGGCCCCTGCCTCCAGAGCCAGCTCCGGCATTATCTCCGGCACCGGGTTGGCCATGGGAAAAACTATGGCCTTTCCCGCCATGGAGGAGACCATCTCCTTGGTCACGATTCCCGGTTTCGACACCCCTATGAACACGTCCGCCCCCTTCATTCCCTGGGCCAGAGTTCCTCGTCTCTCCTCCAGGTTGGTCATCTCGGCGATTTCCCTCTTGAAGGGGTTCAGCCACGGGGCTCCTCTGTATATGATTCCTCTGGTGTCGCACATCATGACGTTGCCGAATCCCATGCGAACCAGCAACTTGGCTATGGAGATGCCGGCGGCACCCGCTCCGTTGACGACGATTGTCATGTCGCTCGGCTCCTTTTCAATCACCTTTGCGGCGTTTATCAGGGCTGCGACGGTGACGATGGCGGTTCCGTGCTGGTCGTCGTGGAATACGGGAACGTCGCATCTTCTCTTGAGCTCCCTCTCGATCTGGAAGCACCTGGGAGCGGAGATGTCCTCCAGGTTGATCCCGCCGAAGCTCTTGGAGATCAGGGCCACAGCGTCCACGATCTCCGATGGATCCTTGCTGTCCACGCATATGGGAAAGGCGTCCACGTCGGCGAAGGACTTGAACAGGGCGCATTTCCCCTCCATAACCGGCATGGCCGCCTCCGGTCCGATGTCCCCCAGGCCTAACACCGCAGTGCCGTCGGTTACGACGGCCACCAGGTTGGATCTTCTGGTCAGATCGTAGACCTTGTTCCCGTCCTCGGCTATGGCCATACAGGGTTCGGCCACCCCGGGGGTGTAGCAGATGGAGAGATCCTCCTTGTCCTTTATGGAAGCCCTGGAGATCACCTCTATCTTGCCCTTCCATTCGTAGTGTTTTTCAAGCGATTTTTGAGATATGTCCAACGTGCTTACCTCCCGTCGTTTCCTTTTCGTCTATATCTGCCGTATGCGAATGTCAACACTGCCGCGCTCAGGATGAGTCCCGCGATATCCGTCATGGTGCCTGGAAAGATCACAGGCAGAGACGCGGGGAATAGCACGACGCATTCCACCTTGCTCAAAGGTATGGAGAAGCATCGGCCCTGTAGCGAAAAACAGAGAATGGAGACCCCTATCAACGCGCTGACCAACGTGTAGGATACCTTGGCGAAGCCGCCTACCCCCAGCAGTGCCGGACCGTAGATGAACATGAAGGGTATGATGAAGGCCGATATCCCTATCTTGCAGGCTGTGAAGGCCACGTCCATGGGCTTGGCCTTGGCTATGCCGGCTCCTGCGAAGGCCGCCAGGGCGACCGGTGGGGTGATGGCCGAGATGCAGGCGAAGTAGAACACGAACATGTGGGCTCCAAGGGGGGCCACCCCCTGCTGTACCAGGGCCGGTGCCGCCACCGCCGCGCATATTAGATAGGAGGCCGTGGTGGGCAGCCCCATACCCAGTATTATGCTGGTCACCATGGTCAGGAAGAGGCCGAATATCAGAATTCCTCCCGACATGGACACTATGGTGCTGGCCAGCTTCAGACCGGCTCCCGTCATGTTAAGGGCTCCCACGACGATCCCCGCCGTCGCGCAGGAGGCGATGATGCTGCACGAGCTCTGGGCCCCCTTGCTGAGGGCCATGAGTATGTCCTTTGGCGTCATGCGGTCGATCCATCTGACGTAGGTCACCAGTATGGCGGTTATGATTCCCCACATGGCCGCCCTTATGGGACTTGCGTTGAGGACCGACAGGACGTAGATCAGCACCAGGAGTGGCAGCAGCAGGTATCCTCGTTTAAGGGCTACCTCTCGAAACACCGGAAGCTTTTCCTTCTCCATGCCGGAGAGGCCGTATTTTACCGCCTCCAGGTCCACCATTAGAAACACCGTGTAGAAGTAGAGCAGTGCCGGTATTATGGACGCCACGATGATGTCCATATAGGGAACCCCTACGAGCTGGGCCATTATGAAAGCCGCCGATCCCAATATGGGCGGCGTCAGCTGACCTCCCGTGGAGGCTGTGGCCTCCACGGCAGCGGCGAACACGGGACGGTAGCCCGTGGATTTCATCATAGGTATGGTGAAGGCACCGGTGGATACCACGTTGGCCACCGAGTTGCCCGATACGGTCCCGAAGAGGGCGCTGGAGAGTATGGCCACTTTGGCGGGACCGCCCCGTCTGGCTCCTGACAGGCTCAGGGCCAGGTCTATGAATAGCTTTCCCGACCCGGAGGCGTTCAGGAACGCCCCGAAGACGACGAAGAGAAAGACCATGGTGGCGGAGGCTCCCAGAGGAACGCTGAACATGGCGTCCATGCCTACCATATAGCTGAGCATGCGAGACCATGAGTAGCCCCTGTGTCCCAGAAGTCCGGGAATATAGCTCCCGTAGTGGGTGTAGAGTATGAAGACGATGGCGATGCAGGGCAGTATGTTTCCGCAGGTACGTCTGGTTATCTCCAGGACCAGGCCTATCATCACCACGCTGACCACCAGGTCCATCTTGGTGGGGGCGATCCCGATTCTGTAGACCAGCTCGTCCATCTCCACGACCAGATATATGGAGCAAAGGACTCCTGCCAGCATGAGCGCCAGGTCCAGCGGAGAGATAACGTCCCTTTTGCTCCCTCTGCTGCCGCAGTAAAGGGAGAGGGTCAGCACGAAACCGAACCCGATATGTCCGCAGTAGAGGATCCACGGCGTGACCGGGCTCAGTATCAGACAGTAGATGTGAAAGAGGGACATCAGAATCCCAATAACGCACACGAAGGCTCCCCATTTGCCCGTCAGATCTCGCCGCGGCAGTCCCTCGTTTTCCAGCTCGGCCAGGTTGGGCTCGGCCGTTTTCTTCCTGAAGAACATGAAATCCCCCCTTGAATACTATCCTGTAAATTCAGCGTTAAATACGCGGCGTCCCCCTTTGCATGGCTTGCCGCGGACGAAGGATGACCTTAAAAATAGATGCGGCCCGTCCTGAAGAGCTATGACGAGTCGCATCCTTTGTCTCAAGCGATCTTTACTTGAGGATGAGGCGTTCCGGTATCTCTATTCCCTGCTCGTGATAGTACTTGAGCGCTCCGGGGTGCAGCGGAGTGGTGAGATGCTGGATCTTGTCCATGGACGCCTGTTTAGCGGTTGGATCGACGGCGATAAGCTGATCTAGGCACTCGAAGGTCGTCTTCACGATGTTGTATGCCGTTTTTTCCGACAGGTTCTTGGCCGCTATGCTGGCGTTCCAGAAGGCGAAAACAGGCACGTCCGAGCCCTGGTTCTTGTACGAACCGGCCGGTATGGAGCCCTTGGACCAGAAGGGATATTCCTGGAGGACCTTGTCCATGTCCTTTTGCTCCAGAGGGATGAAGGCCACGTCGTGGGTGGTCTCCAGGTCGAGAAGCCATGACGCCGGTACGCCGCTGACTGCGAAGACCGCGTCCATGAGGCCGTCCTTCAGGCCGTTGACCTGGGACGAGGTGGGAAGGGAGCTGATGGATTTGGGCTTGATGCCGAGCACCTTGAGCACCGCTCGTCCAGCCAGTTCGCTGGTCGCTCCCGGAGCCCCTACGCTGACGTTTTTTCCCTCCAGATCGTAGACTGACTTGATGCCGCTGTCCTTAAGGGTGTATATGTAGAGGATGCTGCTGTAGAGAGGGCAGAGCGTGCGGAAGTTCTGGTACTTCTTCCCCTTGGTCCAACCCGTTCCGTTGTAGGCGTCTCCGGCGAGCCATACCGTCGACAGCCCCAGCTCCATGTCTCCCTGCTGGATCAGCTGTATGTTGGTCGTAGGTCCTCCAGTGACCTCCACTGAGACCTCCATGTCGTCAACGTTGTCCGACAGGACCTTTGCCAAGCCGCTGCCAAGGATGTAGTAGCTGGCTCCCGCGCTTGAGGTTCCCATCAGCAGCCGTTCTGTGGCTGCCGAGGCCATAGTCGCAAAGGAGAGCAACATCACCGCACAGATGAGGTATGCACCTCGCGTCTTTTTCTTTCCCATTCTTCTCTTACCTCCCTTTTTTTTTGTGTCTTGTCCTACATGGTGTCTTCCATGGACAACTTACACCTATCCGTTCGGATAAGACTTTTCGTGAGTAGAACCGGTTTTTCTCCGGTGGTGAAGCAGATTCTGGTCATCATGAGTAAAGGATGACCCATGGGACAGAGGAGTATCTCCGATTCGTTCTCCTGAGGCAGCACCGCCTCTATGACGGATTTCGCCTTTACCAGCTCTATTCCCCGTCTCGTCATGATGTATTCGTACAACCTGCCGGACATGTCCATATCCTCTATATCGGGGATTAGGTCGCTCTTGAAGTAGGTTTTTTCAAGGATTGCCGGAGACGCGTCGTCCAGGATATATCTGGATCTGTAAAGTTCGGTCACGATACATCTTTCCGGAAGATCGAGGCGTTTTCCGACGAAGGGGGTGGCCTCGATCTTCTGTAAGGAAATCAGCTTGTGGAGACTTCCCAGGTCGCTTGGGAAAAACGACTTGACGAAGTTCCCCTCGAAACTGGGTTTGGAGACGAAGGTTCCGTTTCCCCTTCTTCGTATCAGATAGCCCTTTTCCACCAGCTCGTTTATGGCCTGCCTCACGGTGAAGCGACTGACCTGGAAGTCAGCGGCCAGGTCGGGTTCCGACGGAAGCTTGAAACCCTCCTCCCACTCTCCGCTGGTGATTTTCTCCTGAATCGTTCTGCCTATCGTTAGATAAAGGGCGACCCCTCGCCTTTCCCTGGATATCATCGTTCGTCCTCTCTCCCTATCGGCACTGTCTCTCGTTCAGGATCCTGAGGACATCCTTTTTTAAGCCTCTCTTTGCCGACTCTATGGACTCTATGGCTTCGTGGAACCGTCTCTTGTCCGATTCCAGACGTCCGTCGAGCTCTACGATCATCTGGGAGCATCGTGTCGGAGAAGGGGATCCCAGGCTTTTCTTGGCCCTTACCGAGTGTTCCGGGGTCAGTACCTCCCTGGTGTATTCCTCCGACCATCCGATTGATTTCCCCGTGACCTCCAGGGCGGCCTCGTCCACCATGTCGGAGGAGATGTCGTCGGACCGTATCCCCCTCTCCAGGCATTTTCTCACGATGTTGCCTACGATCTGGTGGGCTATCCGAAAGGGCATGTCTCTGGTCTTCACCAGCTCGTCAGCCAGGTCGGTCACGGCGGAGAAATTGCCCGCAGCCTTTTTCTCCATGTTCTCGGGCTTGATCTTTATGGTGGAGAGCGTCACGTTGAACAGGGCCAGAATAGCCTCCAGCTCGTCTGCCGCCTGCCAGAACATGCGGTAGGATTCGCTGCCAACGTCTCTGCAGTGGCCGTATGGGATTCCTTTCAAGGTGGAGAAGATGGACACGAAAGCCCCAGCCAGATGGGAGGATTTCGCCTTGACGTGCTCCAGGGTTATGGGATTTTTTTTCTGAGGCATTATGCTGCTGCAGGCTGCCACGGAATCGTCCACCTCGACGTATCCGAACTCGTCGGTGGCCCAGATATAAAGGTCTCCCGCCGTTCGGTTTATGTTCGACCCCAGGATGGAAAAGGCGGAGACAAGCTCCAGCAGGTAGTCTCTGGATGCGATGGCGTCCAGGCTGTTGGCGACGATCCCGCTGAAGCCCAGCCGATCGGCCACGTACTCTCTGTCTATGTCGAACGACGTTCCAGCGAAGGCCCCTCCTCCCAGGGTACTCTTGTTGAGCCGTCCCAGCGCCGCCTCCAGGCGTTCGTAGTCCCGTTCCAGAGCGCCGCCTATAGCGGTGAAATAGTGGGCCAGGGATATGGGCTGCGCCGGCTGCATGTGGGTGTAACCGGTTAGAAAGACCTCTCTGTTCTCCTCGCTCAGCCTCAGAAGTATTGAGCGAAGCTCCAGCACCATGGGGATCAACTTGATGACCCTGTCCCGTATGTTCATGCGGGCCAGGGTGGAGTGCAGATCGTTGCGGCTACGGGCTGTGTGAAGCCTTCCTCCCACCTCTATGCCGATGTCGGCGATGAGGTTCTTCTCCACGTTGAAGTAATAATCCTCGAATTTGGGATCCAGTTTCAGAGCTCCGGAGCCCCTTTCGTACATGTCTATCAGCCCCTTGAAGAGCCTTGCCGCCTCGTCGTGCGGAATGATTCCCTCTTTGTCGAGCATCATGGCATGTGCCATGTTGATAAGGCACATGTTATCGAAAGAGTGTTCGTTGTCCTCCATGATGGCCGGTTCGAAAAGATATTTACATACGACTTCGTTGGGTTCGGATTTCATGCGTTCACGCATAGCTTTTCCTCCCTGAATGCAGAGTGTCTAGTTTTTGTAGCATAGATGTCCAGTTGTCTGGACATCTATGCTGGTGCTATTGTAACCATTGAACGCGGGCTTGTCAAGGAAAATACTGTAAAATTCTGACACACATGCGGCTCAGGAGTATAGGATAGACGATCTATTATGGAAAATCAGAAGTTTGAGGCACCGCTGTTAACTGTGGAATACGCTGGGTAGAGGTGGACTTATGTGGAGTCGGGAGGTTCTCGGCCCCTGGAGCCTGAGGGCCGAGAACCTGCTTGCGTGGACGGTCCATAAAAGGAAAAAGTGTTCGCCTATGGAAAGCCTCGTTGGAGCTTCGATCTAGGAATAACCCAACTTGACTGATATCTCCCTGACGGTTTCCAGAAGGGCCTTGGCGAAAAGGTCCTTCCTCTGGGAATCGAACCTGATGGACGGTCCTGATACGGCCAGGGAGGCCACGATATCCCCGTTGCCGTCGAAGATAGGCGCCGCTACCGAAGAGACCCCTTCCTCTCTTTCCGCCTCGCTTATGGCATATCCTCTGGACCTTATTTTCTCCAGCTCGTCTAGGAGGGCCTCCTCGTTCGGTATGGTAGAGGGTGTGAGAGGATGGATCTGATCGACCATATCGGCGATCAGATCGTCGTCTTTTCCCTCGATGAAGGCCAGAAAGCACTTACCAGACGCCCCTGCCCATAGTGGAAGTTTTTTCCCCAGCGGAGAAGCGTGCTTCAAGGGCTGGAAACTTTCGGTCTGCTCGTAGCATATCCGGCAATTTCCCTCCATGACGTACAGGTTGACGGTCTCCTCGGTCCTATCCCTGAGTTTTTCCATGAAGGGACGACACACCGCCATAAGGCTGTTGGACGAGCGGGCCAGTCTGCCCAAATAGTAAAGCTTGGGTCCGAGGCTGAGCTTTTTGGTCTCCTGGTCCCTGTCCAGGAAGTTCCCTCCCAGCAGTTTGACGATCGTCCTGTGGGCCGTGGCGAAAGGGATATCGAGCTTGGAGGCGATCTCGCTTACTGTGAGCCGCGGGCAGTCGTCGCTGAAGCAATCCAGTACGGCCAGAGCCTTGTTGATGGTGCCTTTTTTCCTCTCTTTCATCTCATATCCCCCTTATTGGTCTAAAGATTTTTCTGAAAATCCAGATCCGTTGCTTGACTTTGCCGTAAGACGTATTATAGTTGATGTATGATCGTTATTCAAATATTATATCCACTATGCGGATAAACGGAGGCGAGTTTCTCAGATGAAGAAAAGCACGGTGCTCAAGGAAGCGATTTCCAAAAGGGATGCCCTGGTGTGCGTAGGGGTCCACGACGTCATATCCGCCAAGCTGGCGGACAGCCTGGGCTTTAAGGCAGTTCAGGTCAGCGGTTTCGGCTTGTCTGCCACATATCTTGGACTTCCCGACATGGCTTTCCTCACGGCCAGCCAGATGTTGGAGTTCACCCAGAATATAGTTGACGCCGTGGATATACCGGTCATGGCCGACATCGATACAGGTTTCGGGAACGCCATCAACGCCCGTTATATCACAGGTAAGGTCATAAATGCGGGAGTGGCAGGGATGAACATAGAGGATCAGGTGTTTCCCAAGAGATGCGGTCATCTGGACGGCAAGCAGGTCGTCTCCAAGGAGGAGATGGTCCTGAAGATAAAGGCCTGTGCCGAGGTGAGGGACGAGATGGACCCGGATTTCGTTATAAACGCCAGGACGGACGCCATTCTGAAGGAAGGGGTCGATTCCGCTATAGAAAGAGGGAACGCCTACGCTCAGGCCGGCGCCGATATGATCTTTGTCGAGTCTCCCAGCTCGGTAGAGGACATAGAGAAGGTGGTTAAGGGGATCGACGCTCCGGTGAGTATCAATCTTTTCGATAACGTGGCGGGAGGAAAGACGCCTCTCATCCCCGTGGAGAGACTCAGGGAGATCGGCGTCGCCAGGGTGAGCATTCCGGTGGGCACCACCTTCGCCGCCGTTAGGGGGATAAAGAATTATCTGGAGGCCATATCCGACGGCGCTCTGGCGGAAGGACGGTTCGATCTGGTCGCCTCCTTCGACGAGTTCAAAGAGCTCGTAGGCTTTAACGATTTCAGAAAAAAGGAGAAGGATTACCTGGTAAATTTCGTGGAGTAACTGCATCCTATAACTATCTATAGGGAGGGGTAAAGAGATGTCGAGAAAAGCTATGTCGTTCGCTCTTACGGTGGCCATGATAATCGCCTTTTCCTTGTCCGCCGGAGCTACCACTTTTATGAGGATCGGTACCGCAAGCGTCGGTGGAGGGTTTTATCAGATAGGGAATTGTATTGCCCAGCTAGGGAACGAAAAACTGGATGACGTCAACTTTTCCGCCGTCACCGGAGGGTCGATAAAGAACTGCTACAACCTTCAAAAAGGCGACGTGGAACTGGGGTTGGTCCAGTCGGCCACCCTCTACGATGCGGCCAATGGATCCGGGGTCTTCAAGGAAAAACTCGGCAAGCTTCGTTTCGTGACCGCCATATACTCCATGCCGTTTCATATACTGTACAACAAAAAGGCGGAAATATCCAAGATAGAGGATTTCAAGGGAAAGAAGATAGACTTCGGACCCATCGGAGGCGGCATTGAGGTTAACACCGCCTGCCTGTTGTCCGCCTACGGCATCTCCACCGACGACGTCAAGATGGAGCGCTTCAACAAGACCGAGTCATCCGAGGCGTTGAAGGTAGGCCGAAGCCAGGGACACGTATGGGGTACCACCGTTCCCAACGCCATGGTGACGGACATGATCCGTTCCGGCAAGGTGGGGCTTCTGACCATGTCGCCAGAAAAGGTATCGGAGGCGGTCAAGAAGTATCCCTTTTACTCTCCTGCCATCATTCCCGGAGGAGTGTACGCCGGTTACGACGACGACATGATAACCATAGCCTCTACCGGGGTGCTGGTGGCCAGGGACGATATCCCTGACGAGGTGATCTACAGTCTGCTGAAGACCATGTACGATAACTCCGATCTTCTGGGAAAAAGGCTGAGCTATTTCAGACATTTCGGCCTTAAAGCGGCCTTGAACGGACTTTGTCTGCCCATCCATCCAGGGGCGACGAAATTCTATAAAGAAGAGGGACTTATGTAGCCCTCCTACCCATGGGTGATCTTTCATGACGATAAACGACAATCGCGACGGGGGGATCGCCGAGCTCAGAAAGAGGCGATCCCTGTCGTCCCCTAAAATGCGTTTTATAGTGACGGCCCTTACCGTGGCTCTGGCATGTTTCCATCTATATACGTCCTTCTTCGGGCTTCTGCCTCCTATGCAGCAGAGGAGCTTTCACATCGGTATGGTCCTGTTTCTCATCTTCATGCTATATCCCGGGAGGAGAAACTCTCCTCCCGACAGACCGTCGGTCTTCGACTGGCTTTGGGGTTTCGTAGCCTTGACCTGCTGTTTTTACGTCTTCTTCCGGTATTCGGATATAGCCAACAGGGCGGGCATGTTCGAGTCCTACGAGATAGTCCTGGGAGTTTTCATGACGGTGACGGTCTTCGAGGCGGCCAGGCGCGTCCTGGGATATTCGCTGCCGATCTTCTGCTTTCTGTTTCTGCTCTTCGCCTATTTCGGCAGAAGCCTTCCGGGCCCGCTCATGCACTTCGGGCTTTCGGTGCCCAGGATAATAGAGGAGCTGTATCTCACCAGCGGCGGTTTCTTCGGGCTGGTAGCAGGGGTGTCCGCCACCTATATATTTCTGTTCATCCTTTTCGGCGCCTTCCTGAGCGCCACGAAGACGTCAGACTTTTTCAACGAGTTCGCCATGGCCCTTACGGGGCATATGAAGGGGGGCCCAGCCAAGATAGCGGTTCTCTCCAGTGCCCTGATGGGGACCATCAGCGGCAGCACCTCGGCCAACGTGGCCACCACCGGGTCCTTTACGATCCCTCTTATGAAGGGCATCGGGTACAAACCCCACTTCGCCGGTGCCGTTGAGGCGGCGGCCTCCACGGGAGGGCAGATAATGCCTCCCGTCATGGGAGCAGCGGCCTTCATAATAGCGGACACCTTGGGCATCTCCTATACCAAGGTCCTTCTGGCCGCCGTGGTCCCTGCCACACTCTATTTCGGGGGCATATGGTTCTCTCTGTCACTGGAGGCCTGTCGTCTGGGATTGAAGGGGCTGCCTAAAGAGGAGCTTCCGGATCTTAAGAGCACGGTCATCTCTAAGGGTTATAGGGCCTTGCCTCTCTTCGGGATAGTGTATTTTCTGGTCGAGGGCTACAACCCTCTTTACGCCGGCTGCTGGGGGATAATACTGGCCTTTCTCTTGAGCTTCCTTCGTAAGGACAGCAGGCTGAACGTCAGAGATCTGGTGGACACCCTGGAGGCAGGCTCCAAGTCGGCCCTCCCTGTAGCTCTGGCCTGCACCATAGTCGGAGTGGTTATAGGGATGATGGGCGCTACCGGCATAGCTCTCAGGGTAGGAGACGCCATCCTGGCACTGACCGGGGGCCATCTGTTGCCCACTCTGGTGGTGTCAATGATCATAGCGTTGCTCATGGGTATGGGAATGCCGACGACGGCCAGCTACGTCATGTCCAGCGCCGTGGCGGCCCCTGCTCTCATAACCCTTGGGGCTGGTGAGCTGGACGTAAACCTGTTCGTGCTCTACTTTGCCGTCCTGTCGTCGATAACGCCTCCGGTCTGCGTGGGAGCCTACACTGCGGCAGGAATAGCGGAATCCAATCCCAACAGGACGGGGTTTTCCGCCATAAAACTGGCCTTGGCCGGATTCGTCATACCCTTTGCTTTCATGTACTCTCCCGAGTTGTTGCTGACCAACGTCCACAGCTGGAGTCTGTTCGCCCTATCAGCTGTGACCGCCGTGATAGGAGTCTACAGTCTGGCGGTGTTCACCGAGGGATTCTTCCTGTTGAACCTGGGGTGGATCGAGCGACTGGTGGCTCTGGTGGCCTCCATGGCTCTAATAGTCTCCGGGACCTGGACCGACATGGTTGGGGTGGCCCTCTTGTCCGGTCTGTATCTGTATCAACGTTTCCAGATGCGCCGATGCGTCTCGGAGACAGAGACAATCGTGAGCTAGACAGGAGACGAGGATCGAAAAAACGTATCTCTCCTGACCGTTATCCCTGCCGTTTTTCCACAGCGGCGGGGATCTTTTTTTTATAACCTAGTGGAGAAGGTCGATCACGGAGAGGACCGTCGAGGTTAAACGGGTATGCGCCAAGGTGGAGGGAGTCGGAGTCGCCATGCTGTCCTTTCTGGAGGATCGGGCCAGAGATATGGGGTATTCCGCTCTGTGGCTCGAGACAGGCAAAGTCAACCTGCGAGCCGTCTCCTTCTACAAGGGGCGTGGTTATCACAGGATAGAGAACTACGGTGGCTATGTGGGCCGGGAGAAGTCGGTGTGTATGTGGACGTCGAGCACGTCAGCCTGATCCTAGGAGAGGGATATGTACTCTCCTTTCAGGAAAAAAAGGGAGACGTGTTCGGGCCGGTTCGGGAGAGGCTGAGGGCTTCCAGGGGAAGGTTGAGGGGCAACGGATCGAACTACCTGGCCTACGCCCTTATGGACGCGGTGGTGGACCATTACTTTCTTTCGGTGGAGCGTACAGGAGAAAAAAGTGGCTATAGGACATCTCTAAAAACGTTCGGGCGTGACAGGGCGCAGCCGAAAGAACCTCTCCGCCTCTCCGAGAAAACTCGGAAGTGGGTTTTCGGATGTATCGTAGATAGGAGCAAAATAGAGGTCTGCCGAATTAAGTTCGGTGGATCTCTCTTTTTGTGTTTGACATGTGACTGACAGTCAGTCATAATTCGGCTCGAGAGTTTGATGAATAATACTTTTTGGGAGTGAGACATCATGCAGGGGAAGAAAGAGGACAAAAAGACTAGACGCAGGAGGGAGATCGTCGAGGCGGGCCAGATGAATATATCACGGCCCAGGGAGACCGCCACCTATCTGGTCCTTTTGGTGGCGGAGCTTGAGCACAGCGTCGACCAATGGGAGGGTGAAGAGGCCCGTAAACGGGCCTCCGAGGCCCTTGGAGAGCTTTTGATACGTACCATCGGAGGTGATGAACATGTTTTTCAGGAGGATTTCTTCTGATAAAAAAAAGCGGTCCGTCGTCGGTTCCCTGCTGAGAAAGTTCGGTGTCGCATGCGGTTTCTGCCTTTGGATAGGGGGTCTCTTCGTCCTGTATAAGAACGGAAATGCCCTGGAGACCCTCTCGGCGGAGGGAAAGGAAGGCACGAAGGCCGTTTCTGTCATGGCTCTATCGGTCGAGGCGGCTCCGCCGTTCAGGGAGGTGCGTTTCTTCGGGGTCACCCGCTCTCTGAAGCAGGCGGTCATAGCTCCTCTCGTGTCCGGAAGGCTCGATAGCCGATCGGTCGAGGTGGGAGACGCCGTTCGTTCCAAAGAGGAGATCGCCAGGATCGACTCGAGCGAGTATTCCCACCTTGTTGCTATGAAAAAGGGGGCTCTTTCCGAGGGGATGGCCGCTTTGAATCAGGGAGAGGCCGATCTCGAGAGGACCAGTGGGCTGTATCGGGAAAAAGTCGTCTCCACCCAGAATATGGAGAGACAGAACACCTCGGTGCGCAGACTCCGGGCCAACTGCGAGGTCCTGAAAAGCCAGTTGAAGGAGGCGGAGAGAAAGCTGAAGGAGACCCATATCCGAGCCCCCTTCGACGGAGTGGTGACAAGGGTCTGTTCCGAGCCGGGAGAATATCTGACTCCGGGAACCCCGGTAGTCGAGCTGGCAAATAGAGACGTCGAGTTACAGATATCCGTTCCAGAGACCATGTTGGGCTCGGTGAAAAAGGGGGTAACCCTAAAGATCAATTTCCCGATGCTCGGCGAGAAGGAGATCTCCGGAAAGGTCCTTTCAGTGGGAGATGCTTTGGGAGACGACCAGAAAGGGGTCCTCTTTCCGGTGAAGATAGGGCTCTCTCAGGTGGAATGGCTTCGTTCGGGCATGACAGCCGAGGCGGTCTTCGAGCTACCGGTTAAAGGGCGTTTCCTCGTTCCTGTGGCGGCCGTCTGCAACGGAGACGGCGAGAGCAACTCGGTCTTCGTGGTCAGAGACGGAGTCGCCGTAAGGGTTCCGGTTCGGCCCGAGGAGGCGATAGGTGATTCGGTGACGGTAGAGGGCGACATGAAAGAAGGAGAGCTCGTGGTAATAGGCGGACACGCCTTTCTCTCCGACGGCGATATCGTGGCGGTTCGGCTATGGAATGGATCGTAAGGATTCTACGGCAGCGCAAGGTCGTCTACAGCCTGTTTCTGGGGGCCGCCTTGTTGGGGGTTTTGGCCTGGGTCTCCATGCCGAGAGAAGAGGATCCTCCTCTCTCCTACAGGGCCGGCATGATCCAGGCGGTCTTTCCCGGGGCCGATGCCGAATCGGTAGAACGACTGGTGGTGATCCCGCTTGAACGTCGGCTTTCTCAGGTGAAGGAGGTAAAGAGGATCAAGGTGACCGCCCGTAGGGGCAGCGCTCTTTTTCTCATTCATCTTCACGATGAAGTGATGGACAGCACCGCCGCCTGGGACGAGGTCCGTCGGGCTATGGAAAAGGCCAGGCCCGATCTTCCGTCGGAGGTTACCGGTCTGGTTCTGGACGACCGCATGATGGATTACGAGTCCATCGTGGTGGCTATAGGCGGAACGTCCGATCTACTCGAGCTTCGAAACGGCGCCATAGCCCTGGAAAAGGAGCTTCTGAGGCTTCCGTCGGTGTCTCGGGTGCTGAGGATCGCCGATCCGGGTGAACAGATAACCGTGGCCTACGACGACTCCACAGCCGAACGTATGGGGCTGAGCCCTCGGAATCTTCGTCAGGCTCTGTCCATGCAGAACAGGACCATGCCGGGAGGAAGCCTGGTAATGGGAGAAAAGAGCGCCGCACTTCAGGCCCATACGGAGTTCAAGAGCATCGGCGAGATAGAGGACACCCCGGTCAGACTTCCGTCGGGAGAAACCGTTCCTCTGAAAACCATAGCCAAGGTCATACACGGTCCCTCCGAGCCCGCTCGGGATCGTATGAGATATATGGGTAATCCGGCGGTAGGTCTGGGTATAGTTCCGGTTACGCCGGTCAACTCCATCGAGTTCGGCAAGGACGTAAGAAAAATCCTGGAGAGGATGAGGGAAAAACTTTCTCCCCTGGAGATAGAGGAGGTGTCCTTTCAGCCTCACTACGTCGATCTGAGGCTCAAGGGTCTGTCCAACTCCCTTTTGATGAGCATGGTCCTGGTCGGAGGGATACTGTGCTTCTCCGTCGGGTTTCGAATGGGAATGGTGGTCAGCTCGGTGATTCCACTGATAGTCCTCTCCTCTCTGGGTTTCTACGCACTCTGCGGAGGGGTGCTGAACCAGATCTCCATAGCCGCCTTCGTGATAGCCCTTGGCATGTTGGTGGACAACGCCATAGTTATGGCCGAGAGCGTGGAGGTGAGGATGAAAAACGGCAGCGGCGGAATGGACGCGGCGGTGGATTCTGTAAGAGAGCTGGGATCGCCGCTTCTCGCCGCTACTGGAACGACCGTCGCGGCATTTCTTCCTCTCTGGATGGCTCACGGTCAGGCCGCCGAGTTTCTTCGAGCCATTCCTCAGGTCGTTACCCTGACCCTTTTCCTGAGTCTGCTGGCGGCGATGATCGTCACCCCTACTCTGGCGGCACTGGCCTTCAGAAAAAGCCGAGGAAACACGGCCGACTACGGTGGACGGTTCAATCTCGGCAGGGCCATAGGGGCTTTCTCCTCCAAGCACGCCGTACTGATCCTGTTGATGAGTCTCTCCCTTTTGCTGGTAGTCGGAGGTTACGGCAAGCACGTCCGCAAGAATTTCTTCCCCGGCGCCGACCGCAACGTGGTCATGGTAGACCTGTTTCTTCCGGAAGGTGCGGACATCCACGCCATAGACGGCATAGTGGGGAAGGTGGAACGACATCTGAAAAACGAGGTCCCGTCGGTCTCACGGGTGGCCTCTTTCATAGGCAGAGGGGCTCCCAGATTCTACGCCAACATCGTACCGGCCCCCAGAAATCCACACAGGGCCCAGATGATACTTTTCACGACGTCTCAGTCGCAAAACCACTCGGTCGTAGGTGAGATACGCTCCTACCTGGGAGAGGAAATTCCTCAGGTGAACTCGGTGGTCCAGGAACTGGTTTTGGGAACCCCTGTGGACGCTCCGGTGGAGATCCGGCTGTACGGAAACTCTCTTAAAGACCTGAGATTCGGAGCGGAGAGGGTCATGGAGGCGATGAAACGGATCCCTGGAATGGTGGACTTGAGGCATACGTTGGGAAACGGAAACCCGTCTTTGGAGTTCGAAGTGTCCTCCGGGGCGGCGTTTCGCTACGGCCTGTACAGGGATCAGGTGGCTCAGGTTCTTTCGGGGCGGACGCTGGGACTGCCCGCCGGTGAATATCGCCAGGAAGAGGAGCCGGTGCCTATAGTCCTCCGCTCCGAGAAGGGGGTCTTTTTCGGTGCCGATCGTATCTCCTCGGTCTTGATGGATTCTTCCACCGGTGTTCCTCTTCAGACCGTGGCTCCCACTGAAATCGCTTGGCATCCCTCGGCTATATCCCGAAGGAACAGGGAACGATACGTGGCGGTTCAGTCCAATCTGGAAGACGGTTACGTCTACAGCGACGTAATGACTCGGCTGCTGCCGATTCTTTCTGAGACGGATCTCCCCGAAGGAGTCCGTTTCGAGATAGGAGGTGAGGCGGAGGCCTCCGGAGAGGCTCAGGGCTCCTTCAGCCTGGCCGCTCCTTTCGGACTGATAGTCCTCGTAGGCATACTTCTGGCGGGGTTCCGCTCGTTCCGCAAGGTCGGCATGGTCCTGGCAACTATCCCGCTGGCGTCTTTGGGGGTCATACCGGGGCTTCTGTTGTCCGGGGAACCCTTCGGCCTGATGTCCCTGCTTGGGGTGATAGCCCTGGCCGGAATAGTTGTGAACAACGCCATAGTGCTGTTGGACGTGGTGGAGCTTCGGCGTAAAAAAGGTCTTTCGGTTCACGAAGCTCTCACGAAGGCGGTGGAGGAACGGATCCGTCCCATACTGCTGACCAGCGGAACCACCGCGGCAGGGCTGTTCCCTCTGGCCTTCTCCTCGTCCAACCTCTGGCCTCCCATGGCCTGGGCCATGATATCCGGTCTGTGCGCCTCGACCGCACTGACCCTTTTCGTGATTCCCGCCATGTACAGAGTCCTCTATCCGGAAAAAAGCGTTTTCGCCCGACTCCTCGGGCTGATCAGAGTTCTTGTCGGCACGAAGACGGTTCGAAACGATCAAATATAGCAGCTAAAGAAAGGGGTTTTTATCTTGAACAAGGTGACTACTATAACGGAGAATTTGGTGAAGGATTGCTCTACGGACATCGAGAAGATGGAAAAAATATATCTTTTCGTGAGAGACGAGATAGTCTTCGACATGATGTCTGGAATGCTGGTGTCCTCCGATGAGGTCCTTACGATGGGTCGTGGTTCCTGCATGAACAAGGCGGTTCTCCTGAAGGATATGGCGAAAGCCGCGGGTATCCCATCCAGACTGCACTTCATGGAGGTTCGGAAGGAGGCCTTGGAGGATCTTCTTCATCCGGGAGCCTATAAACTGTGGCCCGATAGCTTCCTGCACACCTATCCGGAGGTTCGACTTTCGGATGAATGGGTGTCCATGGAGGCCACCTTCGACGCTCCTCTGCACGAAAAACTTCTGGAAAAGCGGTTGAACTTCGGCAAACACGAAGAACGAAGGAATAACAGCATAGAGTTTTCCTCCAAAGGCGTTGTAGGAGCTCAACAGGGCACGGCGATAGAGGGAGCCGAGCCTATCTTTGCCGATGATCTGCTTCCTCTGAAAAGGCATCTGGAAGAAGTTCCCGATTGGCTTGCCGAGATGGTCCCCTACCTCTGCGATATCTCCAGTAAATGGGTGAGAGAAAAAGTTCGTTCCTGATTTCTGCGGTGAATACCCCCTCTGACTCTACGACAAGGGGGTATTCCTTTTATCTTATCTCCGATGGCTTGACAAAAATAGTTAGCCAGGCGTACTATATTGCTGAAATGAAGTAAGCTCTTACTAACTAATGAATGGAGTTTGATGGGAACATGGAGGACAGACTCAAAGTCTACAGGGAGATAGCCGAGCTGATGTTCAGCGTCCATAACAGGTTCAAAGAGTTGGAAAGCAAACCGAAGGATTTCGGTACGGATGATCTTCTTTACTCCACCGAGATCCATACGATCGTGGCCGTAGGAGGAAATCCGAACTCCAACCTTACGGAGTTGGCCGAGTTGCTGGGTGTGTCCAAGAGTTCGGTCTCCAAGTTCGTCAAGAAACTCCTGGAGAAGGGTTACATAGTAAAGACAAGGGCTCGAGATAACCGCAAGGAGGTTTTCTTCGAGCTTACGGAGAGGGGATGGACGGCTTATAGAGGGCACGAGATCTTCTCCGAGAAGCTGTTCGGAAAGGTCTACGACATATTGAAAAAGGGCGAGGACGGGGACGCGTTGGTCGTCCGAAGGTTCCTCGAGGTGCTGAACGAGGAGAGCAGTAGGATCCTGTAGCGGGGATCCCCCTTGCTCGATTGTTCGTCTGTCTAGCAAAAGAGGAGATAAACGATGGATAAAAGCAACGACGTAATTCATAAATATCGGTCGAAAGCCATGGCAGGGGGGACCTTGGTCATGTTGAACGCCCTGTTCGGCATAGTGCCCCTCTGTCTCTCCCTGAGACTGGTGATGGGGTTGATGGACCGTTCCGTATCGGACGCGAGGGAAATATGGCTGTACGGCGGGCTCATCTGTGCGAGTCTGGCTCTGAAGGCTTTTTTCTACGGGTTGTCGGTATGGAAGGTTCACGACGTCGCCTATTCCTGCCTTTCGGACATAAGACTGGCAGTCCTGGAACGTCTTAAGGGATTGCCGATTTCCTTTTTCCAGAGGCGAAAGAGCGGAGATCTGGTAAACGTCGTGAGTCACGATGTGGAGCAGGTCGAGCTTTACCTGGCCCACGGACTTCCCGAGGCTATCAACGCCGTGGCCCTGCCGGTGGCGATAATACTGATGATGTTCACCGTTCTGGACTGGCGGCTGGGCGTAGCCTTGATCCTGCCGATACCTTTCGCCATGGGACTGATGAAGCTGATCGAGAAAACCAACTCGGAGGTAATGAGGCGTTTTCAGGAAAGCATGAAGAAGACCACCGGGGATCTGGTCGAGTACATCTCCACAATGCCTGTGATAAAGGCCTTCGGCCGTGACGAGTCCAAGACGGAGAGGATGCTGGCGGATGTAAGGGCCAACGCCCGATGGATAAAGAAAGCCTCCCTAGGTCTGCACATACCCATGGGGGTCATCCTCTTGGTAATGGAGTCCGGCGTGGCCGCCGCCATGATAACCGCTTGTTATCTGATGAAAGGCGGCCGTCTGAGCGGCTACGAGTACCTTCTGACTATCGCCCTGGTGGGTGCCTTTACGGGATTTTTTCTGAAATTGCACGTCATCCAGTATACCGGCACGATCTTCAAGAGATCTACGGAGAGCATAAACTCGATTCTTGACGTGCCGGACGAGAAAAGGACGGTTTCCGTGGAGGATGCCCGGTCCGGAGACATCCGTTTCGACAAGGTGAGCTTCGGCTACGACGAAAGGGGCAAGGTGCTGAACGAGGTGGATCTGCTTTTCAGGGAAAAATCGGTGAACGCAATAGTGGGTGCCTCCGGTGCGGGAAAGAGCACGGTGGCCGGTCTGCTAATGGGGTTCTGGAAGGGCTACGAGGGAAGCATCACCATAGGCGGAGTGGAGATAGGACGGATGAGCGAGGGAAACCTGCTGAATCTGGTCTCCATGGTCCAGCAGGAGGTGTTTCTGTTCAACGTCTCGGTCGAGGAGAACATAAGGCTTGGAAAAGAGGACGCCGACAGAGACGAGATAGTGGCGGCGGCGAAAAAGGCCAGGATCCACGACAGGATAATGGATCTTCCCGACGGATATGACACCGTGGTCGGCGAGGGAGGATCCAGGCTGTCCGGCGGGGAGAAACAGAGGATATCCATAGCCAGAATGATATTGAAGGACACCCCCATCGTCATTCTGGACGAGGCCACCGCCGCCATAGATCCCTACAACGAGCACCTCATTCAGATGGCCTTGGACAGCCTGACGAAGGAGAAAACGGTCATAGTAATAGCCCATAACCTGAAGGCCGTCAGGAACGCCGATTCGATAGTTGTGATGGAGGACGGCAGGGTGGAGAGCAAAGGCTCCCACGACGAGCTGCTGAAGACCAGTCGTCTCTACCGGGAGATGTTCGACTCCCGGATCGATGCTGATCGGTGGAGATTGAAAGAGGAGGCGAAGGCATGTTAGCGGCTTTGATAAAGGATCTGACCGGGGAGTCTAAACTGTGTATGTCGCTGGCCATGGCGTCCTTCACAGTGGGATCCCTTTTAAACGTGGGGATAACCATGGTAGCTCTGGACGGACTCAGACAGGTAGGCATGGGAATGCCCTTGGATTTGTGGCGTTTCGCCTTCGAGCTCGTCGGGTTGTTCGTGGCCAAGGGAGTCGCCAACCTGGTGGCGGAGATAGCCCAGCATCAGGCCGGTTTCGACACGGTCGCGACAGTCAGGGAGAGGCTCATCCGCACCATGAAGAGGATCTATCTGGGGTTCTACACAGATGAAAGAATAGGAGAGCTTAACACGGTTATCCAGAAAGACGTGGGAAACCTTCAGCCGGTGGTGGTCCACTTCTGGTCCAAGACGGTCAGCAGCATCGTCGTAGCGGCGATCGTGGGAGGCGGACTCTTCTACGTGGACTGGAGAATGGGGTTGGCCATGGTGTCACTGATCCCTGTCGCTTTGTTCGTGATGTATTCCGGGATCGAGTCCAGCGGTAGATTGCAGAAAGAGACCCAGAACGACCTGGCCGACATGGTCAGTCTCTTCGTCGAGTACACCAAGGGGATCCCTCTGGTTAAGGCCTTCGGTGCAAGCTCGTCCTTCGAGAAGAAGCTCGGAAATAGCATGTTGAAATTCGGCGAAAGCAGCAAAGCCATATCCCGATCGATCGCAGGATATATGGGCAGATATTTTCTCTTTTTGGACCTGTCCTACGGCGTTATGGTGACGGTGGGGGCCCTGCTGGTCTTCGGAGGCAAGGCGGAGGTCTTCGACTACATCCTGTTCGTCGTCCTCAGCCGAGAGTTCTACCGGCCCTTTGCCGAGCTTGAGAACTACTGGATCAATTTCATAAAGGGGAAGGACAGTTACGGCAGAATCTCCAAGGTTTTGAACGCTCCCACCATAAAACCGGCATCCCGTAGAAAGAGTCCCGTCGGAATGGACCTTCGTTTTCAAAACGTCGACTTCTCCTACGGCAAGGAGGACTTCGAGCTAAAGAACGTGGACCTGGACGTGGAGGGCAACTCTCTGATCGCCCTGGTAGGTCCGTCCGGAGGGGGTAAGAGCACCATCGCCAACCTCATCCTCCGGTTCTGGGACGTGAGGAAGGGTCGGATACTGGCGGGAGGAGTGGACATAAGGGAAATCGACTACGACGACTTTCTGTTCAACGTCAGCGTCGTGATGCAGAACGTGATTCTCTTCGAGGACACCATCTTCGAGAACATCCGGATAGGCAGAAGAAACGCCTCCAGGGAGGAAGTCGTGGAGGCCGCCAAGAAGGCCATGATACACGACTTCATAGCTGGACTGCCCAAGGGCTACGATACCCCGGTGGGGGAGAACGGAGTGGGTCTCTCCGGTGGACAGAGACAGAGGATCTCCATAGCCCGGGCACTGCTCAGGGACGCTCCTCTGGTGATTCTGGACGAGATGACAAGCGGCCTGGACCCGATAAACGAGGTCAAGATACAGAGGGCTATAGACAACCTGACCGCCAGCAAGACGGTGGTGGTAATAGCCCATCATCTCAAGACGATCCGAAACGCCGACAGAATAGTGGTGTTGAAGGACGGCAGGATAGTTGAGACGGGAAAACACGACGATCTGCTCAAAAAGGGTGGTCTCTACAGCGAATTGTGGGAGGCCCAGGAGAAGGCGCAGGACTGGGAGTGCGCCGTGTAGGTCGTTTTACTGACGAAAAAATCCGATGTGTTTTATGGTTTTCAGAAATATACCCCGAACCTGAGTCCCAGTTTTCTGCAGTGGGAGCGGATCTCCCATGAGAGCTCGTCCCAGTAGCCGTAGTCTTTTTCCACGAAGATTCGGCGATACAGCGGGATCAGTTCGGGATATTCCCTCCGTATCATCTCCAGCACCCTGGGCCTGAAGGGGCCGTTCAACTTCAGGTTCTCGAAACCGTACTCGCAGGTCCAGGGTCTGGTCGCATCGATCACTGCCCTGAAGTCGGTTATTCCCGGAAAGATGGGGGACATGAAGATCCAGGTCTCGAGCCCCGCCTCTCTCAGCAGCCTGAGGGCCTCCAGTCTTTTCCTTACCGAGGAGGCCCTGGGCTCCGCCTTAACTCTGAACGATTCGTCCAGAGAGTTCATCGAGATTCCCACCTTGGCCTTCAGCTTCAAAAGCAGATCTATGTCTCGGACCACCGCGTATCCCTTGGTCAGTATCATAAGGTCGAAATCGCACTGGCTGAAGACCATGTCCTCCAGTATCTCTCTGGTGGCCTCGAAGCGAAGTTCCAGCGGGTTGTAGCCGTCGGTGGAGGAACACATCACCACGGTCTTTCCCTGCATCTTCTTGTAGGGGAGCCTGGCGTGACACCTCTTGAGGTCCACGAAGTCGCCCCAATCCTCGGTGTGGTCGGTGTGCTGCTTTATGAACTCGGCGTAGCAGTATATACATTTGTGGGGGCATCCCACGTAGGGGTTCACCGTGAAGTCCACGCCGGGAATTTTCGAGACGGAGATCAGGCTTTTGGTCCATACCTGGCCGACGGCGATTTTTCCATGGGCGGTATCGCCGTCTTTTTCATCTCGGTCGAGCGTCATGACATGGACCTCCCTTCCTTTTCTACGGAGCTGGTTTTATTCGTGTCTCAGAGCGTCTATGGGGTTCAGCCTTGCTGCCTTGGCCGCCGGGTAGTAGCCGAAGAACATCCCCGTCGCGGCGGACACCCCTACAGCCAGAACCACCGCGAAGACCGGCACGGAGGTGTTCCAGCCGGTGACCTTGGTTATGGAGAGGGCTCCTCCCCAGCCCAGGGCAACCCCTACCAGACCGCCTATCAGAGACAGAAGCAGCGCCTCCGTCATGAACTGGATCCTTATGTCCGTGGCGGTGGCTCCTACCGCCATCCTTATGCCTATCTCCCTGGTCCTCTCGGTGACGGAGACCAGCATTATATTCATTATACCTATGCCTCCCACCAAAAGAGAGACAGACGCCACAGCGGTTAATAGCATGGTCATAACACCCGTGGCGGACTTGGTAGCCTCGACCATCTGAGTGACGTTCTGCACTCTGAAATCGTCCTCTTCGCCCTCCTTTATCCTGTGCCTCTGCCGGAGCAGCGCCTCTATCTCCTTCTGGGCGGCGTTGAGCCTTTCGGGGGAGGACGACTTTACGAATATCGACCCCACCCGACCGGGTGTCCTGGAGGGGGACAGCCTCTTCCTGGCGGTGGTGAAGGGAACCAGGACTATGTCGTCCTCGTCTCCCATCATGGACTCTCCCTTGCTCTTCAGCAGGCCTATCACCTTGAAGGGAACCTTCCCTATCCGGACCGACGCACCTATGGGGTCAGCCGAACCGAAAAGCTCGTCCGCCACGGTCTCTCCGAGAAGGCACACCTTGGCGGCCCCTCTCTCCTCGGTGGAGGTGAAGTTCCGTCCGTCCTCGATCTCCCAGTCCTTGACCGTGAGGAACGGGCCGGTGGTCCCGGTTATCCTGGTGGACCAGTTCGTGTTGCCCTGTACCACCTGGGCGGAGAAGTTCACCACAGGGGCCACCGCCGTCACAGAGGGACACTCGATCCCTATCGCCTCGGCGTCCTTGACGTTCAGCGTCTGGACCGAGCCGGACCGAACCCCTCCGGTACGGAACACGTCGGGTCGTATGAAGAGCATGTTGCTCCCCAGGGAGTTCATCTTTGCCGATATCTCCTCCCTGGCCCCCGTCCCTACGGCGAACATTATG
This sequence comes from Dethiosulfovibrio russensis, assembly GCF_021568855.1. Taxonomy (NCBI): domain Bacteria; kingdom Thermotogati; phylum Synergistota; class Synergistia; order Synergistales; family Dethiosulfovibrionaceae; genus Dethiosulfovibrio; species Dethiosulfovibrio russensis. Next base: position 121,505 of record NZ_JAKGUG010000002.1, on the reverse strand, counting down.
ATCACCGCCACCACGCCTATCACTATGCCCAGCACGGTCAGGGCTGACCTCATCTTGTTGGCCCACAGGGCCTTGGTGGCTATATGGGCGGTCTGGATAGGGGATATCACGATTCCTGCCTCCTGTCCTCGACGAGTCTGCCGTCTCTGAAGGTTATCACCCTCCTAGCGAACACCGCCATGTCGGGCTCGTGGGTTATCAGTATTACCGTGATCCCCTGCTCGTCGTTGAGGGTCCTGAAAAGCCTCATTATCTCCTCGCTGTTGGCGCTGTCCAGGTTCCCCGTGGGCTCGTCGGCCAGTATCAGAGGAGCCCGGTTTACCAGGGCCCTGGCTATGGCCACCCTCTGCTGCTGTCCTCCGGACATCTGGTGAGGCATGTGATCCATCCTGTCTCCCAGTCCCACCAGGTCCAACGACTCGGCGGCCCTCCTGTGGCGTTCCGAAGGGGACACCCCGGCGTAGACCATGGGTAGCTCCACGTTCTCCAGGGCGCTGGTCCGTGAGAGCAGGTTGAAGCCCTGGAATACGAAGCCGATGGAGTCGCGCCTGACGTGGGCCAGCTCGTCCGGTTTCATCTCCGCCACGTCCCTGCCGTCCAGAACGTAGCTTCCGGATGTCGGCACGTCCAGACAGCCCAGCATGTTCATCATGGTGGACTTCCCCGAGCCTGAGGGCCCCATTATGGCGGCGAACTCGCCCCGGTCCACCTTGAAGCTGACCCCCTGAAGGGCGTGGACCTCCTGGCTTCCCAGGACGTAACTTTTCCTCAGATCACGGACGTCTACCAGGGCCTGATCCAAAGAGTCCGCCCCCCTTCTTATCCGACGATCCATCGGAGGTCACCTCGACCACCACCTGGGTCTCCTCGGACACCTCTCCGGAAACCTGAACCCATCTGTTTTCCGCCAGACCGGTCTTCACCGGTACGGGAACGGGACTGTCGCCGGACAGTGTGAATAGTACGCCGCTGCCGTTGATGGACCCGCCCTGGTGCTCTCCTTCCGGTGTGGGTATGTCCACCCTGAGGGCGGCGGACGGAGCCATTAGCACGTTCTCTCGACGGTCCGTCACCACCGCCACCTCCGCCGTCATGCCCGGATAGAGGGAGAGGTCGTTGTTGGAGACCCCTATCTCCACCGTGTAGGTGACGACGTTGTCCGTCTCCGTAGGAGCCAGCCTGATCCTGTCCACCTTGCCGGAGAAGGTTCTATTTGGGTAGGCGTCCACGGTGAAGGACACGTCCTGACCTTTCTTCACCGATCCGATGTCGGCCTCGTCTATGTCGGCCTCGACCCTCATGCGTCTCAGGTCCTCCGCTATGGTGAAGAGCTCCGGGGCGGACAAACTGGCCGCCACCGTCTGTCCCTCGTCCACCTCCTTGGCCGTGACCACACCGTTTATGGGGGACACTATCTCCGTGTGGGCCAGATCTATCTCTGAACTGCTCAGTGCCGCCCTGGCCTGGGCCACCTTGCCCTCCAGAGCCCTCAGAGTGGCCCTGGCCGTCGCAACCGAGAGCTCCGCGTCGTCCAGATCCACCTTGGCTATAAGGTTCCGTCCCACCAGCTCTTTCTTTCTCGCCAGGGCCCTGTTTGCGTGGGCCAGAGAGGCTTTACCCTCGGCCAGGTCGGCCTGGGCGGTCAGAAGCGCCGCCTTGGCCTTGTCCACGCTCGCCTGAAACAGAGTGGGGTCTATTCTGGCCAGAAGTTGTCCCTTGGTCACCTCGTCGTTGTAGTCCACCAGCACCTCCGAGAGGTTGCCCGACACCTGGCTCCCGACCAGAACGGTGTTTATCGCCTCCAGCGTCCCTGTGGCGGACACCGTCTTCACCATGTCGCCCCTTTTAAGCGACTCGGTCCTGTAGGATACCCTCTGTTTCTCTCCGTCTCCTCTATACCACCAGATTCCCGCTCCGATCGCCGCGATCAGAACCAGTGCAAATAGCTTCTTCATGATCCTACATCCTCCCCATGGCCTGTTTCAGAGCGGCCAGAGCTGTCTCCCTGTCGTATCTGGCCTGAGAGAGGGATCGTTTCGCCTCTCCGTAGGTCGTCACTGCGTCGGCCACCTCGGTGGGGCTTCCCTCTCCCACCTCGTATCGTCCGTTGGCCAGCTTCAGGTTCGCCTCCGCCTGTTCCACCGTCTCTTTTGCCACCGTCACGCTCTGGTCCGCCTCGTCCAGCGCCAGCCAGGCCTTTCTAACAGCAAGCTCCACCTTCTGTCGTTCCGACTCGGCCTTCGCCTCGGCGGACTTGAGGTTGCCTCTGGCCTCGTCGGTGTCCGCCGCGGTCTGGCCTCCGTCCGATATTGGAACGGTTCCCTTGACGCTTACGGACCATTCGCCGTTCTCGAAAGGAGCGTCTCCGTTCCAGGAAAAGCCTCCGGTCGCGCTTATCGTGGGGGACAGCCCTCTGGCGGCCAGCTTCAGAGAGCTCTTGGCCTTGGCCACAGAGTGGCCGTAGGACTTTAGGTTCGGATGTTCCGCCATGGCCGTCGATATGGCCTCTGCGAGGGTCTCCACCGGACGGCGTTCCGGCGCCAGGTCCGCTATCTCGTAGGGCTCAATGTTCGGACGGCCCATCGAGTGGTTCAACTGCTGCCTCGCCAGCTCCACGGAGTGATTGGCCTTCACCAGGTCGAGCTGGGCCTTGCTCAGGTTGACCCTGGCCTGGGTGACGTCTATCAGGGCCTTCTCCCCGACGTCGTAGAAACCCTTGGCTATCTCCAGATGTTTGACGTCCTGTTCGACTATCTCCTCGGCGATCGACCGGGCCTCCAGAGAGTCCAGCAGGTCGCAGTAGGCCTCGACTATGGAATATCTGAGCCCCTGAAGGGTGGAGATGCCGTCCGCCTCGGTGGACATCATCCCCTCCCTGCTGGCCTGTACCGCGAGCCTGGTCTGCCCCGAGTCGAATATACGCTGGGTCAGTCCCACCGATCCGGAGTGCCCTCCGTCGTCTCCCTCGGAGCGGCTGTACTGGTCCGAACCCGATATGGTGGTCCTCCAGCCGGAGGCAGAGCCGGACACCCTGGCCCTGGCCGCGTCCAGGTCGCCCTCCGCGGATATCAGGTCCGGGTGTGTGGAGGCCATCTTTAGACAGTCCTCCAGCGTAAGTATCCTGGTCTCCGCCGATGCGGCCCCCGCCGCTATCGCCACCGTCGCCACAGCGGCGATCAGGCGAACGGTCACTCTATCGATCATGAAGGGATCATCTCCTCTTGTCCGTATTCGACTCATATAATACTCGCAAAGGAACTCTTGGTCCGTAAAGAAATGTCATGGTTTATCTCGGACGGCCCCGACGGGTTTGGTGGTATCATGATCGTGGAATGTAAAGGTCCATTGCGTTTATTCAGCCATGTTTCCTACATGTAGAAGGAGGGATAGAGATTGAAGAAAGCCTTCATCATCGGTACCTGCGACACCAAATTCGCCGAACTTGACTACGGCAGGAGGTTGATAGACCAGGCCGGAATCGAGACCGTGCTGGTGGACGTCGGCAGCATGGAACACGGTTTCCCGGTGGACGTCACGAATCGGGAGGTAGCGTCGTTCCACCCGGAGGGAGCGGATTTTCTCGCAGATCCTACCGATCGGGGTAAAACCGTGTCCGCCATGGGAGTCGCCCTGGAGAGATTTCTGCTCAGTCGGGACGACGTCGGAGGGGTTCTGGGAATGGGAGGAAGCGGCAACACCTCTCTGGTCACCCAGGGTATGAGAGTGCTGCCCATAGGAACTCCCAGGATGATGGTCTCCACCATGGGATCGGGAGACGTGTCCCCCTACGTGGGTCCCAACGACATCTGCATGGTATATTCCGTAACCGATATAGCAGGTCTGAACCCGATCTCCCGAAGGGTTATAGGCAACGCGGCCCACGGCCTGGCTGGGATGATGACCCGGGCTATTCCGGAGGCCGCCGGAGAGAGACCGCTTTTGGGGCTGTCCATGTTCGGGGTCACCACCCCCTGCGTCGAGACCATAAGGGAGATAATAGGCGACGAATACGAATGCATGGTCTTCCACGCTACCGGAACGGGCGGCATGTCGCTCGAGAAGCTGGTCGACTCGGGAATGATGACCTCGGTTATAGACGTCACCTTGACGGAGATATGCGACCACCTCATGGGAGGAGTCCTCTCCGCCGGAGAGGATCGCCTGGGTGCCTTCATAAGGACCGGCATACCCTACGTCGGTTCCGTAGGGGCCCAGGACATGGTCAACTTCGGCCCGATGGACACCGTTCCGGAGAGATACTCGGAGCGCAACCTGTACGTCCACAATCCTCAGGTGACCTTGATGCGGACCACCGCCGAGGAGAACCGGACCATGGGAAGATGGATAGGCGAAAAACTCAACCGCCTAACCGGGCCGGTCCGCTTCCTATTGCCCGAGAAGGGAGTCTCCATGATAGACGCCCCGGGAATGCCCTTCTACGATCCGGAGGCGGACGAGGCGCTCTTCTCCGCCTTGGAGGATACATTCGTCCAGACCGAGGCCAAAAAACTTCTGAGGCTTCCCTATCACGTCAACGACAGGGAGTTCGCCCAGGCACTTGTGGATAACTTCAGGGAAATATCCGAATAAAGAGGAGGTTTTACGGTGAAACTTGTCGAGAAAAGGGAAGAACTCATGAGGGGTTTCCGTAGCATGATCGCCGAGGGCAACCCCATAGTGGGAGGTGGCGCTGGAACGGGGATCTCCGCCAAGTGGGAGGAGGCCGGAGGGATCGACCTCATAGTCATATACAACTCCGGACGGTACCGCATGGCGGGACGAGGCTCCCTGGCGGGGCTCATGGCCTACGGCAACGCCAACGAGATAGTCAAGGAGATGGCCTACGAGGTCCTTCCGGTGGTTCGATCCACCCCGGTGTTGGCTGGCATCAACGGCACCGATCCCTTCGTCATATGGGATATGTTCTTCCGTGAGCTGGAGGACCTGGGATTCGTAGGGGTACAGAACTTCCCGACCGTAGGGCTCATAGACGGCGTCTTCCGTCAGAACCTGGAGGAGACCGGCATGGGCTACGCCCTGGAGGTGGAGGCTATCCGTAAGGCCTCTCAGGCGGGCTTCCTGACCACTCCCTACGTGTTCAGCGCCGAGGACGCTGTGGCTATGACCGAGGCCGGGGCGGATATAATAGTCTGTCACATGGGATTGACCACGAAGGGATCCATAGGCGCGAAAACCTCCAAGACCCTGGACGACTGCGTCGGGCTGATCGACCGGTGGGCCGCAGCCGCCCGAGAGGTCCGTGAGGACGTCATAGTGCTCTGTCACGGAGGCCCTATAGCCATGCCCGACGACGCCCAGTACGTTCTCGAGAGATGCACCGGTATCAACGGTTTCTACGGAGCCAGCAGCATGGAGCGACTGCCCACCGAGGTAGCCATAAAGGAACAGATAGAGAGGTTCAAGAAACTGACGTTCTGATTTTTGGACTCTAACCGCCATATACCGAACTGTATGTAGAGTGTTGTTATATCAGGACGGCTACTCAAATAATGGGTAACCGTCCTGTTTCGTTTAATCTTAAGGAACTGAGCTCGCTAAGCCGAATTTTTTAGCCATCTCTTCGTTGATGACGACCACGTTCTCGCTCTTTACCCGCCATATCCGGGCGAAAGGGGCTAGTTTTTTCTTTAAACTGTCGCTGATGGGCTCGAGCCATTCCAGAGGATGGTCTTTGATGACTAAAACTATCTTGATCTCTATTGCCCCGGAGATCAAAAGCTGAAGGGTATTGCTGAGTTTACTCGTCACCTTCTCCATGTAAACCTCAAAAGGACTTTCCAGTCTTTTTGAGGAGTCGTCCTTCGGGGCGGGGCTTGAGGATTTAGCCTCCACCATCCACATAAATTTGGCTTTCGATGTCGACTTATCCACGTCCTTAAGCAGTATGAACTCCGCTATTTGGACTTTCCCGTTTTTTTGGTTTGTCTTCTCGTAGAGGGCGCTATTCTCTATCGGGTAAACGAGCTCCGGATCGAAAGGCCCAAAAGATATGCCCGATTCCTCTATCGTCAGGGTGTCGTTGGAGGCGGTCATGATAGGCTCATTTCCACCTGTTCCTGATACAGCCGGATGGATTCGTCCACTATCGGGTTGTCCGGCATACCATCGATTAGGTTTGCCGAGCTACAGCCGGATTCGGAGATAGACATGACCGGAATCGACATCCTCTTCTTTCTACTCATCAGGAGTGTCTTTTTAAGCACGAAGTACGAATGGGTCGCGAGAAAAAACTGAATACCTCGATCGGCCAAAACGGCCAAGATATCCAAGAAATCAGATATGGCTTTGGGATGCATGGCGGCCTCAACCTCGTCTATGAAGACCACCGATCCTGGAGAGAGATAACGATTTCCCAAAAGGATGTCCAAAATGGCTATCTTTTTTATCCCCTCCGCTGTTGTCCCTATTGCGAACTTCTCGTTGCCGACCTTGAACGACCAGCGTTGAGCCTCGTCGTCGTATTCAACCCGTCCCCCTAATATTCCTTTCAGGTTTTCTCTGGATTGGGCGAATTCGGTGAAGTTTTTTCCCCTAGTCGGTTTTATAGAGAGGACCTTGGCCAGATCGAAATAGGTATCGTCGAAACCGAAAACCTGGTCTACCTCTCTAGACCGAAGAACGACGTGATGGATGGACAGGAGCTCTTTCGCCGGGATGAATATTGAATTGTTCTTTCTGAAGGAGCCTTCCCAGCCTATCTTAGTTATCTGTTTGGTGGTGTCCTTGCCGAAGGAATATTCCAGCTCGTCCCCGTCTATGATGGCTCTCATCCGAAGTTTTTCGTCGCTCCCCTTCGTCACCAGATCGCCGATCTTTTCGGCCTGGAACGTCCAGTGTAGCTTGCGGGCAAGCAGATCCGCCAGTGAGGACTGTCTGTCGTCGCCTCGTCCGGACATCTCTATGGAGCGGATGGCGCTGTAAAGGGCCTTCAAGAGGAAGGTCTTCCCCCTGCCGTTTTCGCCTATGACCAGGTTTATCTTTCCTAGATCGGGCCAATGCAGGTGTTTCAGAGGGCCAAAATTATTCAGGTCGACTTTCTCTATCATAATCCTCGCTCCTTCTTCAACGTAATTTCTCTCCCTACCGAGTCATTGTAACCCATCTCGAACGTTTTATTCGTGCCACTATCGCCCCTAGTCTGTGATACTTCTACGTGAAAGGAAAAAAGATGGAGGTGAGAGATTTGATCGAGACCCTGGCGGTGATACCGGCTCGGTACGGCAGCACGAGGCTTCCGGCCAAGCCCCTGATGGAGATAGGAGGGGTCCCCCTGGTGATCAGGGTGCTTCGCAACGCCCTGAGGTGCCGTGGCGTAGACAGGACCCTGGTGGCTACCGACGACGAGAGGATCGCTTCGGTCGTCGAGGACTGGGGAGGGGAGGCCATGATGACCCCGAAGGATCTCCCATCCGGAGGGGATCGGGTGGCCTACGTGGCGGAGCGAATAGAGTCCAGATACGTGCTGAACATCCAGGGAGACGACCCCCTGGTTGGGCCGGAGATGGTGGACCCTCTGATGAAAGCCCTCAAGGGCGACCCCTCGGTGCCCCTCGCCGTGCTGGCCAAGAGAATAGAGCGGCCCGAGGAGGTCGACTCGCCCGACATAGTGAAGATGGTCTTCGATAAAAAGGGAAACGCCCTATATTTCAGCCGTTCTCCTATACCGTACCGTAGAGTCGGAGAGGCTGCCTGCTACAAGCACATAGGGCCCTACGCATATAGGAGAGACTTTCTTCTGCGTTTTTCCAGCTGGGATCAGACCGAACTGGAGCGCTCCGAGAGCCTGGAGATGCTTCGGGTCCTCGAGAGGGGATACCCCATCAGGTGCGTGGAAACCTACAGGGACACCATAGAGATAGACACGATGGAGGACGTAAAGTCCTTAGAGAGATATCTTCGGGAGGTAGAGGACGAATGAATTTCGATATGTTCATGGCTGGAAAGATCTCCTTCGGTGCCGGAGTGTCGGCTACGGTAGGGGAAAAGGCGAAGGTTCTAGGAGCCTCCAAGGTTATGTTGGTGACCGACGAGACAATGGTCTCCATAGGAACGGCTGAACGTATAACCTCCTATCTGGAGGAGGCTGGCCTTTCCGTAGAGACGTTCTCCCAAGTGGAGCCCGAGCCGTCGGTGGAGACGGTCGACTTGGCGGCGGACCGGCTCAAATCCACAGGATGCGACCTCGTCGTGGGGCTGGGAGGAGGAAGCTCCATGGACGTGGCCAAGGCTGTCAGCGTTCTGGCAACCAACGAGGGTTCCGCCGGGGCCTATCAGGGACTGGGGCTGGTCAAGAAGCCCGGTCTTCCCAAGATCGTGATCCCCACCACCGCCGGTACCGGTTCTGAGGTCACCTTCACCGCCGTGTTGATTCGCAAAAGCGACGGAGTCAAGGGCGGAATAAACTCGGACTACCTATATCCGGACTGCAGCCTGTTGGACCCGGAGCTCACCCTATCCATGCCCCGAAAGGTCACAGCCGAGACAGGCATGGATGCTTTGGCCCACGCCCTGGAGGCCTATACCAGCCGCCAGGCATCTCCCTTCAGCGACATGATGGCCGAGGCCGCAATAGCCAGGATTGGCAGATACCTCAGGGTCGCAGCCTTGAACGGGAACGATATCGAGGCCAGGAGCGAGATGATGCTTGCCGCCCTCTTCGGAGGTGTGGCCCTTGCCAACGCCGGAGTCACCGCCTGCCATTCCATGGCATACCCTCTGGGTGCGGTCTTCGGAGTGGGGCACGGTCTTTCCAACGCCCTGCTTCTTCCATACGTGGTTCGGTTCAACGCCATGGCGGCGCCGGAGAAATTCGCCAGGGCCTCGGAGCTTCTGTGCGGGCCTAATTACTCGGAGGGGCTTTTCGACAGGGCCGTCGAGTGTGCCGATCGGCTGGACGAGCTGGTCCACGATCTGGATCTGCCGACGAACCTGAGAGAGCTGGAGGTCGGCATAGCCTCGGAGAACTTCGAGGACATGGCGAAAAGGGCCATGGCCGTCGCCAGACCTATGGAGAACAACCCTAGGGACATAACTCTGGAGCAAGTCATATCTATTTATGAGGAGGCCTTTTAAATGCCCGGTTTTGAGTTTTTCGATCAGAGAGAGATAGATGCAGTAGCCGACGTTATCAACAGGAAGATGGTTCACCGTTATTCCTTCAACGACTGCCGTGACGGCATATACAAAGTTGAGGAATTCGAAAAGGCCGTCGCCGATATGGTGGGATCCCGTTTCGCCCTGGCGGTCAGCAGCGGAACCGCCTCCCTTTACGTTGGACTCAAGGCCATGGGCATCAAGCCCGGCGACCAGATCATAACCTCGCCCTTCACCTTCATCGCTACGGTGGAGGCCATGGCCGAGTGCGGCGCCGTGCCGGTGTTCGCCGATATCGACGAGAGCCTCAATATGGATCCCGCCTCCGTGGCATCTCTGATAAACGAGAAGACCAGGGCCGTCATGCCGGTCCACATGTTCGGTGCGGCGGCGGACATGGATGCCATAGCCAAGGTCTGTCACGACTACGGTCTGCCTCTCCTGGAGGATTCCTGTCAGGCCATGGGCGCCACCTACAAGGGCAAGTACGTTGGGACCTTCGGAAAGTGGGGCCCCTACAGCCTCGATCCCTATAAGCTTCTGACCGTTGGAGAGGGCGGCATGATCGTCACCGACGACGAGGAGCTCTACAGGGTCATGGAGTACGCTCACGACCACGGACACGTCCACGACAAGTCCATAGACCGTGGAGCGGAGCGCAAAAGCGGCCTGGGCATGAACTTCAGGATGAGCGAGATCCAGGGGGCCATAGGAGTGGTCCAGGTTGAGAAGATGCCGGGCGCCATAAAGACCCTCAGGGAGAACAAGGCCAAGGTCCTCGAGGCCGTGGGGAGCGTCCCCGGCCTGGTGCGCCGTTCCTTCCCCGATCCCGACGGCGAGATAGCCACCCAGCTGGTCTATATCCTTCCGGACGGAGAGTCGGCGAAGAGATTCCAGGCCGCCTCCGCCGAGGCCGGAGTGGGGTGCGGTATCCTCTCGGGCAACTCCTGGCACTATGCCAAACATTGGGATTCCCTTAGGGAATGGGGCCGTTGCGCCAGGGCTCACGGCATGGACGTTCCCTTCTATCGTCCTGTCGACATGGAGGTCACCGAGGGTATTCTCTGCCGTGCGGTCGTCTACGGCATAGGAGTGACCGCCTCGGACGAATCGCTGGAGACCATGGCGAAGGCCATAAAAGCCGGAGCCGTCGCGGCCTGACCGAGGCGATTCGCTAGGCCGGTAGAGAACCTTGTAGGCTCTCTGCCGGACTTTTTTTACCCTGTCGAAACATTGGTCACTTGACTAAAATAGGTCGACCGTATAAAATCCTTCTCCGTAAAGATCCATGGAGGTGACGGCATGGCAGGATATTCCAGCGGAGACAGAACCAGGGAAAACCTCGTGAACGCCGCGGGAGAGCTCGCGGCGGAACTGGGCTTCTCCAGAGTGACCACCAGAGAGGTGGCCAAAAGGGCCGGAGAAAACGTCGGCAGCATCCACTATCACTTCGGCAGCAAGGAAAAGCTCTTCGAGGCGGTGGTCTACAAGGCCATAGATCCTCAGCTGAAAAACCCCCTTTCCGATGTTCTCGCTCCCTATATGGATCGCCTGGACGATCGAACGGTGCAGGCCGAGGCTGTGGTATCCGCCGTCAGGTGGTTTATGGGACAGCTTTTCTACGACGACAAACCCCTTTGGTGCTGTCGTGTGATCTACCAGCTGCTTCAGAGCCCGGGACATCTGAGAGACCTCGCATACTCGGTGGCAATAGAGCCGGGAGTCGAGTCCTTCCGAAGGCTCCTTCGAAGGGTAGACGGATCCCTGAGTTTCAAGGATTCAATTAGAGAGATGCTGATAATATGTTCCCCCATATTTTTCCACGCCGACTACAGGGACATCATAGGCAGGGAGCTGGGGGTGGAGAGCTACTGTCCCGATTACCTGGAAGGGCTCGAGAGAAGCGTGCTTAAGAGAACTCTGTTTGCCTTGGGATTGGCCGATCAAGTGGAGAAAATATGGAACAGCAGCGAAAGAGGAGGAGAGTAGAGTTGAACAAGAAAATCCTATGGGTTTGTGCCGTCCTGTTCCTGGCACTGGGATCGTGGTTCCTGTGGAGCCACGTCGTTATGGCATCGGAGAAAAACTCGGACAAGGTCGTCGAGGCCCCCAGACCCAGACCGGTGGGACTGGAGACCGTTGGAGTCGGTGCGATCCGGTCGGATCGCCGCTACCCCGGCGTGGTGGAGGCCGATCAGGAGGCCTTTCTTGCCTTCCGGGTAGCAGGTCCCCTGACCAAGGTGGACGTTCAGCTGGGAGACCTGGTGAAGAAGGGGCAGAGGCTTGCCCAGATAGACCCCAGGGATTTCAGAGACGAGATAGAGGTGTTGAAGGCTCAGCTCGAGGGAGCCAGAGCGACCCTCGAAAACGCCCAGACCGACTACGGCAGGTCCAAGTCACTGCTGAAGGAGAAGGTCATAGCCCAGGCCGAGTACGATGGGGCCAAGAAAGCCGTCACCACGGCCAGATCGTCGGTAAGAAACCTCTCGGCCCAGCTGGACATAGCCGGACACAGGCTTCAGGACACGGAGCTAAAGGCTCCCTTCGACGGCATAGTGTCGGAGAGAAAGGTGGAAAACCACGAGATGGTCTCGGCGGGACAGGTGGTCATGGGGCTTCTGGATATATCCACCCTCAAGGTTACAGCCAATGTCCCCGAGGGGGCCCTGGTCCGAGGGTCCCTGTCGGAGGGAACGAAGGCGGAGCTGTCCTTTCCGTCCATACCGGATCTCAAGTTGACCGGGACCCTCGAGGAATGGAGCTCCTCCCCCGATCCTGCTACCAGGACCTACTCGGTGTCCTTCTCCTTCCCGGCGCCGGAAGGGGTCAGGGTGCTCCCGGGAATGACCGCCGAGGTCCTCTGGAACGGCGAGGAGGGCTCCTCCGAGGTCGTAACGGTGCCTCTGGGGGCGGTTGTATCCCGAGGAGACGGCGGATCGTCCGTCTGGGTCTACGATCCTGACGAAAAGGTGGTGCGATCCAGGTCGGTGTCGCTAGGCAAGGTCGGAGGAGACGACAGGCTGCCGGTGATCGACGGCCTCAGGCCCGGCGAGAGGATAGTGGTCGCCGGAGTGGACTTCGTGACCGAGGGCATGTCCGTCAGCCCTCTTGAACGATGAGCAATCCCGCTTCCTTCGCTTTAAGAAAGAGGACCTTCATGGCGGTGATAACCGTCATGATAGTGGCCGCCGGTATAATCGCCTACGGAAAGCTGGGCAGGCTGGAGGATCCCACCTTCACAATAAAGACCGCCCTGGTGGTCACTCCCTATCCAGGAGCCTCTCCCTCGGAGGTCGAGGAGGAGGTCACGGACGTGGTGGAGGAGGCCGTCCAGTCCATGGGACAGGTCAAGGAGGTCCGATCCACCTCTCAGGAGGGACTGTCTCTGGTCTACGTGGACATGCAGGACGACTACCGTTCTCACGAGCTGCCTCAGATATGGGACGAGCTCAGAAAAAAGGTGTCCGACGTTAGAGGACAGCTGCCCCCCGGGGCCGGTCCCTCCATAGTCAACGACGACTTCGGCGACGTCTACGGAGTCTTCTTCGCCCTGACCGGAAAGGGCTACACCATGAAGCAGCTGGAGGACTACGCAAAGGACCTCAAGAAGGAACTGCTTCTGTGCGACGACGTGGCAAAGGTGTCCATATGGGGAACCAGGGAGGAGCGGATCTACGTCGAGTTCAAACGGTCCCGACTGGCCGAACTGGGCATACCTCCGGCAAGCATATACGCCACCCTCTCGGGACAGAACCTGGTGGAGACGGCGGGAAACGTGGAGATGGACGGAGAATACGTCCGCATCTCCCCTACCGGCGCCTTTCCGGACGAATCGGCCATAGGCGACCTGCTCATAGGTGGAATGAAAGGGCTGGTTCGGCTGGGCGACGTGGCCACTGTCACCAGAGGATACCAGGACCCGCCGGAGAGGATCATGGAGTTCGACGGCAAACCCGCCATAGGAATAGGGATCTCCACCGTGTCCGGCGGCAACGTCATAACCATGGGAAATTCCATAAGGGAGACCCTGGCCGAAATAGAGTCGAACAGACCTCTGGGGATGGAGCTTTCACCGGTCTACTATCAGAGCGACATAGTGACCGAGTCTGTGTCGGTATTCATAACCAACCTCGCCGAGGCGGTGGGAATCGTCATAGCGGTGCTTATGGTCTTCATGGGATGGCAGAGCGGTCTTCTTATAGGCTTCATACTGCTTCTCACCATACTCGCCACCTTTTTGGGAATGTTTCTTCTAGACATAGATCTTCAGAAGATCTCTCTAGGGGCTCTCATACTTGCGCTCGGTATGCTTGTGGACAACGCCATAGTCGTGGCCGACGGCATACTGGTCAAGGTCGAGAAGGGCGAGACCAGAGAGCAGGCGGCGGTGGACGTAGTACGAGACACCCAGTGGCCCCTTCTGGGAGCGACTTTCGTGGCGATACTGGCCTTCACCGCCATAGGGTTCGCTCCGGGAAACATCGGTGAGTTCTGCCACAGCCTATTCGAGGTAATGGCCCTGTCTCTGTCCATAAGCTGGATACTGGCGGTCACTGTGACGCCACTTCTGTGCGTGTGGTTTCTGAAGATACCCAAGGAAACGACCGATCCCTACGACAGGCCTCTCTACCGGTTCTACCGAAGGGCGCTTCAATCCTGTCTGGCCCATCGGTGGATCACGATCGGGGCGGTCCTGGCGATGCTGATCGTCGCCCTGATAGGCTTCGGGGCCGTGCCTCAGACCTTCTTCCCCGACTCGACCCAGAAACGGTTCTACGTCAACTACTGGAAACCTCAGGGATCCCACATAGACGAGACCTACAGGGACACGTCCTCCATAGGCGACTTCGTATCGGAACTTGAGGGAGTGGAGTCGGTGGCGTCCTTCGTGGGAGAGGGGACTCTGCGCTTCGTGCTGTCCTACAACTACGAATCTCCCAACGGCAGTTACGGTCAGCTACTGGTCCAGGTCGACGACGTGTCCAGGATCGACGGACTGATAGACCATATAGAGGAGCATATATACGAAAACTACCCCGACGCGGAGTCCCACTGCACCAAGCTGCCCAACGGCCCGGGGCTGGAGTACAAGGTGGGGGTCCGTTTCAGAGGCCCAGACGTCGAGGTATTGAAGGAGCTGGCGGACCGGGCCTTGGAGGTGATGAGGGAAAACCCCAACGTGGCCGACCTGCGTACCGACTGGAGACAGCCTGTCCACGTCTTGAGGCCGATTTTCTCCGAAAGCAAGGCCAGGCAGGCCGGAGTCAGCAGAAACAACCTCCATCAGGCCCTTCAGTGGACCTACGGGGGAAGTCGGGTGGGAATCTACCGTGAGGGAGACGATCTTATTCCGATAGTCTCCCGTCCCCCAGAGGAGGAGAGGACCTCTGTAGGTTCTCTGGGAGACGTTCAGGTATGGAGCGACGGAGCTATGGCCTTCGTTCCCCTGTCGAAGGTGGCAGACGGAGAGGAACTGATCTGGGAGGATCCCCTGATAAAGAGGCACGACCGTCAGAGGGCTATATCGGTGGAGTGCAATCCCGCCATCGGTCTGGCCGAAACCTTGAGGCGACAGGTCCTGCCTGGAATCGAGGCTATAGAGCTTCCTCCGGGCTATTCGATGGAATGGATAGGCGAATACGAGGACTCTCTGGAGGCCCAGGAGCCCCTCCAGAAGACGTTTCCTATCTGTCTTGTGGCGATGTTCGTCACGGTGGTATGGCTGTTCAATTCACTGAAAAGACCGATCGTCATCTTTCTCACCGTGCCTCTTTCCATAATAGGGGTTGTGGGAGGAATGCTGCTCTTCGGAGTACCCTTCGGGTTCATGTCCATACTTGGTTTTCTGGGCCTTTCGGGGATGCTCATAAAGAACGCCATAGTACTCATCGACGAGCTGGACCTACAGCTCAAGGGAGGCAAGGAACCCTATCACGCAGTGGTGGACTCGGCGGTTAGCCGACTCCGTCCTGTCGCAATGGCTGCGGCCACCACCATATTGGGAATGGCCCCCCTCCTCTTCGACCCGATGTACTCGGGAATGTCGATAACCATAATGGGAGGCCTCTTCGTCGGCACTTTCCTGACCCTCATAGTCGTGCCGGTGCTATACTCGGTATTTCACGGGGTCAAGGAATCGTCTTGAAGTTCGAGAGCCTTGTCTACCCGTGACGTTTACGAATAATCGACGGATGAGGAGGCGAGATCTTTGATATTCAAGGTTTTTGCGGCTTTTCTGAGGGCCGGTTTTCTGGGATTCGGAGGAGGGGCCGCCATAGCCCCGGCGATACACAAAGAGGCTGTCGATAGACACGGCTGGGTGGACGACGGCACCTTCAACGACGTCCTGGCGTTGTCGAACACCCTGCCGGGGCCGGCGGCCCCTCAGATGGCGGCGGTCATAGGCTACAGGGCGGCGGGAATCGGCGGAATGCTTGCGGCCGTCTCCGCTCTGGTGGTCCCCATGGCGGTGCTGGTGGTGGTCCTCATCTCCTGGATCTTCTCTGCCGTGGGGGAGAGCGCCGACAAGATGCTGCTCCTCAAGAGGAGCACCGTGGCGGTTTTCCCTCTGGTGTCGGCCATGCTCTGTCGGCTGATGCTCAAGTTCTACCGTCAGGGGTCGGAGGCCATAGGATCGGTCAGGACGGTGCTGTTCTCTCTGGTCTGTCTGGCTCTGCTCTACCTGGGGGTGGACAACGGCTTCGTCATATTGGCCATGATATCCCTGGCTATAACCTCTGCTGCTCCCTGGCCCGGATGGTTCCGCTACGTCATGGCGGTGCCGGTGGCGGCTCTGCTTTTCGTCCACAGCGACCTCGTCTCGACGTTGAGCATGACCGTTCCGGATTACCTGGAGTGGTCGGTGGTGCTCGGGCTTCTGGTCGCAGGGGCCGTCGGGCTTTGGACCACCCCTGCGGAAAACGGGCTTCCGGAATCGACCGGCGAGGCCGGGCTACGTCCGGTTTTAGAAGACCTCGGGCGGATCTGGTCGGTGGTGCTGGCTGTCTGCGTGCCTTTGGTGGTGTTCTGCCCTCTTCTTCGATCCTCCGCCTATCTGGCGCTTCTGGCCGGGATGACCTTCACCGGACTCATGACCTTCGGAGGCGGCCCGGTGTTCATTCCACTTGCCATAGGGCTTCTGGCCGGGCCGTCGTCTCAGATATTCCTCTACACCAGGGAAAGGCTCATGCAGTATATAGCCATAGTGAACGCCCTGCCGTCTCCCATAATATCCAAGCTCTCCGCCATCTCCGGCTGGGACATGGTGCAGAGGGTGGCCGATTCGGGAACAGCCTATTCCGGTCCCCTTTGGCTTTGGACTTCGGCGGGAGGAGCCATCCTGGTGGTAGCCATGGTGCTCCCTGCGGTTACGAACTCGTTGGTCGCCTTCTCCTGTCTCGACAGGATAAAGAGATCACCGGGTATGAAGGCCATGACCAAGTTTATCCTTCCCGTTCTCATGGCCATCTTCCTGTCGGTCTTCATCTCCTTCATGGATACAACCTTTCGTACGGTGGCCTCCTTCCCGGGACAGTCGGCTATATCGTCGGGGTTGCAGTGTGTCTGGCTCTTCTGCCTCTTCCTCTGGCTACAGACCCGCCTGCGCAGAATTCCCGACCCCCTCTTGATATTGGGCGCCGTGGCCTACGGGATCATCGTTCTCTAGGGGCGCACCTCTTTATGGGATATTTCGGCAGGTAGCGCTTCCAGCCGTCCACCGTCACAACGGCGCAGTCCTTCACGTAGGGATGGCTCCATGGCCGGTCGGATTCCCATCTCAGCTTGGAGAGGATCCTCTCCTTGGTGGCCAGAAGCTGGGCCGCCTCCACAGGGGTCCTCTCCAGACCCAGAAGAAGCACGAACAGGATGGGCTTATCGTCCAGTCCCATGAGGTGCAGATAGCAGTAGCTGTCCCTGGCCTTGGGGATCAGCCTTCCCGCCAGATATTCGTCTCCCGAAAGTCGCCTCACGAAGGAATGCCTCTCCCTCTCCGGGGCACCCTGGTCCGACGGGTCCTTCACCTCCACCATTATGGTCCGTTCCCTTTCCACTATGACGAAGTCCACCAGAGCCATTCCTATGGGACGGGGTTCTCCCGGCTCGTCCAGCTTTATCCAGCTCTCCGCCGCCGAGAGGTTGAGAAACAGCTCCTTCTCTCTGGTCCAACTCAACTTTCTCCCTCCTCCGACTCCAGAAGAGCCCTGGTGGCGTCCCTGTGGTAGAGGTCCATGAAAACCTGGGAGATCACGTTGGGGTGAAGCGACGGATAATCCTCCGTGGAGGAAATGTCTATCCCCCTGCCGTTTCGAAACAGGGCGTGGAAACGGACGTCGTCTCCCTCCCTCGACCTGAGGTCCAGCTCCTTGAGCACCACGTAATCATGGGTGGCCAGGAAAACCTGAACCCCCCTTCTCTGTATCGCTAGGACCACTTCCATCATCGGCCCTATGGCCGACGGGTTGACGTTCGCCTCCGGTTCGTCCCAGAAGAGGACGCTCCCTCCCGTAAGGGTACCGTTTCGTATCAGCCTCCAGAGGACGCCGAGTTTTCTCAGCCCCTCCGCCATCAGGGGGAACTCCAGATCGTCGTACTCGGACTGAAGGAAAAAGCCTCCCTCTCTCTCCACCACCTGGCCGCCTATACGCCGCTCCAGATCCAGGGCCAGCTCCGTCATGTCCTCGTCCAGAGGTGCTTCCGGCTGGGCCATGGACCTCTCTATTACGTCGGCGTAGGTATCGTCGAAGGCCAGCCGTCCCGCCCGATGAAGCGCCGTGAAGTTCGGAGCGTGGACCAGCATCTCCTTCACCGGCAGAAAAACGCTCTCGAGAGGGTGGGCCAGCCACTCCCTCTCTCCCACCATCTCCACCTCGCTCGGGCTATCCGTGCTATCGTCGAAGGAACATAGAATGTGGTCCTCTCCGCCGTCTCTCGTCTTCCTGATCTCTATGGCACCGGAGGACAGCTCCTCTCCCCGCCGCACCAGACGTCCGATCCGTCCGCCCAGGGGCATGAACAGCCTGGTCAGCTTCTCGGGAAAACTCCTCTGGCCCAGCGAAGCCTCGCAGGCTCCGTAGAGAAACTTCATCATGTGAGACTTACCAGAACCTCCCTCTCCCACCAGCACGTTCAGTCCCGGTGAAAAACGTCCTGTGACGGAGGAAAAAGCGGTAAGGTTTTTCAACGTCACCGACGAAAGATAACCTTTGTTCATGTCCATCACCCCTTTCTCCCGTTATTGTAGAATAAAAACCTTGCGGTTTCGTATCGGCAGCTTATACGGAAGCGGTGGGAAAGTGGGTTTTCAGTCCAATTGGAATTCCGCCAGGCTGCGTACTCCTATGCCGGGTTCCGGACCGACGTAGAGGTAGCCGTCTTTTAGGCGATGACAGGTATCGGCCATCTCTTTTTGAGTGGCATAGCATGTTAGATCGTTTGCGGTTTTTGCCGACGGAATGGAACATGCCAGATGAAGGCATGCGGCGCAGTTTATCTGAGTATCGAAGGTGTTGGCGATGACGCAGCCGACGCCGGCCGCCTGAGCGATTCCCGCTATTTGAAGGGCCGGATATATCCCTCCGGTCTTGATGAGTTTGACGGTAATGAAATCGGCCGCGCCCTTCATGAGTTGTTCGGCTGCGTCCGCGGGCGAGTGCACTCCTTCATCCGCGCATAGAGGTATTCCGAACTCTCTTCGCAATCGAGAGGCTTCGTCTATCATATTTGCGGGAAGAAGTTGTTCATACATCTCTAAATCGCAGTCCACGACGCCACGTATGAACTTTACGGCTTTTCCGATGTCGTAACCTCCGTTGGCATCGACTCTTATATTGACGTCTTTCCCGGCCGTGGATCGGACCGTTTTGACTCTCGCTATGTCTTCGACGACTTTATCGCCGATTTTTATTTTTATGCTTTTTACCCCTTGTCGGATATATTCCTCCGTCAGCTTTTCCGTTTTTTTTATATCGGTTATTCCTATATGACGGTTTATAGCTGTTTTATCCCTGTACTTGCCTCCTGTCAGTTTATATATGGGCACGCCTAGTTTCTTTGCATTGAGGTCGTACAGAGCGGTATCTATGGCCGCCTTTGATGCATTGTTGCCGTATATCGATATGTCCATGCTTTCGTGTAAGGACCCCATATCGAAACTTTCCATGCCGATAAGAGGCGGCAGAAGATATTTAGTGAGCACGAGCTTGACTATGGCGACCGTCTCTCCCGAAAATTCCGGTAAGGGCGTGGATTCGCCCCAGCCACGTACGCCATCTTCGTCCTCCACTCTGACGATGACGTGTTCCTTTTCCTGCGGTGGCTTGCCGTAAGAGGTGGCCATCACGGTAGTGGAACGCTTTATAGTCCTGATATCCCATTTTTTTATTCTGGACATCTTGATATCCTCATCCTTTTCCGTCGAGTCGATACCAGAGGCATGATTATGAACAGGACCGATATGACGAATATGACCAATGCTATAGGTCGTCCGGCCAGATCGGACAGATTCCCTCCGGAAGATATTATGGCAGTCCTGAAGTTGCTCTCCACTATGGGACCCAGAATATACCCCAGTATCAAAGGAGGAAGGGAAAAACCGCTGTTGGTGAAGAAATATCCGAATGTCCCGGCTCCAAGCAACACCCATATATCGAATATGCGGTTGTTTACGCTGAAGGTACCCAATATGCACATGATCAGTATAACCGGATAGAGTATCTTTGCCGGAACCTTAAGTAGTCTTACGAAAACTCTTACCAAAACCAAGGCTACTATCACCATGACGAAATTCGAAAGTGCGTAGGCGATGAACATGGATCCCACTATGTCGGCATTCATCCTGAACATGAGCGGACCTGGCTGAAGTCCGTGAATCACCAGCCCGCCCATCAATATGGAGGTAACTAAATCTCCCGGAATCCCGAGAGTCATCATCGGAATCATCGCTCCGCCGTTTACCGCGTTGTTTGCAGATTCGGAAACAGCGACACCCTCGATGCAGCCGTTGCCGAATTCCTCAGGATGCTTCGAAAGGTTCTTTACCTGTGAATAGGCGATCATGGAGGCCGTGGATTGTCCCACCCCCGGCAGTATGCCTATAAGCGTTCCGATAAGGGAGCCTACCCATAGCGCCGTTTTGGATTGGGCTATATCGGTCCATGACGGAATTATGGAGACTTTCTTCTGCATGGGGTTGAATTGGGGTTCACCGGTCGACATAGATCTTACCTGGGTCAACATCTCTCCGAGGGCGAAAAATCCCATCAGAGTCGCGAGAGTTGGAAATCCGCTGTCCAGCTGCCAGATTCCGAAAGTGAATCTCGTGACTCCCATGACCGGGTCCATTCCCGCCATGGCCAAAAAGATGCCTACGACCGCCGCAATAAGACCTTTTGTCATATCCTTGCTTGCCAAGCTGACCACCACGCTGAGTCCCATTATGCCGAGTGCGGTGTATTCCCAGGGGCCGAATATCAAGGCGGCTTTGGCGAGCATTGGCGCTATGGTAACCAAAACGACCATGCTGAATGTGCCTCCTACGAAGGATGCGAATACACCCATCGATAGAGCTTCGGCTGCTCTGCCCTTTTTAGCCAGTGGAGTGCCGTCGAAACACGTGACGATGGATGCCGAAGTTCCCGGAATGTTCAACAGGACGGCTCCGTACAATCCTCCCGATATTCCGCCGACATATATGCCTATCAGGGTGGATATACCTTGAATGGGGGTCATCATATAGGTAAGGGGCAGTATAAGCGATACTCCCAGAGCGGCGGTGAGTCCAGGAATGCACCCGAAGATCAACCCCATTATTACGCCTGAGACCAGAAGCGGGAAAACCGTGATATCGGAGAAAAAAGCGTGAATGCCGATGTTCAGACTCGATACGATATCCATTGTTAACCCCTCGTTTCGTATGGAGTTGCGTGGAAACCTGTTTTTGAGGTTTCCACGCTTCGTTTGTACCTACTTCTTGCCGTATTTTTCGAGCAGCATTCCGTAATATGGGGAATTTTTCTCTATCCATGCCTTGGTAGCGGCGCTATTCCATGCTACGGGGTCTATGCTCATTCCCTGTCTGAACACGTCCTGGAATCCCTTGTTTTGGGCGGCTTTCATAAAAGCCGCCTCAAGTTTATCTATAATGGGACGAGGAGTGCTGGCGGGAGCCCATATGCCTCTCGTGCCGAGGCAACCTGTTACGTTGTATCCCAGATCTATAAGAGTGGGTACATCTGGTAGAAAGGGCGATTTTTCTTCGGATAGGACGAAGAGAGGGCGGAGGTCTCCGGCCTCTATCAGGCTCTTATTCTCCGATATCGTGGCCAAAAGCGAATCTACGTGCCCACCGAGAAGGGCGGCGCGGGATTTTGTGGAACTGTCGAATGCCACATATTTTATGTCTATTCCAGCTGCGTCCTTGACCACCAATCCGGATGTATACATTGTGGACATGCCTACGGATGCCAGCTTGAGTTTTCCGGGATTTTCCTTTGCGTAGGAGAAGAACTCCTGAGCTGTCTTGAACGGAGAATTTCTTGCCACACAGAAGACTGGGTTATCCATTCCCATGATTACGATGGGGATCATGTCTCTGAATACGGCCTCTGGATACAGTCCCTTGAGCCCTCCGACTATCATGCCGGCCGGACTGTTGGCCAACAGGGTGTATCCGTCCGGCTTACTGTGGAAGACCTCCATGGTACCTATGGTGGATCCCGCTCCAGGCATATTTATCACCACGGTGGGTTTCCCCAGGTCGACGAATTGGAGAAGCGCCCTGGTCGTCAGATCCCCGCTTCCGCCCGGACCGAATGGCACGATCACCCTGACGGTGCGTTCCGGGTATGAATCGTAATTGTCGTTCGCGATAGACGGTAAGGCCGACATCGCCATGATCGTTGATACCATGATACATATCGCTAATCTCCTGAATTTCATATGATACACTCCTTTTATGGGATTTCGTCTCACTGGAGACGACGATCACAAATCACTGAAAAAGCTCTCCGGCCGGGAGGTAGACTCCGAAAACGGAACCGAACACGAAATTCAGTGTCAGACCGACGACGGTCGATATCGTTATGGCCCTGAGCATGGTCTTCCATAAATTCCCGCCTGATTTCCCTTTAGCCGATGAACTTAGTCTGTTGTAATAGGTCATGAGAAAAGCGAGAAAGACTATGGTACACGGCAGGAATCCCAACTTTTTCAGGGTCGAAAGATATATCAGCAGCGAGATCACCGTCAGGAAAATTCCCTTGGTCATCAGGGGGTTCACGCGATTACGCCTTCTCTTTTTCATAGAACGCGCCATCAGAGAGATCGATAGAATCAGGAGGATCACGGCCCAGATTTTGGAATATACACTCGGCTCAGCAAGGGCTGGAGCCTCTACCGTTCCCACGAAGGTATCGCTGTAGAAGAATATGGCCACGCTTGCCATGCCGAGAAGAACAGCCCATATAGCATCGCGAATGTCTTCCGTCATTGTATGCATCTCCTGTTCCCCTAGCCTATGGTTTTTTCCAGCAGTTTAACTACGTTAATACCGATCAATTTTCGAATGTCGTCGTCAGAGTAGCCGCGGGATACCAGTACCCTTGTCAGATTCGGCATTTCTCCGGGATTCTCCAGATATTTTACGTATTCTCCGACGAAGGGCTTTGCCGGATGTCCCATCATCTTGGAGATACATTTGTGAAGTCCGAGGTGATCTCCGAACATGGAGTCGGTACCTATGGCCACATGGTCGATTCCCATAACTTCCACACAGTGGTCTATCTGATCGGCGACGTCGAATATGCTCTGCTCTTTCTTGGAAGACGTCACGTTCGGTACGGACTGTACCGCGAAAACCCAGCCGGCATCGGAGATTGCCCTGAGAATGTCGTCTGATTTCGCCTTCGGATGGGTGTTGAGAGCCTTCGGAACGGAGTGACTGATACAACACGGAGCGTCTGATATCTCCAGGGTGTCCAATATCGCTCGATCCGAGCTGTGGGCGAAATCCATAAGCATGCCTAGACGGTTCATACGAACGACGACTTTTTCTCCGAACCTGCTCAGTCCGCCGTCCTGGGTTTCGTTGCTGCCGTCGGCTATGGTGTTGCGTTGATTGTAGGAAAGCCCCATGCAACGGACGCCGAGTCCGTATAGGACGTCCAGGCGATCTATTTCGTTACCGATGATTCCGGCGTTTTCCACGTTGGCGAACACGGCGCAACATCCGGTGGCCTTGGCCTTGTCCACATCGTTAACGCAGGTTCCGAGAATGGTAACGTCCTGATGATGAGCTATATCTGCCTGGCGGATGCCCAGGTCCCATACGATATCCTCGAACTGCCAGGCCTGCGGACTGGAGCGTCTTCCAGCACTGCCGCCATAGCCGTTGAAGCAGGCCGTCATGCCGGATTTGGCTATTCCGTCGTATCCCATGGCTATACGTCCGCTTCTAGCGTACGTTTCGAAATCACGGAGCATGTTATCGGCTAAACGGTGGACGTGGTTGTGGAGATCGAAAACCACGCTTTCATGATGCAGTTTTACGGCACGGGCCTCCATGTTTTCGGGAAGCTCGAGTCTGCAATCCAGGGGGCCGTCCACGTCAGGTGCCAGCTCCACCGGTATTACGGAGGGGTCTTTCAGATACGAGTAAGCTGAGCGTGGCATATCGTCACTCCTCTGAAGATAGGAAATCATCGACTACCTGGGAGAGCACGGTCACTCCGACCGGAATAGCCGCCAAGTCCACCTGGAAAGTGGACGAATGGGTAGAACCTCTCTTGCGAGATCCTACGGACGTCACGCCTATCCTAACTACTCCGGCTGGAACTCTCCTGGAATAGAAGGCGAAATCCTCTCCGCCCATCCTGGTCGGGGATGAGATGATACTCTCCTCCGGAAGATGTCGGAGCGCCGCATCGCGTATGAGCTTCTCCACGTCGTCGTCGATGACGCATGATGGAACTCCTACGCGATAATCGAGCTTGGCCTCAATATGGAACAGACTTGAAAGAGAATCACAGGTTTCCTGCATTCTTTGGATGATTCTGGATTGAACCGTATCGCTGAGTGTTCGGACCGTGCCGGTAAGTTTTGCGGAACCTGGAAGAACGTTGAATGTGTTCCCGGCGTTGAAACTGCATACGGAAATGACCGCCGGATCTCTGGCGTCGATATCCCGGGATACTATGGATTGAAGGATACTGACAAGGTGAGATCCGGCAAGAATCAAGTCTTGGGTTTGAAAGGGACGAGAGCCATGACCTCCGGATCCAGTCAACTCTATGGAAAAATTATCCGAGTTCGCATGGCTGTAACCCTTGAACAGGGCGATCTGTCCCACGTTGATGTCCGGATCCCCGTGGGACATCATTATCATATCCACGCCGGGATTATCAAGGATTCCGGCTTCTATCATGCGTTTAGCTCCCTCCAGTGTTTCTTCAGCCGGCTGGAAGATGAATTTTAAGTTTCCACGTAGATTGCCGTTCGAATATTTTTCCACCGTCTTTTTCAATACGCCGAGCATCACCGTGGTGTTGAAATCGTGCCCGCAGGCGTGCATGATCCCGGTGTTTTCGGATGCATATTCCAAAGACGTTTTCTCTAAAATCGGTAGGGCGTCCATATCCGCTCTTAGTGCCAGAGTGGGTCCGTTTTTTCCCCCCCTTATAACGCATGCCGCTCCGACATCCATGCCGGGCAGATCGATTCGTTCGACTCCGAGATCGTCCATGATCGATTTGATAAGGACGGTCGTCTGGAATTCCTGCATTCCGAGTTCCGGGTGACGATGTATTTTCTTATATATATCCTCCAGCCATGTCGTCGATTTTTCGTCGATAACGGCATTTGAGAGATTCGGGACTTTGCCCATCACGTTTATCCTCCTTTTCGGCTTCGAAAAAATTTAGAGCGTCGTTCTAAAAAATCAAAATCATTTTTGCCTACTTTCTTCGTCCTGTCAAGTAGAATGCCATTCCGTTTTTTCGATAGAGGAAGTCTCAGTCTTTGGTAGAATGTAACTGAGCGAGAGTTCTGAAGGATGGAGGAAGGTTCATGGTAAAAAGGGAAAAAAGCAAGGAGTCGGAAAGGATTAACTCTTCTTTGAAATATAGTCTTCAGATCCTGGATTATCTGGAGGGAAAGGAATCCGGGGTTTCTCTGGCTGATATATGCCGTGCCGTGGAAATAAACAAATCGAGAGCTATGAGGTTGTGCGGAACCATGGAACATATGGGTTATTTGGTTCTTCGTCAGGAGGGTGGGGTCTACTCCCTAGGTCCTAGATTGCTTTCTTTAGGCAAGGCTTTCGAGAGGAATAATCCCATGATAAGGATCGTGAAGCCTGTCCTTCGTAATATGGTAATCGATCTTGAGGAAACGGTAAGTTTCCAGGTCATACGTAACGATAGGCGCATGTGTATAAGCGCGGTAGAAAGCCCTCATCCGGTGAGGTACACGATGGTCGAGGGATCGGAGGGAGAGTTTCCATCCGGCGCTTCGAGCAAGGTTTTGCTTGCATGGGGTCCTGAGAAATTAAGAGAGGAGGTATTCGAAAGGGCCCCTTATGAACGGCACACTCCAAATACGATCACGACCCTTGAAGAACTTAAGGAATCCATAGCTAAAACCTTGGATCAGGGTTATATACTATCTTTTGAAGAAAGAAGTTTGGGTTCCGCCGCATTGGCCGTCCCTGTTTTCGGTAGCGAGGGATCGCTCGTCGGAGCCATATGTGTCTCAGGGGTTCTTGAAAGGATGTCGAAAGAATTCTTAAGGATGGCTGTGCCTTATTCGATCGAAAGGGCCAAGGAACTCAGCCGAATGTTCGGCTGTAGCAATTCATTTATCGAATGAAACCGAGGAGGCTCAGGGAAATGGAATTCGATGCCTTTAGATATCGCAATCCGTCCAGACGGGCTCTGGTCTACGGTTCCCGTGGAATGGTGGCTACCTCCCACCCTCAGGCCGCCCAGGCCGGTCTGGATACGCTCAAAAAAGGGGGAAACGCAGTCGACGCGGCAATTGCCACCGCGGCGGCCTTGACGGTGGTGGAGCCCACCAGCAACGGCCTGGGCAGCGACGCCTTCGCCATAATATGCAAAGACGGAAGGCTCTACGGCATAAACGGCAGCGGACCTTCTCCCAGGGCCCTGACGAGAGACCTATTGAATAAGAAGGGACTTTCCCGACTGCCCTCTATGGGGTGGCTTCCGGTGTGCGTCCCCGGAGCCGTCGCAACCTGGGCGGCCATGTCCAAGAGGATGGGCCGTCTGCCCTTGTCGGAGGTTCTGGCCCCGGCGGTGGATCTGGCGAAACAGGGAGTGGCCGTGCCTCCTACCGTGTCTAAAAACTGGAAGCTGGCCCTGGATAAATACGGAACCTCCAGCGACCCCGCCCTTTCCCCGTGGAAAGACACCTTCGTGTTCGACGGAAAAACCCCCGAGCCGGGAGATATCGTCCGTCTGGTGCACCACGGTAAAACCCTGGAGATGATAGCCCGTTCCGACGGCGGGGACCTTTACCGAGGAGAGCTGGCCGAGAGGATCGTCTCCTTCGCCTCCGAAACAGGCGGTCTCCTCGCCTTCGAGGACCTGGAGGAGTACTCTCCCGAATGGGTGGAGCCCCTCTCGGTGGACTACGGAGATCTTACCGTATGGGAGCTGCCGCCGAACGGCCAGGGCATAGTCGCCCTGATGGCCCTGGGGATACTGGACGGCCTGGGATCCTCCGATCCTAACTCGCCCGAGTCGGCCCACCGCTCCATAGAGGCTCTGAAGCTGGCCTTCGCGGACGGACACCGCTACATATGCGATCCCCATATGGCGGATGTCCCGGTGGACCGGTTGCTGTCCGACGGCTACCTCTCCGAGCGGCGTCTTCTGCTGGGAGACAGGGCCGCTCGGCCCGAGCCCGGCGATCCCCACTCGGGCGGAACCGTCTATCTGGCCACGGCCGACGGCTTCGGCAACATGGTCTCCATGATACAGAGCAACTACACCGGTTTCGGTTCCGGAGTCGTCGTACCTGGAACGGGAATCGCCCTCAACAACAGGGGGCTAGGCTTCTCGATGGAGCCGGGCCATCCAAACGAGATTATGCCGGGAAAGAGGCCCTACCACACCATAATTCCCGGCTTTCTCACGAAGGGCGGCGAACCCTTGGGTCCCTTCGGCGTAATGGGAGGCTACATGCAGCCTCAGGGGCACCTTCAGGTTATAACCAACCTGGTCCGGAGGGGGATGAACCCTCAGGAGGCACTTGACGCCCCCAGATGGCAGTGGACCGGCGGGCTGGACGTCTCGGTGGAGCAATCCTTCCCGTCCGACATGGCCAGGGCCCTCTCCCGGATGGGTCACCACATAACGGTGGTTCTCGAGCCGGACTCCTTCGGCAGAGGACAGATAATACTGAAAACCGACAGAGGCAGCCTGGTGGGAGCCACCGAGCCCAGAGCGGACGGAACCGTGGCTACCTGGTGACGAGCCTTTTCAAGGATATATCGCCGTGGTAGTATAGGTAATACCACGGATGACTTGGAGGTGTCGTAGATGAAAAGCGTGATCACCGTAAAGCTCGATGAAGAGTTAAACCGTATACTTTCCGAACGGGCGGCCCGTGAAGGCAGAAGCAAAAGTTTTTACGTTCGGGAAGGATTGATCCAGTACCTTGAGGACCTTGAAGACATAGAGGCCGCCGAAGCGGGATATAAAGATTGGGAGGCAGATAACTTTAAGACCCATAAATGGGAGGACGTGAGGTTCCGTCTTGGCCTGGACGATTGAGCTCTCGTCAAAAGCGCGAAAGGAACTTGAAGCCCTGTCTAATGAAGATCGTAAACGTGTAGGGAGCTATCTGGACGAACTTCTCACATTGGAGACCCCTCGTGATAGGGGACGGGCCTTGACGGGTAATTTTAGAGGTTACTGGCGGTATCGAATCGGCGATATACGTGTAATCTGCGATATAGAGGACGAGCGTTTCGTAATTATCGCTTTGCGTATCGATCGCCGAAGCCAAGTCTACCGACGCTCCTTGCCGCGAAGAATTAGAGGCCGATATGGTAAATGAACCGTGGTGACCTGGCAAGATATCGTATTTTTCTTGACACTTTCGTGGGTGTCGTTGTTAAATGGAAACAAAGGGCCTCTTCCGATGTCGGAGGCCCTTTGTCTTTAAGGTGGCGAGAGTTATCCGCAGAGAACGAGAAAGGGGAGTGGACACATGAAGAATTGGGGAAAGATCCTTCTGTGTGCCGTGATCGTAACTTTGGTCGCGGCGGCGGGATGGGCCGAAATGGCTCCGTTGAATCCCGCTTTCGAAAGTTACATGGAGCGCATACACGAGAAAAACAACGATGGAGCCGGTTCCGGAGCTGTCTTAGGAGGGCGTATACCCTCTCCGGTGGACCTCAGCCACCTGGCCGGGGTATCGGTGCTTTGGTCGGACGGAAAATCAGCTCCGTCCTTTCCGGTAAGCTACGACCTCAGGGAGCTGGGATACGTCACGGAAGTAAAGAACCAGAACCCATACGGCGCCTGCTGGACCTTCAGCGCCATGGCCTCCATGGAATCCACCGCCCTAAAGGCGGGGGTAACCAGCCCGGACTACGCCGAGCAGTTCATAGCTTACTACGGCTACGTCGACCAGTCTTCCGAGCTGCCGGGGTTTGCAAACTATACCGCCTCCAACTTTCCCGGCATTATGGACAACGGCGGAGACGACTTCAGAGCCATAGCCCTGCTGGCCCGTGGAACCGGAGCGGTGAACGAGGCGGACGCACCCTACGGTTCGACCGCCCCCAGCGCCACAGCTCCCGTGTCCAGGGCCCTCAGAAACGTCTACTATTTCTATTACGATAACGACACCAGATATCAGAAGGCCAGCGTGGAGAACGTAAAGACCGCCCTTATGAACTACGGGGCTGTGTCGGTGGGAATGTACGCCGGGGACCCTCAGGGTGGGAACTGGGACGACTCTTCCTACTACAACCCTTCCACCTATGCGTCCTATATCCCCTCTGGCAACCCCGACGGCCTTTCTGTGGGGTCGGCCAACCACGCAGTCACGGTGGTCGGCTGGAACGACAACTACTCCAGAACCAACTTCAACCCGTCCAACCAGCCGTCCTCCGACGGAGCCTGGATAGTGAAAAACTCCTGGGGCTCCGGCTGGGGCGACGGAGGCTACTTCTACCTGTCCTACGAGGACGCCGTGCTGGACACAGGTGCCGCCTACGTAGGAGGCGATCCTGCCAGCTACGACAGGGTATATCAGTACGACCCCTTCGGGTGGTGTTCTTCCTACTCTCCCAGTGGAATGGTCGACAACACCGCCTGGATGGCCAACGTCTTCACCGCGGCAGAGGATACTTTGGTGGAGGCCGTCTCCTTCTACGTCGGAGGGGTAGGCAACACCTACGAGTTGTCGGTCTACACCGGCGTCACCGGTTATCCAACCACCGGGACCAAGAGATATCCCTCTCAGACAGGAACCCTGAAAGAGCCGGGATACCGTACGGTTCAGCTGGAATATCCCGTCTTCGTAAAGGCTGGAGATAGCTTTTCCATCGTGGTGAAATTGATCACGCCTGGATATGATTACCCCATAGCGATGGAGGCTCGACACATCGGATACTCCGATAAGGCTACCTCCTCGCCGGGACAGAGCTATGTTTCCTCCGACGGATCTGCCTGGACCGATGTCACCACGGTGAACAGCACCGCCAACGTATGCCTTAAGGCCTTCGGGTTAAACCATGTAGCTAGAACCGGCAAGGAGATTCTGGGCTATTCCATACCAGGCCAGGTAAGCTCCATCGTAAACGAAGACCTTCATACGGTCGGCGTAACCGTGCCTTTTGGAACCTCGGTCACCTCTTTGGTGCCTTCCTTCGTCCTCTCCGGTGGAGCGAGCGCAACCGTAGGCGGGGTAAACCAGTTCAGCGGCACCAGCTCCAACGACTTCGGATCTCCCGTCGTCTACAGTGTGACGGCCGAGGACGGAACCACCCAGGACTGGACAGTAACCGTCACGGTGGCTCCTGCTCCCAGAACCGGAAAGGACATACTCAGCTACACCCTTCCGAATCAGGTGGGCGACAGCTTCATAGACAAGGGTAAATACACCGTATCGGCGGACGTCAAAAAGGGAACGGATCTGACGTCTTTGGTCGCGACCTTCGATCTCTCCGGAGGAGCTAGCGCCGCCGTCGGCGGGGTAGAACAGGTCAGCGGGATCACCTCCAACGACTTCAGCTCCCCCGTCAACTACGCCGTTACCGCCGAGGACGGAAGCGGACGTAACTGGACCGTGACGGTGTCCTATTATTCCGTAAACTCCAAAGACGTCGAAAAGGTCGTCGTCAGCGACGATGTGGTCAGCTCCGACGGAGGGGCCTCGTTGGTGAAAACGGACGATCTCGTCGATCTGGTAAACGACAACACAGACCTGATCGCACTGTTCAAGAGAGAAGAGGTCGCCCTGGCCATGGCCGGTTCCCTGATCCCCGGCTCCGAGCTGGACTTCTCCTCCGCCTCCGGCGACAGCACCTACGTTTCCAGGCTGGGCATGGGGTACGAGGGAGCTCAGGGTAAAGTCACTCCCGTGATGGTGCAGACCAAAAAAGGATCGAAGGACTTCGACGGACTGGACGTCTCCCTTCCGGAGGCCCAGAGAAAATCGCTGATGGCATCTGGATCGTCGGAGAAACTCGCCTTCCGGTTCCGGGTAACCTCCGGAGACAAGGCCCTTCTCTTCAAGGGCAGAAACCTCATGGCGGAGAAACTCGCCTCGCTCAAGAAGGACGAGGACGGATTCCCCTATCTGGAGTTCATCCTGTCCAACGGCTCCGGTGGCCTCTCCTTCGACGACCTGGACGGAACGGCGGTGGATATACACGACAAAGCGAAGTTCATCGACGATGTGTTGAGCAAAATATCCACGGGTAAATACGTCTATCAGGACCTGGTAAACATCTACATAGAGAACCTGGATCAGTCCAAGTTCAGCGAATACAAGGCCGAGATAGACAAACTGACCACTCCCACCCTGGCGGACATCGAGACCATAGTGGAAGCGGTCAACAAGGGTGAGACCCCGCCCTCCGGCGGTGGCGGCGGATGTTCCGTCGGTCTCGTTCCCTCGACGGCAATTTTACTTCTGCCGTTGCTCTTTCTGCGAAAATAGATAACAATATACAGATCTTGAAGAGGCGGTCTCCTCGAAGGGAGGCCGTCTCTCATCTAAAGTAGGAGGTAATCTATGAAAACGAAAAAATACGTGAGATTGTTTTCCTGTTTTTTATGTCTGCTCCTTTGGTCGACGGCCTCTTGGGCCGCCGAAATGGCTCCGTTGAATCCCGCTTTCGAAAGCTACATGGAGGACCAAGCCGATGAGGGCAAAAACGCCTCCGATAAACCCCACAGAGGGCGTATACCCTCTCCGGTAGACCTCAGCCACCTGGCCGGGGTATCGGTGCTTAGGTCGGACGGAAAAGCCGCGTCCTCCTTTCCGGTAAGCTACGATCTTAGACCCCTTGGCCTGGTCTCCCCTGTTAGAGATCAGAGCCCCTACGGAGCCTGCTGGACCTTCAGCGCCATGGCCTCCATGGAATCCACCGCCCTAAAGGCGGGTGTCGCTAACCCGGACTACGCCGAACAGTTTCTGGCTTACTACGGTTACGTGGATCAGACCAGCGAGCTGGTCGGATTCGGAAACTACGATGCCTCCGACTTTCCCGATCTCATGGACAAAGGCGGAGACGACTTCAAGGCCATAGCTCTTCTGGCCCGTGGAACCGGAGCGGTTAACGAGGTGAACGCACCCTACGGTTCGACCGCCCCCAGCGCCACCGCGCCCATATCCAGGGCCCTCAGGGACGTCTACTATTTCTATTACGATAACGACACCAGATATCAGAAGGCCAGCGTGGAGAACATAAAGACCGCCCTCATGAATTACGGAGCCGTTTCGATCGGAATGTTTGCCAACAATCCTCAAGGTGGAAGCTGGGATAGTTCTCCATACTACAATCCCTCGACCTACGCTTCTTATACTCCCTCGGGCAACCCCGACGGGCTTTCAATCGGTTCGGCCAACCACGCCGTCACGGTGGTCGGATGGGACGACAGCTACTCCAAGAGCAACTTCAATTCGTCCAATCAGCCGTCCTCCGACGGAGCCTGGATAGTGAAAAATTCCTGGGGCTCCGGCTGGGGCGACGGAGGCTACTTCTACCTGTCCTACGAGGACGCCGTTATGGACACCGGTGCCGCCTACGTAGGAGGCGATCCTGCCAGCTACGACAGGGTATATCAGTACGACCCCTTCGGGTGGTGCGGTTCCTACGCTCCCAGCGGCATGGTCGACAACACCGCCTGGATGGCCAACGTATTCACCGCCACGGTGGACACCGACATAAAGGCGGTCTCCTTCTACGTCGGAGGTGTGGGCAACACCTACGAGATATCTGTCTACACCGGCGTCACCGGTGGCCCGACGACGGGAACCGCAGACATATCGTCCCAGACTGGAACCCTCCAGGAGCCGGGTTATCATACCGTTCATCTGTCCTCCGTCGTCTCGGTAAAGGCCGGAACCAAGTTCTCCGTCGTGGTCAAGGTCAAAACGCCTGGATACGACTATCCCATAGCTTCAGAGGGTCTTGCGGAGGGGTACTCGGATAAG
Organism: Dethiosulfovibrio russensis; assembly: GCF_021568855.1. Lineage (NCBI taxonomy): Bacteria > Thermotogati > Synergistota > Synergistia > Synergistales > Dethiosulfovibrionaceae > Dethiosulfovibrio > Dethiosulfovibrio russensis. The sequence continues at coordinate 88,700 of NZ_JAKGUG010000002.1, read as the reverse complement.
GCCTCTACTAGAGCTGGACAGAGCTACTTCTCCTCGAACGGAACATACTGGAAGGACATAACGTCGGTTAACAAGACCGCCAACGTGTGTCTGAAGGCCTTGGGAACCGTCACTGGGACCAAAGCGAACGGTTCCCTGACGATAACCATAACCCCTCAAGACGCCGCCGACGCCGGAGCTCGCTGGAGCGTAGACGGAGGAAATACTTGGAATACCTCGGGACGGAACCTCTCTCTCGATCCCGGTGAATACACCGTCATCTTCGACATGCCCTCCGGTTGGGCGGACAAGATCCCCGAGACCTATCCGGTCGTAACCGGGGTGAGCAACTCCTACAGCTCCACCGCGGAAGAAGAATGGTCCCCCTTCGGAAGCGGCGGTGGATGCTCCGTCGGCTTCACTCCGGCGGCGCTCCTCTTGGGTCTGCCCATGTTGGCCCTGTTCGGCAGGAGATAGATAAACCCGAAAAGAACCTCTCTTAGGAGCTCCCCTTAAAAGGGGCGCTCCTTTTTTGTAGCCTGGACTACAGATTTCAAAAAATACATTGTCTATACTTATGTGTATGTTCTTGAATCGCCAGGAGAGATGGAGGCGAGATAACCGTGAACGAAGGGAAAAGCTACTACCGCGAGGTCTTCGACGAGAAGAAGCAGCTGGAGATGAGAAACTACTTCAAGGAAACTCTGGCTCCTCGGGGAAAACTCAAGAGATACCCTAGAAACGACGTCGTGGAGCCGGGAAGGCGGGGAAAATGCTTCGGCATCGTGGTGGAAGGAAAGATCTCCAAGGCCATCATAAGCTCCTCGGGCAGGGAGAAGCTGCTCTACGTCCTCCGCCCCGGCGAATTGTTCGGCGAGATGGACCTCATCGACGGAGGCTCGCTCAACTACGTCCTCTACGCCAAGGAACCCTCCGCCGTATCCTGCATCGCCCAGGCCGTCCTGGAGGAAGAGCTCCGGTGCAACCCCGAGGCCTACCGCTACTTCATCCACAGCATGACCAGGAAATTCCGCATAGTCACGTTGCAGCTTGCCAACAACGTCTTCAACGACTCCACCGGACGGGTGGCCGACGCTCTCATTCGGCTTTACGCCTGCTCCGACACGGAGGACGCCGAGATGACCGAGGGAATGATAACCACCGCCCTCACCCAGAGCGAACTGGCCTACAACGTAGGCTGTTCCAGGATCACCATATCCAGGATACTGAAATCCTTTTTCGAAGAGGGACTTCTGGAAAAGGTAAACAGAAAAATCGTCATAAAGGACATGAAGGGACTGGCGAAGTACACCGACAGGGTCCAGTGAAAGGGTCGCCTGTCGTAATCGAAAGGGGATAGAAAATGATCAGGTTGGTAGGCGTGTTGGTCGTCATAGTGGGATTGGGGCTGAGGCTCAACCCTCTACTTGTCGTCATAGTGGCGGGGTTCTCCTCCGGTCTGGCCGGAGGAATGGGACCCTATGAAATACTGGAGGCCATCGGAACCGCCTTCGTGACCAATCGGTATATGTCTCTCTTCATCTTGACCTTGCCGGTCATAGGGCTGCTCGAGCGTCACGGTCTCAGGGAGCAGGCGGAGCTCTTCATAATGAAGCTGAAAGGCGCCACGGCGGGAAGGATAATGCTTCTCTACATGGTGTTCCGCCAGGCCACCAGCGCCGTGGGGCTCCAGCTCGGAGGACACCCCACCTTCATAAGACCCATAATCTCACCCATGGCGGAAGGGGCGGTTGCCAAAGGTAGGACTCTTCCCCAATCCGTGTTGGACGAGATCAGGGGAATGGCCGCGGCGGCGGAGAACTACGGCAACTTCTTCGGTCAGCTCATATTCATAGCGGCCGGAGGGCTTCTGCTCATAAAGGGAGTCATGGAACAGGCCGGATACTCGGTCGACCTGCTGTCCATGGCGCTCTACGCCGTTCCCACCGCTCTGGCCGCTCTGGCCCTCGCGACGGTTCGTTACACCATGTTCGACCGCAGGATGAAGAATCTGTCTCTGGAATCGGAGGAGGAAAGCCGATGAAGATAACTCTGGATCACATGTACGTCGTCACGGGGCTTCTGCTGATGGTCTTCGCCCTTCGCTCCTTCCTGGACAAAAACAACGCCAAGAGGGTCGGCACGGCGGTCTTCTGGGCCCTTTACGGCGTCACCTTTCTCTTCGGCAAAATCATACCGGACGGAATAATCGGGGGCATGGTGGTCCTGATGGCGGTGATAGCGAGCTGCAAGGGCCTGGGGTCCGGATTTTACGGCGAAGCGTCCAAAGAGGAGAAGACCAGGGAAGCTAGAAAGTTCGGCAACAGACTCTTCCTCCCCACCCTGATAATACCGGTCGTCACGTTTCTGGTGGCCAAGTTCACCTCGCTGGGAGCTCTGGTAGGGCTGGGATTGGGTTCCATCGCTGGGTTGATAGCCGTCGTACTCCTGACCGGCAACGGAATCGGCACGGCGGTAAACGAGGGACGTCGTCTCATCGACGCCATAGGATGGGCCGTCATACTGTCCCAGTTTCTGGCGGCGTTGGGCTTCCTGTTCGACAAGGCCGGTGTCGGGGGAGTCATAGCCCAGATGGTCTCGTCGGTGGTCCCGACCGGAAGCGCTCTGGCTACCGTGATCGCCTACTGCGTCGGAATGGCCTTTTTTACCATGATAATGGGCAACGCCTTCGCCGCCTTCGCCGTCATCACCACGGGAATAGGCATCCCCCTGGTGATAGTCATGCACGGAGCCAACCCCGCCATAGCCGGTGTTATAGGGATGCTCTCCGGCTACTGCGGCACCCTCATGACCCCCATGGCGGCCAACTTCAACGTGGTTCCGGCGGCTCTTCTCGAGATGGAAGATAAAAACGGTGTCATCAAAGCCCAGATAGCGACGGCCGTTCCGATGCTCTGCGTAAACATCGCCCTGATGTACTTTCTCGCTTTTTAGGAGGTAAAAACATGAAGATATTGCTCACCGGATTCGAACCCTTCGGAGGAGAGCCGGTCAACCCGGCTCTTGAGGCGGTCAAAAAGCTGAACGGAAAAACCGTGGCGGGAGCGTCCGTTTCTTTCTGCGAGCTTCCCACCGTTCGCTGGAAATCGCTGGAGAGGCTGGAAAAAGCCATAGCCGAGGTGGATCCGGACGTGGTGGTCTCGGTAGGTCAGGCGGGAGGACGGACCGACGTCACTCCGGAGAGAATCGCCATAAACGTGGACGACTACAGAATAAAGGACAACGACGGCAACCAGCCGGTGGATGATTTAATCGCCCCCGAAGGTCCCGCCGCCTATCGTTCCACCCTTCCGATAAAGGCCATGGTCTCAGCCATGAAGGAAAAGGGCGTCCCCGCCTCGGTCTCCAACACCGCCGGAACCTTCGTCTGCAACCACGTTTTTTACGGCCTGATGCACATACTCGCCAAGGAGGGCAACCGCAGAAAAGGCGGCTTTGTCCACATACCCTACCTCCCGGAACAGGCCGCCAGGCTGGGAGGACAGCCGAGCATGTCCCTGGACTGCATAGTGGAGGGGCTGGAGGCCGCCCTCGCCGCGGCGGTAACGGTGGAGGACGATCACAAAAAAATCGGCGGGGCGATCTGCTGAGCAGCCCTATTTGTTCGACGAGTTTCCGCATGACGGAAGGATTTAGCCTTATACTTAGAGAGAGCCCTCGGGCTCTCTCTTTTTTTGGGACGTATTCACCATGGCAAGCCCATCAGTTTCGTTGTCTACGGCAACTTTAATATACAATATACATAATTGACGCTGTTGAAATCACTCTCCTGGGAGGGGTATAATTATATTGTCCCATAATACAAGACGTTGTCCCGTATTGTGGGACTTAAAAGGGGTAGGTAACGCAGTGAGAAATTCCGATAACGTTCAATCCGTGGAAAGAGCTCTCCTTATCGTAGAATATCTCGACGAAAATGGAGAGCAAGGGATAAACGAGATAAGCAGGGGGTTGCTTCTGGAAAAAAGCACGGTTCATCGCCTCGTGTCTACGTTGAAGAATCTGGGATATTTGAGTCAAAATCCGACGACCAAAAAATACGCCAACAGCTTTAAGTTCTTCGAGATAGGCAACGGTGTGGTCAAAAGGCTGGGACTTCGTAAGCAGGCTCAGCCTTTTATGAGAGACCTATCTGAAAAGAGCAAGGAAGCTGTCAACTTGGCCATTATGGATAGAGAACATGTGGTCTACATAGATAAGATAGAAAGTCCTTCAACTTTTAAAATAGATTTGGCTATAGGTAAAAAAATGCCCTCTTACTGTACGGGGCTGGGAAAGGTCCTACTTTCCTCTATGGAAGAGTCTTGCGTGAGGGATCTTTTCAAAGATCGAAAGCTGGAAAGGTTTACCGAAAATACGATTACCGACATCGATGATCTTATAAAAAATCTACGAAGGATAAAATCTCAGGGATACTGTATAGACGACGAAGAGTACATAGCTGGTCTTCTGTGCGTAGCCGCACCTGTATTAGGACACGCCGGAGAGCCCGTAGCAGCTATCAGCGTGGCTCTTCCGAAATTCAGATACGACGAGAAAGAAATAGAGCCCATAGTGGAAGCGGTGAAGGCCGCCTCCGAAGGGCTTTCCAGGGAGTTGGGATATTCCCTGTAGACGTTTCCTTTGCAGCATCTCATCCTACCTGCTGATCGGCCGAACAGTGGAAAAGACAAACGGAGGGAGCGACATGACGAAGGTAACGATCCAGAAACTGCGGGAAATGAAGCAAAAGGGAGAGAAAATCTCCATGGTAACCGCCTACGACTATCCCCAGGCCTGCTTCGTCGAAAAAGCGGGCATAGAGATAATTCTGGTGGGAGACTCGCTATCCATGACCATCCTGGGCAACGAGGGAACCGTACCACTGACCACCGACGAGATGATCGCCCACATAAAGCCGGTCGTCAAGGGAGCCCCTACCCCGATGATAGTGGGGGACATGGTCTTCGGATCCTACAACGAAAGCCGTGAGCAGGCCATTCACAACGCCAACCGTCTCATGAAAGAGGGAGGTTGCGACGTAATCAAGCTGGAGGGCGGCCGTCCGGACATAGTCGGAGCCATAGTCGAGGCGGGAATCCCCGTTCAGGGCCATATAGGGCTCACCCCTCAGACCTCCTCTCTTTTAGGAGGCTTCAAGGTCCAGGGCAAAAGCCTCGAAGCCGCTCAAAAAATAGTAAACGATGCCAAGGCCCTGGAGGCGGCCGGAGCCTTCTCCATAGTGGTGGAGTGCGTTCCGGAAGAGCTGGGAAGGGCCATCACCCAGGCGGTCTCCATACCGACCATAGGAATAGGGGCCGGAGCCCACACGGACGGACAGGTCCTGGTATATCACGATATGCTGGGAATGTTCGACAAATTCGTCCCCAAATTCGTAAAGAGGTACGCCAACATCGGAGATCAGATAGTGGAGGGACTGGAAAAATACAGAGACGAGATAAAATCCGGAGCCTTCCCTGCGAAGGAACACGCGTTCGGAGGCATAACCCGGGAAGACCTGGACGGTCTCATCCTCTGAGCCAGGAGGCCGAAGCCATGAAGATAGCCATACTCGGCTCGGGAGCCATGGGTTGCCTCTACGGCGGCAGACTAGCCGAGGCTGGATTCGACGTAACCCTCGTAGACGTCTGGAAAGAACACGTCGAAGGCATAAACTCCGACGGACTCAGTATCGAAGGCATAGGAGGAAAGCGGATAGTAAAGGGCATAAAGGCCGTCATCGATCCGAACCGGGCGGGCCAGGTCGATCTGGTGGTGGTGTTCGTCAAGGCCACCCTCACTAAAAAAGCCATGGAGGGAGCCCTCGGATTGGTGGGGGACGGCACCAGGGTCCTGACGCTGCAAAACGGCCTGGGAAACGTGGAGGCCCTGAGCGACATAGTAGGTTCCGACCGCCTTATAGCAGGCACCACCGCCCACGGATCCACCCTTCTCGGACCGGGATCGATAAAACACGCAGGAGAGGGCATCACGGTGATCGGGAACCTCTCGGGGAAGACCGACCCCTTTTTGGAAGATCTGACGGCAATTCTAGAAAAGGCGGGGTTCTCCGTTCAGACCTCTGAAAACGTTATGGGCCTCATATGGGGGAAACTCATCGTGAACGTCGGCATAAACGCCCTCACCGCGATAACCGGCCTTAGAAACGGTCGCCTGCTAGACTTTCCCGAGACGAAGGAGCTCATGAAAATGGCGGTGGAAGAGGCCATCGAGGTGGCCCGGCGAAAGGGCATCGTGCTGAGCGATCCCGATCCGGCAAGACACGTCGAAGAGGTGTGCCGATCCACGGCGGAGAACCTTTCCTCCATGCTTCAGGACGTCATGAACCGACGGCGAACAGAGATAGACGCCATAAACGGGGCGGTGGTCGCCGAGGCGGAAAAATTGGGAGTGCCTGCCCCGATCAACAGGGTTTTGTCCGCTCTGATAAAGGTAAGGCAACTTACTTACGAAGAGACAGAAAATCAAGGAGGGTAGAATTGAGATGAAGAATCGTGTTTTTTTCGCTTTTGGAGTGTTTGTTGCGCTGTTTTTTTTGAGCTCTGCCGTGACGGTGGCTTACGCCGCTCCGAAGTATAGTTTTAAACTGGGCCACGCCGTTCAGGAAACCCATCCCTATCATCTTGGAGCTATGAAATTCAAGGAAATAGTTGAGAGGGAGACCGACGGAGATGTCGAGATCAAGCTTTTCCCCAATAACCAGCTGGGATCCGGAGAGAGGGATCTCATAGAGGGGATGCAGCTGGGGACGGTGGATCTGGTGGTGTCCTCGACCGGACCGATGGGAGGCTTCGAGAAAAAGTTCATGCTCTTCGATTTCCCCTTCCTTTTCAGAGACAAGGAACACGCCTACAAGGTTCTCGATGGCCCGGTCGGTCAATACGTCATGGGGCTTCTGGAGAAGAAAGGAATAAAAGGACTTGCCTGGTACGAGAATGGTTTTCGTAACTTCACCAACTCCAAGAAGGCGGTAGAGACCCCTGAGGACGTCGAGGGACTTAAACTGCGTACCATGGAGAACAAAGTCCATATGGCTATATGGAGAGCCCTAGGTGCCGATCCCACCCCGATGGCCTGGGGAGAGTTATTTACCGCTCTTCAACAGGGAGTGGTGGACGGACAGGAAAATCCGGTCCCGATAATATATACATCCAAACTTTACGAGGTTCAGAAATATCTCGCCATGACCGGTCACGTATTCTCCCCTTCCATGATACTCATAGGGAAAAGGCAGTTCGACGGTATGCCGGAGGATTACAGGCGGATTTTCCTCGATGCCGCCCAGGAGTCCGCCGTCTACGAACGATCCGAGATAACCAGGATGGAAAACGAGCAGGTTGATAAGCTGAAGGAACTCGGCATGGTGGTTACATACCCGGATAAAGCTGCTTTTCTTGAAAAGACCAAGCCGGTTTACGACCAGTACAGAGGAGAGCTCGGAAAAGACGGGGATCTTTTGGACCGAATAATAGAGACGAAATAGTTCCTGTAAAGCGAGGAGGGCGCGAAAGGATCGGATCGTGCCCTCCTCCGTTAAATTATCAAACGGGGGAACTTGAGATGTTCTATGAGAAAATTCTAGATAAGCTGAACTCGGCTGTCGAGGTCCTTATAAGTTTTCTTCTGACCTTCATGGTGGTCGTGGTCTTCCTCCAGGTCGTTTTTCGATTCATAATACATTCATCCTTGCCTTGGTCGGAAGAAGCCGCGAGGTACCTATTGATCTGGATTTCCTTTCTGGGAGCCACCGTGGGTGTGAAAAGGGGGGCTCACGTAGGGGTGGAGGCCGTTGTGAACCTGTTCGGTGGAAGAAAAAGAAGAGCTATCTCCGTCGTGGCCTACGTATTGGAAGCTGCCTTCTTCGTCTTTCTCGTCCTTTACGGATATAGGATTTTATCGATAGTATTTTGCCAGTCCTCTCCGGCCATGGAAATATCTATGGCCGTACCTTATTCATCTTTGCCCGTTAGTTCGGCGATAATGCTTCTGTACACGATAGACGGGCTGTTCAGAACCATCTTCGATCCAACGGAGGTGATAGCATGACCGCCGCTGTCTTGTTCACATCTCTGGTCGTACTCTTTGCCATCAACGTGCCAATCGCAGTGTCCATCGGCCTGTCCTCTCTTGCGGCCGTTCTGTTCTCCGGGGCGATCCCCCCCGTGGTAGTCGTTCAGAAAATGATAACCGCGACCGACTCGTTCCCTCTGATGGCGGTACCTTTCTTCCTATTGGCCGGTTCGTTGATGGAATACGGCGGCATCTCCAGGAGACTGGTGGATCTGGCGAACTCTTTTGTGGGGAGATACTCCGGCGGGTTGGCCTTCGTCGCAATAGTCTCCAGCATGTTTTTCGGGGCGATCTCAGGAGCGGCCGTTCCCACCGTCGCTGCCATAGGCTCAATTCTCATACCTGCCATGGTCAGGAAGGGATACGACAAATCCTTCGCAACCGCAGTTGAAGCCAGTGCCGGAACTCTGGGTGTTATGATCCCGCCGAGCATACCGATGATAATATATGGAACCCTTACGGGAGTATCCATCGGAGCCCTGTTTATGGGGGGCATCTTGCCCGGCGTGCTGGTGGGATTTTCCCTAATGTTCGTAGCCTGGCGGATATCGAGGAAGAGGGGTTACAGAGGAGACGCGCGATCTACTAGAACCCAGAGATGGACGGCCTTCAAAGAAGCAATCCCTGCTCTTATGATGCCAATAATAATTTTAGGGGGTATCTACGGTGGCGTGTTCACCCCGACGGAGGCTGCCGTCATTGCGGTGGTCTATGGATTCATGGTGGGAACCTTCGTCTATAAGACTCTGGGATTTCGGGACATAAGGAAAACCCTGGTGTCCTCGGCCGTTGGAACATCGGTGGTAATGTTCATCATAGCGACTTGCTCGGTTTTCAGTTGGATTCTTACGGCGGAGCAGATTCCTCAACTCGTCGCCGATGCCATCCTTTCCATTTCCGATAATCCGATAGTCATATTGACCCTGGTAAATTTGCTGCTTCTCTTCATAGGAACTTTCATGGAAACCGTGGCGGCCATAATAATATTGGTTCCGGTATTGCTCCCGATAGTGACTCAGATAGGGGTGGATCCACTGCATTTCGGTATAGTCATGGTCGTGAACCTGGCGGTGGGAATGGTAACGCCCCCTCTCGGAGTCTGCCTATTCGTAGGGTGCGGTATCTCTGGGATAAAACTGGAACAGATAACTAGGGCGATTTTGCCCTTCATACTCATCATGATATTGGACATACTCATATTGGCCTACGTGCCGGTTATCTCGACTTTATTGCCCCGGTTGGCCGGGATCTACTGATCTGTTATACAATGGTTCCCTAGGCAAGGTATCCAAAAACAGGAGGGGATCACAGTTGAAAGCGATAACGAAGGTCCAGGCTTGGACAGTTACGGGTGGAATCGTGGAAAACGCCACGGTAGTCGTCGACGGCGGCAAAATCGTCTCGGTCCAGTCCGGGGGAGCGGTGCCGGAGGGAGCCGAGGTCATCGACGGAACCGGCAAGATACTCACCCCGGGCTTCATCGACGCCCACGTCCATGCGGGAATATGCGAGGAGGCCGTTCCCGGGGCGATGAACGCAGTTAACGAAGACACCGGGGCGGTCACACCGTCGGTGCGGGCCGTCGACGGAATCAACCCGTCCGACGAAGCCTTCCGCAACGCCCTGTCCGCAGGGATCACCTGTATGCAGATACTTCCGGGCAGCGCCAACATAATCGGGGGAATAGGGGCTATCTTAAAACCGGTGGGGCACATAGTGGACAAAATGGTCGTCCGGGCCCACTCGGGAATGAAGGCTGCTTTGGGCGAAAACCCGGTCAACTGGCAGGGAGGCAAGGGACGTTTCCCCTCCACCAGAATGGGCAACGCCGCCTGCATGAGAAAAGCCATACAGGACGCCTTCGACTACAGGGACAAAAAGAAACGGGCGGAGGAAAAAGGGGAACACTTCTCCGTCGACCAGGGAATGGAGCACTTCCTTCCCGTATTGGACCGCACCGTGCCCATGAGGATCCACAGCCACAGGGCCGACGACATCTGCACCGCCATAAGAATCTGCGACGAATTCGACCTTCGCTACACCATAGAGCACTGCACCGAGGGACAGTTCATAGCGGACTACCTGGCGGAGAAAAAAGTCCGGGCCGCGGTCGGACCAACCGCCACCAGCAAGACCAAGGAAGAGGTCAAAAACAAGGGCTGGGAAACCCTTCTGGCCCTCAAAAAGGCCGGCGTATCCTTCTGCCTCATAACGGACCATCCGGTAATCCCTATAGAGACCCTCCCCGTCGCAGCGGCCCTTGCCATAAGGGCCGGACTGGACGCCGATACGGCCCTGGAGGCCCTCACCATAGCCCCTGCCAGACACCTGGAGGTGGATGACAGAATGGGCTCCATCGAGCCGGGCAAAGACGCCGACCTGGTCCTCTGGGGCGGCGACCCCTTCGACGTAAGGAACTCCCCCGAATTGGTCTTCGTGGACGGAGAGTCGGCACTGTAAAGGTAAATAAAGAACAGTTGACGAATTGAAGTAGGCCCGATAAAGTGGCAGCAGGGTGCGTTAAAACGGATACCAATTTGAATACGGGAGGGAATACAATGAAAGCAAAAGGCATCAAACTCTGCGCGGCATTCTGCGCAGCCGCTCTTTCCGCCGGACTACTGGCGGGAAATCCCGCCATCGCCAAGGAAAAGAAAGACCCGGACACCTTGACCGTGGCCAACGTCTACGACGCCAAGACCCTGGATCCATTCGGGACCAACGATGTGGCCTCCTCCGGAGCCATGCTCCACATCTACAACCGTCTGGTCAAGCTCAACGACAAGGACGAAGTGGTAGGAGACCTGGCCGAGAAGGTCGAGCAGGTGGACGACCTCACCTACAGATTCTATCTGCGTAAGGGCGTCAAGTTCCACAACGGCGAGGAGCTCAAAGCCTCCGACGTGGTCTTCAGCCTCAAGAGATCCCTGTCGCCCTCCAGCGGTGCCGTCAAGCACATCGTCGGAGCCATCGACCCGGACAGCATAGTGGCCCTGGACGACTACACCGTCGAGGTCAAGACCCTGTTCCCCTTCGCCGCCTTCCTGCCCTCCATGACCCACATGGGCGGAGGAGCCATCCTCAACGAGAAAGCCGTCACCGAGGCGGGAGACAACTACGGCATGAACCCGGTGGGCACCGGCCCCTTCAAACTGGTCGAGTGGAACCGCGGCGACAAGATGGTAATGGAGCGCTTCGAGGACTACTTCGGCGAGAAACCGGCCTATAAGACCCTCATCATCAGGGCCATCCCGGAGGGAACCAACCGCACCATCGAGCTCGAGAGCGGCAACGTCGACATCGCCTACCAGATAACCACCAACGACGTCAGCAGGGTGGAGGCCAACAAGGAGCTCAAGCTTCTCAGGCTTATCGACAACTCCACCACTTACCTCGGCTTCAACTGCGAGAAGGCCCCCTTCGATGACGTCAGGGTCCGTCAGGCCATCACCATGGCTCTGCCCACCCCCCAGATCATCAAGGCGGTCCTCAGAGGAGTCGGAGCCACTGCGGTCGGCCCCATCGCTCCCAACGTAAAATACGCCAACCCGGACCTAAAGCCCATGCCCTACGACGTGAAGAAGGCCAAGGCCCTCCTCGCCGAGGCGGGATACCCCGACGGCTTCAAGGCCTCCATATGGACCAACGACAAGAAGGCCAGAATCGACATAGCCACCATCGCCCAGAACCAGCTCAAGAAGATCGGTGTCGATGTGGACATCCAGGTCCTCGAGTGGGGCGCCTATCTTGAGGGACTTACCCAGAAGAAGCACGACATGTTCATCGTCGGCTGGACCTGCCAGACTCCCGACCCGGACATGGCGGTCTTCGCTCCCTTCCATTCCTCGATGAAGGGCAACAACAACTTCACCTTCTTCGGAGACGACGAGGTCGACGCCCTTCTCGAAAAGGGCAGAGTAACCCCCGACGGCCCGGAGCGTCAGCAGGTCTACTACGATATTCAGGACGCCCTCAGAAACAAGGGACCCTGGGTGTTCATGTACAACGACGAGCAGATCATCGGAACCCAGGACTACGTCAAGGGATTCACGGTAAGCCCCTTCGGCTTCCACGATCTCAGCAAGGTGACCTTCGACGGCAAATAGCCTGAAGACCTCAAGCACCTAAGCACCCGACGCAGGAGCATGGCTCGTCCGTGCTCCTGCTTTCCATTCTGCATTGGGAGGTAACGGAATGTTCAAATATATCTTCAAACGGGTACTCATGCTCGTTCCGGTGCTCATAGGGGTGACCTTCATAGTCTTCTCCATGCTCTACATAACCCCGGGAGACCCGGCCAGGATGGTCCTGGGAGAGCAGGCCCCGCAGGAATCGGTGGACGAGCTGAGGCAGGAGATGGGTCTGAACGACCCCTTCTTCGTACAGTTCGGACGCTACGTCTATAAAGCGGTCGTCCACGGAGACATAGGCCGGTCCTACATCACCAAGAGGCCGGTGGTCCAGGAAATCTGGGCCGCCTTCCCGGTGACCCTGAAACTCTCCGCCATAGCCATGGTCATAGCCATGATAGTGGGCATACCCTGCGGCATAGTGTCGGCCATAAAACAGTACTCTCTGTTCGACAACGCCGTCACGATCTTCGCCATGATCGGCATATCCATGCCGGTCTTCTGGCTGGGAATATTGCTCATACTGCTCTTCTCCGTCAGGCTCGGATGGGTTCCTCCGTCGGGTTTCGACAGCGTCTCCACCATGATCCTTCCGGCCCTGACCCTGGGAGCCCAGTCCGTGGCCATCATCACCAGGATGACCCGATCCAGCATGCTCGAGGTCATAAGGCAGGACTACATCCGCACCGTCAGAGCCAAGGGACAGAGGGAAAGAGTGGTCATCTGGAAACACGCCCTGGGCAACGCCCTCATACCTGTCATAACAATAAGCGGAATACAGTTCGGCATCCTTCTGGGAGGGGCGGTCCTCACCGAGCTGATCTTCTCCATCCCGGGAGTCGGAAGACTCATGGTCGAATCCATCAAGATGAGGGACTTCCCTGTGGTACAGGGCGGCGTCCTCTTCATCGCCGTGGCCTTCTGTGTGGTCAACCTCCTGGTGGACCTCGTTTACGCCTGGCTGGACCCGAGAATCAAGGCCCAGTACGTCTCCTAGGAGGTGCATCGGAATGAGCGAACCCGTAATGAGCGAAACCGTAATCAAAGAGACCAAGAGAAAAAACCCCTGGGCCGAAGTATTCCGAAGGCTCAAAAAGAACAGACTGGCAATGATCGGCCTGTTCGTGGTAATAGTGCTGGCCTTCACCGCCATCTTCGCCGACTTCATAGCCCCCTATACCTACGAGGAACAGGACCTCATGGCGGCCTTCGAAAGTCCATCGGCGACCCACTGGTTCGGAACGGACGAATTCGGCCGGGACATCTTCAGCCGCATAGTCTACGGAAGCCGAATCTCCCTACAGGTGGGATTCGTCGCGGTCAGCTTCTCCATACTGATCGGAGGCTTTTTGGGAGCCCTGGCCGGATACTACGGCGGATGGATAGACAACGTAATAATGAGATTCATGGACGTCCTGTTCTCCGTTCCTCAGCTGCTGTTGGCCATATCGGTGGCGGCCTCGCTGGGACCGGGACTCTTCAACCTCATGATAGCCGTCGGCATATCCTCCGTGCCTCAGTACGCCAGACTGGTCCGGGCCTCGGTGCTCTCCATAAGAGAGCAGGAATTCATAGAGGCGGCCAGATCGGTGGGAGCCAAGGACCTCAAGATAATCTTCAGACACATACTGCCCAACTGCATGGCCCCCATCATAGTACAGGGCACCCTGGGGGTCGCCTTCGCCATACTCACCGCCGCGGGGCTCAGCTTCATCGGCTTGGGCATACAGCCTCCCATCCCCGAATGGGGCGCCATGCTCTCCGGAGGACGGGAATACATCCGGGATCATGCCTACATGACCATGTTCCCCGGACTGGCGATCATGATAACCATACTGGCTCTCAACTTCCTGGGCGACGGACTAAGAGACGCCCTGGACCCCAAGCTGAAGAACTAGAACGGGGGACCGGAAATGAACGATAAAATGCTGCTGGACATACAGGACCTCTCGGTTCGCTACACCACCGAGGACGGAATCGTCCGGGCCGTGGAGGACCTGCAACTGAAGCTGGCCCCGGGCGAATCCCTGGGCTTCGTCGGAGAGACCGGAGCGGGAAAAACCACCACCGCCCTCTCCATAATGGGCCTTATCTCCGAACCGCCTGGAAAGATAACCGACGGAAAGATAATCTTTCAGGGAAAAGACCTGCTCAAGGCCTCCGAAGAGGAAATGCGCTCCGTCAGGGGAGGCAAGATCGCCATGATCTTCCAGGACCCCATGACCTCCCTCAACCCGGTCATAACGGTGGACGAGCAGATAGCCGAGATGGTGCTGCTCCACAACGACGTCAGCAAGAAAGAGGCCCTCAAGATAGCTGTGGAAATGCTCGAGGTCGTCGGAATCCGTTCCGAAAGGGCCCACGAATATCCCCATCAGTTCTCCGGGGGCATGAAACAGAGGGTCGTCATAGCCATAGCCCTGGCCTGCAACCCGGCTCTGCTGATAGCGGACGAGCCCACCACCGCCCTGGACGTAACCATCCAGGCCCAGGTGCTGGAGCTCATGAAAGACCTCAAACGCAAGTTCAACACCGCCCTGATCATGATAACCCACGACCTGGGGGTGGTCGCCGACATATGCGAAAAGGTCGCCATAATGTACGCCGGTTCGGTGGTGGAATACGCCGAGAAGAGGCCCCTCTACACCGAGCCCCTTCACCCCTACACCGTGGGACTGTTCAACTCCATACCGGACGTGGACGACGACGAGGAATTCCTCAAGGTCATACCGGGACTGACTCCGGACCCCACGAACCTTCCGTCGGGATGTCCCTTCCACCCCCGGTGCACCCACGCCATGGAGCGGTGCCGCACCGAGCGTCCCCGCTGGACCGAGGCCAGGCCGGGCCACTTCGTGGCCTGTTTCCTGCACCAGAAAGACTGAGGAGGGCCCGTCATGGTCGCAGTAGGAAACAAACTCATAGAGGTCAACAACCTCAAGAAATACTTTAAAACCAAAAGAGGCATGCTCCACGCCGTGGACGACCTCAGCTTCCACATAGACAAAGGCGAGACCCTGGGTCTGGTGGGGGAGTCGGGCTGCGGTAAATCCACCACAGGCCGGGTCCTCATAAGGCTGCTGGAGGCCACGGCGGGACAGGTCCTAATGGACGGAGAGGACGTGCTCTCCGCCTCGGGAAAGAGACTGGCGGACCTCAGGACCAAGATGCAGATGGTCTTTCAGGACCCGTACTCCTGCCTCAACCCCAGGATGACCGTATCGGAGCTCATATCCGAGCCCCTGGAGGTCAACAACCGCTACACCGGAAAAACCGAGCGACCCGCCAGAATCAGGGAGCTCATGGACATAGTCGGACTGGCCACTAGGCTCACCAACGCCTACCCCCACGAACTCGACGGAGGACGGCGCCAGAGGGTGGGCATAGCCAGGGCCCTCGCCCTGAACCCGGAATTCATAGTTCAGGACGAGCCGGTCTCCGCACTGGACGTGTGCATCCAGGCACAGATACTCAACCTGATGAAAAACCTCCAGAAAGAGCTGGGACTGACCTATTTATTCATCTCCCACGACCTCTCGGTGGTCAAACACGTCTCTGACAGAATCGCCGTCATGTATCTCGGGTCGATGGTGGAGCTTACCGACTACAGATCCATATTCAAGAACCCCCTCCACCCCTACACTCAGGCCCTGCTGTCGGCCATACCGATAGCCAAGGTCGACGTCGACAGAGACAGAATCCTCCTGGAGGGAGATGTTCCCAGCCCCATAGAGCCCCCTGCGGGATGCCGCTTCGCCGGACGATGCCGCTTCCGCCAGGAACGGTGCACAGTGGAGACCCCGGAACTTCGTCAGATGGAACCCGGCCGCTGGGTAGCCTGCCACTACGCCGGTCAGCTGGAGGAACGACGGGCATAGGATCACCGGGACAGATCGAGTTGTCTGACCTCTCTTGACGGGATTGGCGGTGGGTAATAGGATCTAGAATATATAGACGGTGGAGATCTCCTGAGGGGGAGGCGTTTTGGCTAGTTTAAATAATCTGACCATAGAGATTCCTGAGGCTAAGATTTTCAGGTATGCTCTGAACGAGCAGCACCCTTCGGGGAAACATAAGGCTTTTGTTTTCGAATCGGTATTAGGCTTTAATTCGTCTAATGGAGATAAGCTGATAGAAAAAATAAAGGCTGCTGTGTTGCAAAATGTAGACAGACTAACGGAAAAGGGTTGTACTCCGGATGGATCGTTGCGTTATGAATTGATACTCGAAATTGAGGGAGAAAACGGTCGAGTAGCTAAGGTGCTAACAGCTTGGCAAAAAATAGGCAGTACTTTAAGGTTGGTGACGACACATGTATGCAAAAATAGATGAGCTTGACATGGTTAAGCTGAGGGACGGTACTGAAGGAACCGTCGTCCATGTAGGTTCGGGGGGGTCTTTTTACACCGTAGAGGTTGAATCCTCCGATGGAGACTGGGAACTTTTCGATGTACTAATAGATAAGATCGAATCGGTTATCTGGAAAAATCTGGATAGCGATGTCCCTCTTCATGGATCTTCCCTGAAATATGCACTGTCGGACACGTCCTTTTCCCTCAAAGGAACCTTGGTCGACGGATGCGATCAGATTGCTCTTGCTTCGTAAAATGACGATTTCGACCGGTTGTGTTCTTAGATTTACGGATTATAAGCTTGAACGGGCTTGCTTTGAGGGGAATCCAAACTATGAAAAAAGAGAAGGGATGATTCCTCTAGATTTAAGCTTAAACCGTGAGATGAAAAGCATAAGCGAAAATAGTTTTTCTCTATCGATCTCCGTCGATGTATTTGAAAAACCAAGAGAAAATAATTATCCTTTTTCCGTCGGTGTTACCGTTTCAGGCTTTTTTCAAGTGGACGACAGCGTCGGTCTAGATCTAAAAAACAAGCTTATAGAAACGAACGCCGCAGCGATTCTGTTCCCATACGTAAGATCTATAATCTCTCAGATCACATTGATGGCGAATACCGATAGCACCTTGATCCTCCCCCCCGTCAACTTTGTGGAAATGCTAAGGTCAGAGGAAACGAAAAAAACCTCGGAATGATCGCCAGATCTAACGATTAGAGTCATTAATGGAGTAGGCTTGACTTTTCAGACAAAGCCAAGCCTGCTCTTTTTGTTTTGTATCGATACTCCCCAGGCTTCTGCTTGCGGGAATACCCATAGATTCCCAGGAATTTCTGAAAGACCTGCTGTAACCTCCAAAGGACCCGACCGAAAGGTCGGGTCCTTTTTGTTCTTTCCGTAAGAGTGGTAATATAAACTCACCGTGAGGTTTTCGTTCTACCGCGACGGATACGCGTACTAAAGTCAGAGGAGTGGAATGAAATGGCAGATACGTATAGTTTTCCGGGAAGTAAATGGATGAAGTTTGATTTTCATACGCATACTCCTGCATCGAAAGAGTATGGTAGGGGAGATGATGCCCTCAAGAAGATCAAACCGGAGTTTTGGTTACAAAAAGCGATGGAATCCGGTCTCGATTGCGTGGTCGTGACCGATCACAACTCGGGCGGCTGGATCGATGATTTAAAGTCTAAAAACGATGAACTTAAAAATCGCGACACGAAACCCGACTGGTACAGGGAGCTGACCATTTTCCCAGGATGCGAGATTACCGTCGCCGACAGCAGTAGTCGTGTTCATCTCCTCGCTGTTTTTGATCCGAGCTGCGATAGCCCAAAAGTAAACGGTGTTCTGGGTGCATGTGGGATCACAGACGGATATGGCGACGACCAGAGCACGTCCACGTCAAAAAGTTTTATCGATACGGTTAAAGAGATTGCCGAGGCAGAAGGAATTGCCATAGTTGCTCATATCGACGGTTCAAAGGGATTACTTGGAGAGATTGCTTCTCTGACGCCGGAACTCGAAAAAAGCCTTGGATCTCTAACCGCTGCGGAATTTTGCAATCCTGATAAATTCGACGATGCGGAACCGTCCTTGAAAAAGGCCGTTGACCGTCTAGCAAAGGTAGGTGGTTCCGATGCCCACAAGCCGGACGAAATCGGAGAGCATTTCAGTTGGATCAAGATGGGTCCTCCTTCTATAGAAGCTCTTCGATTGGCATTGCAGGACCACGAATTTTGTGTGAAAAACCAGACTGAAAACCCCAACAGTCTGCCGGATATCTTTTTGTCGAAGCTCACCATAAAGGGTATGCGCCATTGCGGTCGTATCAGTGACCAACCATTTACCATTCAATTTCATCCACACTTTAACTCTATCATCGGTGGACGTGGAACCGGGAAATCTACCGTTATTGAATCCATCCGTATCGTCACTCGCCGAGATAGGAACTTGGCCACCGAAGCTCCCAGGGTAAAAGACGAGCTGGATAAGTTCATGAAACTGTCCCAGGAGAAAGGTGTCATGCTGAACGAGACGGAAATTCTGCTGGAGCTCCGTCGACGTGATAAAAAGTATAGATTGCGCTGGAGATTTGACGGAGAGGGCGCGGTGTTAGAGGAGGAAGTCGACGGAGTTTGGCAAGAAACCGAAGCAGGTGACTTTAGAGAACGGTTTCCGGTAAGCATTTTCAGCCAAAAACAGATCAACGAATTGGCGTCGAATCCACGAGGACTGTTAGAGATAGTAGACCGTTCCCCCGAGGTGAATCGAACGGAATGGCAGTCGCAGTGGGAAAACGCTAAAAGCCGGTTTCTTCAACTGAAAGAGCGAAGAAGAGAACTATTACGGCACTTGGCCGACGAGCCGCAAATTCGAGCGAAACTGAGAGACGTCGAAAACGACCTAAAACAATATGAAGAGAAAGGTCATGGTACTGTACTCAAACAGTATCAAAAGCGCAGCCAGCAAAGGAACGGTCTTCCCGATGACAGTGTTTTCGATGAACTTTCTTCCGGTATAAGAACACTTGCGTTCAACGCCGAACTCTCGGATTTTCCCTCGCATCTGTTTGACGAACAGGATGAGACTACCGTCGGGATCAGGACGATTCACGAACGGACGGCGAAAGAGCTAAAAAAGATCGGGGAGACCCTTGGCGAGCTTGCCGATAAAGTCGATGAGCTAAAAGCCCAAAGGGAAGAAAGCATTCTCTCGAGCGAATGGTATAAGACGGTACAGGCCAGCATCGTCGCCTATAATGGATTGGTCAAGGAATACGAGGAAAAACAGAGCCCGTTCAATGTTCATCTTTATGGTGAGTGGGTTCAGCAACGCAGCCAATTGCAGCAGCGACTAAAAAAACTTGATTCCACCCGGAAGGAAACGAAGTCGACGGAAAAACAAATCGATGAAACTTTCGCAAGGCTTCAAGAATTACGCACCGAGTTATTCGAAAAGAGGAAGAAGTTTCTTGAGAAAATCATCGGAAATAGCTCTTTTGTGCGTATGGAATTAGTAAAATATGGCGAAGTGAGCACGGTAGAGGACGAATATCGTTCTTTACTCAACCTTGAGGATGGAAAGTTCGTAAGTTCGGTATATGATCGAGAAAACAAACAGGCCCTTCTCTGGCCGTTTATCAGATGGGAAGATTCTAAAGTACCTGAAGCCGACCTACCGCAGGTGATTTCGGAGATAAAAACCAAAACGCTTGATATCGCCAGAGGGCGGTTTTCCGGAAATCATGGTGCGTTTGATAACCGCCTGAAGAAATTATTTGAGAATCAACCGGCTACTTTCGATCAACTCGAAACGTGGTGGCCGGAGGATATGCTGCGAGTCAAATATTCCAAAAACCCGGCCTCGGGTAAGTTCGATGACCTTGAGAAAGGTTCTGCCGGGCAGAAAGCAGCGGCTATTCTTGCTTTCTTGTTGAGCCATGGCGATGAGCCGTTGATTATAGACCAACCGGAAGACGATCTGGATAACGCATTGATATGTGATCTTGTCGTAAATCAGATTCACGAGAACAAAAGGAGACGTCAGCTCATCGTCGTGACCCACAACCCCAATATCGTCGTTAACGGCGATTCCGAGCTGGTGCATGTCCTGAAATATGAAAACGGCCAGGTACAAATCGATCGACAAGGCGGCCTTGAGGAGTCAAGCATCCGAGACTCTGTCTGCACCATCATGGAAGGTGGCCGTCAAGCGTTTAAAAAGCGCTATGAGCGCATAGCTCTGGAGGTTTAATTTATGTTTCAAGCTACGGATGAACTATTAAGGCAAATTCGGTTGGGGGAGGACTCCTCTCTTGAACTGAAGGACCTGAGATACAAGGGAAATCAGGTTAACGAGCCCCATCGCAACAGCATGGCCGATGAGCTAGCTGCGATGGCGAATACGTCAAGCGGAGTTTTTGTATTAGGGGTTGACGATAAGTCGAGAACGATCGTTGGTATTCCTGAAGACAAGCTGGACGTAGTCGAAACCTGGTTGCGAGGAATATGCAACGACCTCGTCACTCCCCAGCTTTTTTGCCGAATTAGAAAGCTGCCGGTCGTAGCCGAAGACGGTGTGGAACGGGTTATTGTCAGAGTAGACGTTCCCAAGAGTCTTTATGTCCATCAAAGCCCCGGCGGATACTACCATAGAATCGGTAGCTCGAAACGACAGATGACTCCTGATATATTGGCCAGGCTTTTTCAACAGCGAAGTCAGGCCAGAATCATCCGTTTTGATGAACAGTCGGTCACCTCTGCCCCCCGAGAGTGTCTCGAAAAAACCTTATGGAGAAAGTTCAAAACGCCGCTGTCTCCAGATAGCGATGACGACTTTTTGATTAAGCTAAAGCTGTTGACGCAGGATGATGACGGTAAGATATGTCCCAGTGTCAGTGGAATACTGATGGCATGTAAAAATCCTCAGGAGTTTCTACCTAACGCATTCATTCAAGCGGTTGCCTATCGGGGAACCGAACGGGATGCGGCATACCAGCTGGATGCAAGAGACATCTTTGGACCTTTGGATGTCCAGATTATAGAGGCTTACAAGTTCGTAGAAAAAAACATGAAAGTTTATGCGGTCAAGGAGCCTGCGAGACGAGATATCCCACAGTTTGCGATGCAGGCGATATTTGAAGCGTTGGTAAACGCCGTCGCACACAGGGACTATTCAATTCAGGGCTCTAAAGTTCGATTACACATGTTCTCCGATCGTGTTGAGCTTTTTTCTCCCGGAGCTATCCCTAACACGATGACGATCGAGAGTCTGCCCCTTCGTCAGTCCTCTCGTAATGAGCTCCTTACCAGCTTACTCGCGCGTTGCCCGATGCCTTTTGCCGATTTTCCAGGGGAACGCAATTTTCTCATGGATAAAAGAGGCGAGGGAGTGCCCATCATTCTTTCCGTAAGTGAAAAACTTTCGGGGAAGCGTCCAGAGTATCGTTTGATCGATGACACCGAGCTCTTATTGACGATATTTGCGGCACAGCCACCGCGTCAAAGCCCTGACGGATCGGCGGCGTTCGAACCGTCGTCCATGTAGGTTCGGGTGGCTCTTTTTACACCCCCCCCGTTAACTTTTTGGAAATGCTAAGGCCAGAGGAAACGAAAAAAAACTTGGAATGATAGCCAGACCGAACGATTAGATTCATTAATGGAGCAGGCTTGACTTTTCAGACAAAGTCAAGCCTGCTCTTTTTGTATCGATACTCCCCATCATGTATTATAAGCTAATCATAATCAAGATCTTGTTAAATTTTGCTCGATTTACTATAATCAAGGATAGAGTAAACGCCCTGGAGAAAGTCGTTTATGAATCTGTTTGTATAAAACCCCTCCCGAGCCCACTTTACATAATAGACCCCAAGAAGAAAGGAGGTGCTCGAATGGCATCCTTCGTACCGTCAAGCAGCAGAGTAGTGCTTCGCTGCCAGGTGGGAACCTCGGCGGACGGCGCTCCCAAGCTCGGGAGTCTGTCCATCTCCAGGGCCAACCCCGCCATGACCGCCGACCAGCTGGACGCCGTGGCTGCCGCCATGGGAACCCTTCTGGACGTCCCGGTCGTGGAAGTCCACAAGATCGACACCGACATAGTCTCGGACTAACCGGACCGTTCGGACCTTAAGCGCACAGGAGAGGAGGTGAAAAAATGAAAACCGTTAAGATGACCTTCGGGAGATCGGACGGAACAAAAAAGAGCATCTCCCTGAAGCACGCCAAGGAAACCCTCACGGAAACCGAGGTCAGGACGGCCATGCAGTCCGTCATAGACAACGGAGCGGTTCTTCCGGCGGTAACCACCATAGTAGAGGCCGAGCTTATCGATCGCACCGTGGAGGAGATCATAACCCAGTAGCGAGGAGGATAGAGACAAATGGAGGACTTACTGGCCGGCATAGCCCAGCACGGCTTCTCCATAGCGGTGGCAGCCTACCTGCTGATCCGCATGGAAAGCAGACTGGAAGGGCTTAGCCAGGCCATACAGGAACTGAAACTGGCCATAGTCGAGGAAGGTCGCCGTGGATGACAACGACATCCGAATAGCGCCCCACTTCTCGCTTCGGGAGTTTCAGTGTCCCTGCTGCCTCACGGTGCGCCTCCAACCGGAGCTTCTGAGCCGGTTGGAGGCCCTCCGGGGCCGCTGGGGTCCACTGAGGATAACCAGCGGCTACAGGTGCCCAAGGCATAATTCCGAGGTCGGAGGGGTGCCTCGCAGCCGACACATGAAAGGCGCGGCGGCGGACGTAGTGGTCTCGAGAAGCCGTCAGGAACTTTTCTGCGCCGTAGCGAGAGAAGAAGGCTTCGAGTCGATCCTGCCCTATCGAGACAGGGGATTCGTCCATCTAGCTGTATAAAACCGAAGGAGGTTTATATAAGATGCGCCAGGAAAAAAAGAAAACCATAAAACCTATAGACGAAAGCAAAATCATCGGAGGGGACTGCCCCTGCGACGGAACCGACGACATACTCGATCTGGAGGAACTGGTGCTTCGATTCCTGCCCCTCATAAAAAGCCTGGCGAAACGCTATGCCGGGCGGGGCGCCGACTTCGAGGAACTCCTGGGTGAGGCCGCCTGTCACGCTCTGGAGCTCATAATACAGTATCCGGACGAACAACCCCTGCCCCTATACCTGTCCAACATGCTCCCCGGCAGGGTAAGAGACGCCGCGAAAAAGCTTCGTCGTCAGGCCGACCACGGCAGCTTCGAGGAAATGGCCGAAACCGGCTACGAGCCGGAGGATCCAAACCCACTATACAACCCCAAGCTTCTGCTTGCGGGAATACCCATAGATCCCCAGGAATTTCTGCTGGTTGAAGGCCTTCTTCGAGGCCTGAGGCAAAAGGAAATAGCGAAAGACCTGGGATGTTCCCAACAAAACGTCAGCATCATGGTCAGAAAGCTGAGAAAAAAGCTGGAGGATTTTCTGAAAGACCTGCTGTAACCCCCAAAGGACCCGGCCGAAAGGCCGGGTCTTTTTTGTTCTACCGGCTTTCAGGTCTATTAACAGTAAAGAGGCTTTCCCTGCTACAATTTCCTTAAAACAGGAGGGGGAATTGCGTTATGATCGTATATGCTGTGTGGAACAACAAAGGTGGGGTTGGAAAAAGCTACCTGACATTCCAGCTAGCCTCGGAATACGCTAAAAACCATCGGGCTAAAAAGGTACTCGTGATAGACCTGTGCCCTCAGTCTAACTCTTCTCTGACTTTCCTCGGGGGAATCGTCAACCAAGGAGACGAAAATCTATCCGATATACAGAAAGCTGTGCCGAGAAAAACCATCGCAGGATATATCCAGCATCGAATCAAAAGTCCCTATGTATCGCCTAAAACAGGAAGTGAATTTCCAATACAGGTCTGTAACTACAACGAGTACATACCGGAAAATCTTTTTCTTGTAGCAGGAGATGAGCAGCTAGAGGCTTTGACCTCAAGGGTTTTTGGTGCATCCACCATAGGACCTGAAGACGCATGGAGAATCGTTCACCTATGGATAAAAAACCTCATAGATGACATAGCCGACTCCTGGAACACCGATGACATATGTGTTTTTATCGACTGCAATCCCAGCTTTTCCATATATACGGAGCTAGCCCTAACCGCTGCGGACAGACTTCTCATACCCTTTTCCGTAGACGGTGCCTCCAAACGCTCCATAAAAACCCTTCTGTCTTTGGTTTACGGCCAAAGACGGCATGAACAGGACGTCCAAACCGAATTTCATCTTAACTCGTTAAAGTATAGAATGGAATTGCCCAAGATATACATGTATATAGGAAGCAGACTAACCCAGATGAACAAAACATCTGCCTCAGCGTTCAAAACGGTTGTCAACGAAATAGGAGAGGAACTTTGGAAAACTTGGCAGGGTAATCCGAACATATTTTTAATTCACCCTTCGGGAACCCCTATATCAAGCGCGAAAAAATCTTTTCAAAAGATGTTCCAGTTCGAGATCAACGATGCAAACTCAGCCTCGGTAGTTTCCGGTGCCTGTGGAATACCTATATCGGTTCTGCCAAGCGGTCCTAAAATAATACTGGGAAACAAAATCATGGTGAACATCAGCCAATTGGAAAAGCAAATCCCCAATATCAAAGCCCTGACGGATCAGCTCTAGCAATTGATCATTTCCCGATACGTTGATACAATGTGGCTACAAGGAGGCGATAAAGATGACCGCCTGTGATAGTTCTATCAGAGTTCGCATAGACAGCGAAACCAAACAGAAAGCATCGGAAGCCCTTTCGCAGATGGGGCTATCCATATCCGACGCCGTCAGGATGACGCTGGTACAGATCGGAACGAGCGGACGATTTCCATTTCCGGTAGAGATCCCCAACGCCAAAACCAGGCAGGCTATGGCCGAGATTGCTTCCGGAGAAGGAGAAGAGTTTCAGTCTCTTGACGACCTGTATGAAGATCTCGGTATCTGATGCCGAAGCTGAAACGATCAAGTCAGTTCAAACGGGACGTAAAACTACAAGTAAAACGGGGCAAAGACACGGACAAGCTGAAGAAGGCACTCCAAATCCTAGCCTCAGGGAAGGAACTTCCCGAACAATACAATGATCACCCCATGCTAGGAAACTGGGGCAGCCATCGCTCGCTTCACATAGAACCCGATTGGATCCTGATATACAGAGTCGATCAACAAGCCATTTCACTGATCAGAACCGGCACCCACTCCGATATCCTCAAAAGATGAAGACCCGGCCGAAAGGCCGGGTCTTTTTTCTATGCTATAAAAATTCCATGGTGTGATATACCTACCTAGCATGATAATATAAACCCACTGTGACCTTTTCGTTGGGAAAACTCGAATAACGGTCTTGACCTAACGCTTTTCGAGTAGTATTTTGACTCATAGAACTCATCGCAATAAATTCGTCGAAAGGGAGCCCGTCTATGATTTCCTCGCATAACGACGCCAACTGCACAAACGTGGATCACGAAAAACTTCGGGCCTTCATAGAAAGTGTATTGGAACGCCTGAGCGTCCCGGTAAAGGATGGAAAACGTATCTCCGACGTATTGGTGGAGGCGGATCTTAGAGGTTTCGATACTCACGGAATAGGCCGTTTTCACATCTACGTCGATAGGCTGAAATCCGGGGCTCAAAGCCCTACATCGAAAATAACCGTACTATCCGAATCCAGTGGAACCGCTCTTCTCGACGGCGGGGGAGGCATGGGCCACGTAATATCCACAGAGGCCATGAAACTGGCCATAAAGAAAGCCGAGGAAAACGGAATAGGAGCCGTGGCGGTGAGGAACTCCAGTCACTTCGGATTTACCGGTTACTACCCCTTGATGGCTTCTTCCGAGGGAATGGTGGGAGTGGCCTTCACCAACGCCAGGCCGTCCACATGTCCCACCTTCGGAACCGAGCCCATTTTGGGAACGAACCCCATAGCCTTCAGCGCCCCTACGGACTTGGATTTTCCCTTCCTTTTCGATGCTGCAACATCCATCGTTCAAAGAGGTGCTGTGGAAATGTTCGAGAGAAACGGTCAGGTAATGCCGGATGGATTGGTGACCGGCTCGGACGGAGTAAGCCTTAACGACCCCTCTGAAATTCTGAAAAAACTCCTGAGCGGAGAAGCCGCTCTCTTGCCTCTAGGCGGTTTAGGTGAGATAAACGGAGGGCATAAGGGATACGGCCTGTCGGTTATGGTTGAGATACTGTCCGCAGCCTTCCAAAACGGTCCCTATCTAAAGCAGGTTACGGGAATCGGAATGGGGCACTTTTTCATCGCTATAGACGTATCCAAATTTTTGCCTCTGGAGACCTTCCGCTCCGTAGCAGGGGCCATACTTCGAGATCTTCAAAACTCGAGAAAAGAAAAGGAAGCCTCTCGTATATACGTTGCGGGAGAGAAAGAACACGAAACCAGGTCTAAACGATTGAAATCAGGGATACCCATAACGCCGGAGCTAATGGTCCAGCTGGACTCCATGGCCCAGGAGCTATCGGTTCCCAGATTACTCTGACAACACATCTAGGAGGTTCTAATTTGCCCAAGGTAATATCCCTCGTAGGAGCCCGGCCCCAGTTCGTAAAGGAGGCCATGATATACAAAGAGGTGCGCCGTCTTTCCGCCTGGGACTACGTGTTGGTCCACTCGGGGCAGCATTACGACGCCTACATGTCCGGGGCCTTCTTCGATCAGCTATCCATAAAAAATCCGGATCATTCCATGGACATAGGCAGCGGATCCCACGGAGCCATGACGGCCCGCGCCCTCGAGCGTTTCGAGGCGGTGTTGCTGAAAGAACGGCCCGACATGGTCCTCGTCTACGGCGACACCAACACCACCGTGGCCGGAGCCCTGGCGGCATCCAAGCTGAAAATCCCCGTGGCCCACGTTGAGGCGGGAATAAGGCAAAACCCCAAGGACATGCCGGAGGAGATAAACAGGGTCGTCACGGACCATCTGTCCAGACATCTCTTCACCTGTTCTCGAACAGCGGCAGACAACCTGGCGAAAGAGGGCATAACCCAGGGCGTTCACAACGTAGGAGACGTCATGTACGACCTTTTTCTCATGATGCGTTCCAGCTTCGACGGAGCCATCACGGAAAAACTGGGCCTGAAGCCGAATCGCTTCGTGCTGGTGACCTTGCATAGAGACTTCAACGTGGACGACGAACGAAAGCTCGGCGAGATCCTAAAGGGGCTCTCCGAGCTGAGAAAGACCCTCGATCTGGAGATAGTCTTCCCCGCCCATCCCAGAACGTCTAAGAGGATAGAGGAATTCGGCCTTTCCGGCCTGACGGACGGCATCAAGATCGTGCCCCCCGTGGGATACTTTCAGCTCATGGGGTTGGCGGAAAACTGCGCCTTAGCCGTTACCGACAGCGGCGGATTCCAGAAAGAAGCCGTCTTTGCCGGAAAAAGGGCCTTGGTTATAATGCCCGACACCGGCTGGAGAGAACTTACCGACTGCGGCTGGAACCTCCTGGCGGAGCCGAACTCCGAGGACATAGTAAAAAAAGGACTCTCCATCGCCCAAACCGACGGAACGACACCGCCCACCCCCTACGGCGACGGACACGCGGCGGAGAAGACAGTTCTCGCCTTGAGATCGATACTGAAAGGAGCCACCCAATGATAGACAGCCCTTGCCCCGAAAGCTCCACGATCGGGCAGAACGTTGTTATAGAGAAAGAGGTTCGTATCGGCGAAAACGTCCGGATCGGCCACAACGTGGTCATAAGGTCCGGCGTTCATATAGGCGATGGCTCCATCATCCTGGACGGAGCCATACTGGGCAAATGCCCCGCCAAGGCGGGCCTATCCGCCACCACAGGAGAGGCCGTGGAACTTCCCCCTCTGGTACTCGGCAAATCTGTAACGGTAGGGGCCTGCTGCGTGATCTACCGAGGGGCCGAAATTGGAAATTCCGTCTTCTTCGGCGACTGCGCCACCGTCCGAGAGGATGTAACCATCGGCGAACTCACAATAATCGGCAGAGGAGCCACAGTGGAGAACAAGACCACCATCGGCAAAAGATGCAAAATAGAGAGCAACGCCTACATAACCGCCATGAGCACCGTGGAGGACTACTGCTTCGTAGCCCCCTGCGTCGCCTTCTCCAACGACAACTACCTTGGCCGCACCGAAGAGCGTAAAAAACACTTCGCCGGACCGGTCCTCCGAAAAGGAGCCAGAATAGGTGCCAACGCCACCTTGCTTCCCGGGGTGGAAATAGGCAAAGACGCCCTCGTAGCTGCTGGAGCGGTAGTCACCAAAAACGTTCCCTCCGAAACGATAGTGGCAGGATGCCCCGCCAAAGAGATGAAACCGGTACCGGAAGAGCAGCTCATAGAAAACCAGACATACTACGAAGGATAAAGGAGACCGACCCAACCATGGCATTGATCGACAGAATAAAAGACAAAACGGCCAAAATCGGAGTAATAGGCCTGGGCTACGTAGGCCTTCCCCTGGCCGTGGAAAAAGCCAAGGCGGGCTTCTCCGTCCTCGGCTTCGACGTTCAGCAGGACAAATGCGACAAGATCAACAGAGGTGAAAACTACATAGGCGACATAGTTCCGGAAGAGCTCGAAGACTTCGTCTCCAAAGGCCTCATAAAGGCCACCACAAACTTCGACGGCCTTAAAGACTGCGACGTCGTCGCCATATGCGTTCCCACTCCTCTGGACAAATTCAAACAGCCGGACCTCTCCTACGTCGAGGCCTCCACGAAAGAGGTTGCGAAAAGGCTGCATAAAGACATGCTCGTGGTGCTGGAATCCACCACCTACCCCGGAACCACCGAGGAAATACTGAAACCCCTCCTGGAGGCATCGGCCCTTAAAGTAGGAACGGACATCTACCTGGCCTTCAGCCCCGAGCGAGTGGACCCGGGCAACGCAACCTACAAAACCCACAACACCCCCAAGGTGGTCGGAGGCTGCACAGCCCAGTGCACCGAGATAGCCAAAACCCTGTACGAATCGGTGCTGGACGCCCCGGTATTCGTCGTATCCAGCCCCAAAGAGGCGGAGGCCACCAAGATACTGGAAAACACCTTCCGTATCGTAAACTGCGCCCTGGCCAACGAAATGGCCATACTCTGCCATAAAATGGGAATAAACGTCTGGGACGTCATAAAAGCAGCCTCCACCAAACCCTTCGGCTTCGTCCCCTTCTACCCCGGCCCTGGAATAGGCGGCCACTGCATCCCTCTGGACCCCTTCTACCTCACCTACAAGGCCAGGGAATACGACTACCACACCAGACTCATAGAGCTGGCAGGAGAGATAAACGACTCCATGCCGGACCACGTAGTCGAGAGACTCATGGACCTGCTCAACGACAGATCCAAACCCCTCAGAGGCAGCAGAGTACTTCTGCTGGGAGTCGCCTATAAAGGAGACATAGACGACCTCAGGGAATCTCCGTCCCTCAAGGTGTGGAAGCAGCTGGAGCGCAAAGGAGCGGTGGTGAGCTATCACGACCCCTACTGCCCCGAAGTCGACTGGAAAGGCGAAAAGGTGAGTTCCGTAGACATAACGGAAAAAAGCCTGAAGGAATACGACGCCGTGGTCATAACCACCGCCCACAAGCACAAAGTAGACTACAAGTTGGTGGCGGACAACTCCAGCCTCGTCTTCGACACCAAAAACGTTCTGGCACCGGCGTTGAAAGTAGATCCGTCGGAGCTTGAAAACGCCTATCTGCTGTAGCTTGGGAGGAGAGAAAATGCACAACATAGCCATACTGGGCTGCGGCAGAATAAGCGCCAGCCACGTCGCCGCCATAGAAAAGGTTAGCGAACTGAATCTCGTGGCCTGCTGCGACATACTGGAGGAAAGAGCCACCGTAACTGCCGCCAAGACCGGCTGCACCGCCTACACCGACTACGAAAAAATGCTTGAAAACGAAAACATAGACATGGTCGCCCTATGCACCCCCTCGGGAATGCACCCGGATCACGCCATAACCGCCGCAAAGGCAGGGGTAAACGTGCTGTCCGAAAAGCCTCTCGGCACAAGCCTCGAAAAGGTGGATCGGGCCATAGAGGTCTGCGACAGGGCCAAAGTGCTCTACATGGAGGTAAAGCAGAACCGATTGAACCCCACCATAGTGCTGCTTCGTCAAGCCCTTGAGGCCGGGCGTTTCGGCCGCATCCACATGATAACCTCCAACGTTCTCTGGACAAGGCCCCAGGACTACTACGACATGGCCCCCTGGCGTGGAACCTGGGAGTTCGACGGAGGATGCCTCGCCAATCAGGCCGCCCATTATGTGGACATGGTTCAGTGGATGGGCGGGGCGGTTGATCAGGTACACGCATTTTCCTCCACCCTGGGCAGGCGTATAGAGGCGGAGGACACCATAACGGTTGGCCTCAAGTTCAGAAACGGAGCCATAGGGAACATAAACGTATCGGTGCTGACCTACCCCAGAAACCTGGAGGGAAGCATCACAGTAATGGGAGACAGAGGCACCGCAAAGATAGGCGGAGTAGCCATGAACAAGGTGGAGATATGGGACTTCGACGCGCCTCACAAAATGGACGAGCAGCTTGATTCGGTAAGCTACGACCCCAAGAGCGTCTACGGAGGGGGACATTACGTCCTGTACAGAGACCTTCCGGGAATGCTGGACGGAACGGGCAAATCCTACGGTTTCGTGACCGCCAGAGAGGGGAGGAAGACCGTAGAGGTGCTGGAGAGGGCTTATGAACGGAGTAAAGAAAGCTCTCGTGTTAAGGTAGGACGGGGAATATTATGAAAAGGGTGGTTGTTTTGACATCATCCTTTCCTTATTTGCCGGGAGAACAGTTCCTTGAAGATGAAATGCCTTACTGGGGGAATAAAGTTAGTTCTGATCTTGAGGTTTTTTTAATGCCTTTCCATGTATCAGATTATCCTCGATCTGTTCCCGATGGTATCAAAATAGACTTATCTATGTCAAAAAAGACAACAGTAATTGAAAAAGCTTATTTCTTAATGAAATCTTTTTTTTGTAAAATATTTTACCAAGAGCTCTGTTATTTATTCCGCTCTAAGAAACTCACTTTTGTGACTGTTTTTGTTGCCCTACGTTCTGTTGCTATTGTTCTTTATGCAAAGCGGGCCCTTGATCTTTTCTTTTGCAAGCATGGTATTATTGATGTTGCTTACTGCTATTGGAATGATGTTCAGGCATATGCATCAGTTCTCAATAAGCGTAGCGCTAAAATAAAAAAAATCGTATCAAGAGCCCATGGCTTTGATCTATATGAGGAAAGAAGGCGAAGGAGGTATATGCCTCTTAAGCGACAGTTTTTGAAAGATCTTGATATTATCTATGCGATTTCTCAGGAAGGCAAGAAGTATATGGA
The DNA here is from genome assembly GCF_021568855.1 of Dethiosulfovibrio russensis. Classification (NCBI taxonomy): domain Bacteria; kingdom Thermotogati; phylum Synergistota; class Synergistia; order Synergistales; family Dethiosulfovibrionaceae; genus Dethiosulfovibrio; species Dethiosulfovibrio russensis. The sequence continues at coordinate 57,303 of NZ_JAKGUG010000002.1, read as the reverse complement.
GGATGTTTATGGTGTGCCCTCTGATATAATTATGATTAGTCGATTGGGGGTTCCTGTAACTTCTGGAATAGCTCAGTCAAGTCCTAACGGATATCTCAACATAGTGTCTGTTTCTAGTTGCTCTTCTATTAAGAGAATAGATAAAATAATAGAAGCCCTATCGTTGTTCTCTAGCTGGCATGATAATTTAAAAATTAGATGGAGTCACATTGGCGAAGGGCCTCTGTTGAATGATTTGAAAATTTTATCCAAAGAGGTTCTTAGTGATAAAAATATCGAATATAAGTTTTGGGGTTTTTTGCCTAATAATCAAGTAAAATCATTTTTTCTTGCCGAGCCCGTAGACCTTTTTATTAATTCAAGTGAATCAGAAGGTGTCCCGGTTTCCATAATGGAGGCTATGGCCTGCGGTGTACCTGCTATAGCTCCTAATATTGGAGGAATCTCAGAGCTTATACCATCGGAGTTTGATACAATGTTGCCGGGTAGCTTTGAAAGTACTGAATTAGCTCTGCTTATTGAGAGGCTATTGGTTAAATTCAAGGAAGAAGAGTTGAGATTTGCTTTTAAAAAGCAAGTGATAAGAAAATTTGAGGCAAGTGAAAATTATGTAAATTTTGTGAATAGCGTGTTGAGTATTATTTAGAGAATTTTATTCACAATAAATAACTATTCAGTTCCTCTACTGATTTAGGTCTTAAACTCAGTAGTCCTTTAGGTCAGTTATCTGCTATCGGAAATTCGTGGCAAATAGCATCGTCTGTACCTTATCGTCAATGTATCTTGGTACTGTCCAGTATGTTTCGCGCATTGTAACTATTCAGTTCCTCTGCCGATTTAGGTCCTAAGTCAGCAGTTCCTTAGCCTCTTGTAACGTGCTCTGATGGTATCAGAATGAATCTGAAGGGAGGCCTACCCATGTTTCAGAAGCCCACCTACGAAGAGCTCTTCGAGGAAAAACAGATGCTCAAGGCGATAATCAAGAGCCTCAGCGAGAGGATCTCAGAGCTCGAAGCCATCCTGAAACAAAACAGCCAGACCAGCTCCAAGCCTCCTTCCAGCGACGGCTATAAAAAGCTCAAGCCTACCAGCTCCCGGAAGAAAAGCGACAAGAGTAAAGGGGCCCAGAAGGGCCATAAAGGAAGTGGCCTTCAGCTTCCCCATGAGCCGGATAAAATCGTAGAGCATCTGCCTAATCAGTGCGAGATCTGCGAAAAGAAGGATGTCTGAACCGCCGATAAGGCTTCCTGCGATGCAGGATACGTAATAGAGACCAAACTGGTGACCACGGTGGAAAAACATCAGGCGATAAAACGAACCTGTCCCTTGTCCAGCGAGACGATAAGGGGTCATCTGCCTGTAATCGTGACTACGCCTATATCTCCGTCGAGAAGAAGCGAGGCTACGATGGAATGGTCGCCTCCGGGATACTTACCTGGTTCAGGGGGATAGCTGTCCATGACTTCTGGCGTTCCTACGAGAGATTTGACGTGAACCACGTCTATTGCAATGCCCATCTTATAAGGGAGCTGAGGCCCATCCACGAAAACACCGGCCAGGAATGGGCTTTAAAGCTGAGAAAGCTCCTGGTATGGGCCCAGCATAAAAAGAAGGAGTTTATCGCGGCCGGGAAGGACCGTTTTTCACCTTATTGCTGCCGCTACAGAATAGATAAGCCCTTCGATGAATTACTTGCCTCCGGTATAGCTCAAAACCCCTTACCGACTGGAAATGGGGCAAGAGGCAGGCCCAAAAAAAGTATGGTGGACCCCACTGTCAAGACCATTTTTTAGCCTAGATTAGTTTAGGTCAGACTGCTATAGGTCTTCCTTTCCGAAATATATCTCCTGCGGTGTCCGGTATCCCAGTGAGGAGTGAAGCCTCTTACTGTTATAGAATGTCAGGTATTTCTGTAAGTCTCGAGATAGATCGGCGACTCGCTCATATTCATTCAGGTACAACCACTCGTATTTGAGCGTCCGCCAGAACCGTTCGACGAAAATATTGTCCAGAGCCCTGCCGCGACCGTCCATACTGATGCTGATGGAACGTTCCTTCAGAGGCTTCAGAAAGGCCTTGCTGGTGAACTGACAGCCTTGGTCGGTATTGAAGATCTCTGGCTTGCCCATCTCCAGAGCTTTCTTCAAAGCCACGATGCAGAATTCAGCGTCAAGAGTATTGGATAGCTCCCAGGAGAGGATATAGCGGCTATACCAGTCGATGACAGCTACGAGATACATGAACCCACAGGTGAGTCTACAGTACGTGATATCCGTGCTCCAGACCTGATTGGGCTTCCCCACCTTGAAGCCAGGCGGTCATTCGCCTGCTACCGTAGGTTGGGATGTCTGTGTATTGTTTGTAGATAAGCTCCATGATCTCCAGCTTTTCTGAACTTTCCGTCCCCACTGTAGGTGGAGAGTAAAAGCTGGAGCGGTTCAAATCGAGGAGATCGCACTGTCGGCGAATGCTGAGATGAGGATGATCCGATTCCACATAGCCTCGCTTCTTTTCAAGAGTCAACGCCAGATTTTTTTTAAGCCAGTCCAGCTCCATTTTCAGCCGACCGATTTCTTGATAAAGAGGAGCTGTCAGAGCATCTATATCCACTGGGTTTCTTTTCTGTTGGAAGACTTCGGGAAGCCCCTGCAATAGCTGTCTTTTCCACTGTCCGATCTGAACTGTGGAGACTCCAAAATCACTGGAGAGCTGCACTAGGGTCTTATCTCCCTTCAGCGCTGCCAGGGCTACTTTGGTCTTGAATTCCGGTGAACGTCGTTGTCGTTTGGCTGCCATTATGTCCCCTCTCTTTCTGAGACCTATGATACAGCAGCCTATTCTTGACCTTAACCTAGCAACTTACTCGGTGGTCCATTTTTCCGGGTCCACTATAAGCTAGTGACTATGCTAAAACAATGTCGTTTTTCATTACGGCGAAGAAGCACTCTATCAATATCTTCGAGGCCATGTCGATGGCCAGATTCTCTTCTTAGCTGGGGCGATTGAATAGTTACAGATATTCTATGTTATCGACAACTTCGGGTGGTTTGTTCGCTAGGATTAAATTATAATAAAATCCAATAATGATCTGAGGGGTGTCTCTTTGCAAAAGGTATATTCGATCGTGTTTTTATTTCTTTTTTATAAAATTATATTTTTTAGTAGGATTTTAGATTTCAAATTTTCTATGGGGTTAATATTTATCTCTCTTTTTTTCTTAGGGTGGAGAGTTAATAAAAATAGCTTAGTTTATTTATTCTCTCAGGTGTGCAGCATATGTTTATCATTAATACCGCTCTTAGTTAATCAGTCCAAAGACATTGTTATGAGCAAGTCTTTGGTTGGTGCTTTTCTGTACTCCGCAGCTATTTGCCTCCTAATTGAGCATAAAAATATCGCTATAGGGAAAAAAGAAGCGATACGTATTGTTTTCTGGGGGGCTTTTCTTCAGATAATTATAGGTGTATACTCTTTTATTTTTATGGAGGTTAGGTCAAAAATATTTGCTTTAGAGTTTATATCAGAAAGGGCAATGTCAAAAACTGAATTAATGCGTCTGATAGGGCTAGGAGCAGTGAAATACGCTGGGGCAGGGATATACTTCGGGGTAGTAGCCTTAATTGCTATGGGGGTTTTAATTCAGAAAGGAAGACCGTTTATGGCTTGGGCTACTTCATTATTTTTTATCTTAGCAGGGTCCTTCTTTTCCAGAACGACTCTGGTATCCGTACCGCTGTTGTTTGTGATATTCATTTTATCCAACAAAAATAAAATAACAGCAACGATTAAGGCTATTGATTTTTTGATTGTCTTAATCTTGTTTGCGCTAGTGTTGCACAATATATTCAAGGAAGAACCGTTATATCAATGGGGATTAGAGCCGGTATATAATTTGATCGAGCACCAAGAGCTTAGATCTAACTCCACAGATGGTTTAAAAACAATGTACTCTTTCCCTGATAAGACACGCACGTATATCTTTGGAGATGGGAAATTCGTAAGCCGTGATGTAACGGGAAGAGACTCAGGTTACTATATGCATACAGACGTCGGGTATCTGAGATTACTGTATTATGGTGGAGTTCCAATGATTATTGTCTACTTCATTCCTTGCATGGTTGCAACAGTACTTTACATGAAGAGTCGACCTCAAAAAACAGAGAAATACGTATTTCTATCTCTCATAGCATTTATCCTTGTTGTCAACTTGAAGGGGCTAGCTAGTGCTAACTTCGTAACGGATATTTTTTTATTTTCATCATTTAAACGCAATAACCCCTAGGCGATGGCTGTCAAGAAACGCGATATGTCTCTTGACAGCCATCACACATAGTGTTATCGGATGTTTAAGAGATTTTCGTAGCTAATGACCTTATTTTTTTGTCGTAGTTTGTAGTTTTGGATGAATAAGCTCTTATCTGATTTGGGGTTGCGCTAATCTTTTTTATCCAGGAGACTACGTCCCTTACATCGATCTCTTTATGAGAAGGGATTTGAAGTACCCACGGTATGTCTCTAAAATCGGGGTCGTCGTAGTTTATCACGAAGGGTATCCCCCTCGCGGCGTACTCCCTGGTCTTGAGGGTGCAGGCTTGGCGGAGTCCATTTCGGTCCAGCGCTAAAGACCCTATCGCTGCGTCGCACCTGTCGAAAAGGTCCGATATCTCGCCCTTGTCCAGGTAACCGTAGAACGTAACCGAATGCATCGGAGGCAGTTTTTCGACCATGGAGCGCAATCTGTCCATTTCCTCTCCCTCCCCGGCTATATGAAGCCTAACGGGGCATTCGTAAAACTTCGCCATTGCCGATATCAGTCTGTCCAGGCCGTGCCAGGAGGCCAGAGCGCCGCAAAAAAGGAGGTCGACCCCTTCCTTGTCGGATTGGCTTTCATAATGTCTGGCGGGATAGTCCTCCACGTCTATGCCGTTGGTCATACACACGGCGCTACTGTGAGGAGCCCTGTTTTTCTCGAAGTCCCTTATCTCGGGGGTTACTCCGATGATGAGGGATACGTTTAGTAGGGTAAGCCTGCCGAAAAGCCAATCCGACACCATGAAGTGGTATTTTTTAAGCAGGCGAAGCTCGTGGGGTTCCTTGGACTGGTGCTCGGTTATTATTTTTACTCCCATTCGGGATACCATATAGGTGAAAAGAGCGGAGAAGGGACACCCCAACGGATATCTCAGGTAGAGGTAGTCCGGTCTGTGTCTGGATATCCAGTCGTAGGCAGTTCTGAGGCCCTCGACTCTGTAGGAAAGTATGTTCGATCTGGGGATGTCCTTCAGCACGATGTCCTCTCGGTCGGCTATCGTCTGGGCCAGGGTCATGTCGTGGTTTCCTACGAACAGGCAGGAGAGGTCGAAGTATCGGGACATGTGTCTCACCTGTCCCTTTACTTTTTTTGCCACCCCCATCATGTTGGGCTTTATGTCCTGAAATACGCAGTAGACCATGGAGGCCTTTTTACGCCCTCTTGTACCGATGGCTTTCTCCATGGTTTCTTTCATCTCCGCTATCCCCCCCACCGGAACGATCCACCCTCCGCCGTCTTTCAGCAGGTCCCTGGTTCCTCTGGCGTTTGCTCCTATCACCGGAACTTTCAGGGCTATGCTCTCCATTACGCTTCTCGGAAGGCCCTCCCTCTCCGAGGGAAGCACCGTGGTCCTGGATGCCAGTATGTAGGGCCTGACGTCCGGAACGTGCCCCAGAAAGTGAACCCTTTCGGCTATTCCGAGGTTTCTACATAGCTCTTTGCTTTTCTCTATGAGCTTTCCCTTTCCCAGAAAGGCCAGATGGGCTCTGGGGTCCTTTACCATGGCGAAGGCATTTATGAGGTCGGAATGTCTCTTGCCTCTGTTGAACTCGGCTATCATGGTGAAGAGTACGTCCCCGTCGGTCAGGCCCATGTCGCGCCTCGCCTGTTGGACCGCTTCCTTCGGCACGGCATCGGGGTTGTAGTGGGCCCTGTCCAGGCCGACTCCGTCTTTCAGAAAACGCACTCTTTCCCTGGGCAGAAGGTGGGTTATGGCGGCCTGGTAATCCTCGCCGTTTATCACCTCGAGCTCGTCGGTCCAGCGTGATGCCAGTTTCTCCAGTCCCAGAAACAGGGCGTTCTTGACGGGGTTCCCTCCTCTGTAGAAGTGGAATCCGTGGGCTGTATAGATTACCTTCGAGCCGATTTCCCTTCTCATCTCTTTAAGAGCGAAGCGTGTTACGAAAGAGGCCACAGGAGTATGAACGTGGACCACGTCGTATTCGTTTTTCCTCTCCAATCGACGGATTCTTTCCGGGTATTCGGTAAAATTTTTAAGGTCCAGAGGAGTGCGCCCCCAGCCTATATCGTGGCAATGGTCGAAGGTTCTGTGGCATTTTTCGCTCTTCGACGCCCCGTTAGCCAGACAGTCCACCTGCCAGCCGTTATCTTTAAGTCTCTCGGCTTGAGGTAGCAGGAAAGCTTCCAACGTGACCGATACGGTGGTTACGATCAGATATTTTCTACTTTTCATTTCCTCTCCACCCCTCCTTCCCAAATTGACGATAACCGCCGATATTCTACCACGGCTCATATTTAAACCATCCTACAGGGCTATATGCCCAGCCTATATGATAATATAAACCCACTGTGACCTTTTCGTTGGAAAAACTCGGATAACGGTCTTGACCTAACGCTTTTCGAGTAGTATTTTGACTCATAATAACGTTGGCTTTTTATCCTGAAGGGAGTGCCCTAAAGAGTGAACTACTTAGTAACCGGCGGAGCCGGATTTATAGGAAGCAACCTGGTCCACCTGCTTGTGGAACAGGGACATAACGTAACGGTGCTGGACTTGCTAACCTACGCAGGAAACCTGGACTCTCTGGCGGATCTTGAGGGCAGGGAAAACTACGTCTTCATAAAAGGAGACATAGGCGATGCATCTTTGGTATCGGAGATCCTTCGGGACAGGAATATCCAGGGCATATTCAACCTGGCGGCGGAAAGCCACGTGGACCGATCCATAGACGGACCGGCGGAGTTCATAAAGACCAACGTCATGGGAACCTTCGTCCTATTAGAGACCGTCAGATCCTACTGGAACGGCCTAAAGCCGGAGGCCCAAGGGACCTTTAAGTTCCTCCACATCTCCACCGATGAAGTCTACGGATCCTTAGGGGACAGCGGCCTCTTCACCGAGACCACCGCCTACGCCCCTAACTCGCCTTACTCTGCGTCCAAAGCGTCGTTGGACCACCTGGTAAGAGCCTACCACCACACCTACGGCCTGCCCACCGTCACCACCAACTGCTCCAACAATTACGGACCCTACCAGTTTCCGGAAAAGCTCATACCTCTGGTGATCCACAACGCCCTTGCGGGAAAGGACCTGCCTATCTACGGAGACGGCTCAAACGTCAGGGATTGGCTCTACGTCATGGACCACTGCAAAGCTCTGGCCACCGCCATGGAAAAAGGCATTCCGGGGGAGACCTACAACGTAGGCGGCAACAGCGAGAGGACCAACCTACAGATAGTCCACACTCTCTGCGACCTCCTGGACTCAAAAAGGCCGAAGGCCAGCGGAAGCTACAGAGATCAGAGAACCTTCGTAAAGGACAGGCCCGGCCACGACAAGCGGTACGCCATAGACGCATCGAAGATAAAACAGGAGCTAGGCTGGACACCGGAGGAGACCTTCGAGACCGGAATGGAGAAAACCGTCAACTGGTATCTGGGCAACCATGACTGGGTAAACAGGGTTACCGACGGATCCTACAGAATGGAACGGCTGGGACTGGGGGATGTAGATTGAAGATATACTCTGCCCAGACCATAAATAACCCTGTCGACTCGGATGACCTGCTCTGTGTATGGGAGACCGGCAAACAGATACCTTTCGACGTAAAACGGATATACCATATCGGCAACGTCAAGGCCGGAACCATCAGAGGACACCACGCTCATAAAAAGTTAGAACAGATCCTCCTCTGCCCCTACGGCTCAATAGAGGTCGCTCTGGACGACGGCACAGAGGTAAAAACTTGCCTTCTGGATTCGCCGGACAAAGGGCTCTACGTCGGCCCCTCCATGTGGCGAACCATGAAATGGATGGTGGACAACAGCGTCCTGATGGTCTACGCCTCGGAACACTACAGGGAAGAGGATTATATAAGGGACTACAAGCTCTTCACCGAATTTGCCCGAAAGGGGATGTAGCTATGATCATACCTTTCAACAAACTTGCTCCTCTTTACGAAAAACATAAAAACGAATACGATGCGGCGGCTATCGAGGCGCTGGAATCCGGGTGGTATATATTAGGCGATAAATTGTCCTCTTTCGAAGGGCAGTTTGCGGATTACATCGGAACAGCCCATTGCGTAGGGCTCAACTCCGGCCTGGACGCCTTGATATTGGCTTTAAGGGCTTTGGGTGTAGACGCCGGTGACGAGGTAATAGTTCAGGCCAACACCTATATAGCTACAGTCTTAGGCATAACCGAAAACGGTGGAACCCCTGTTTTCGTCGAGCCGGATGAATATCACGGATTGAACCCCGCCAAGTTGGCCGATGCAATAACGGATAAAACGAAAGCGATAATAGCCGTTCATCTTTACGGTCAACCCTGCGATATGGAGCCTATAGTCGAAATCGCCGGCAAGCATGGTATCCCTTTGGTAGAGGATTGCGCTCAATCTCATGGTGCAACCTGGAAGAGTCAAAAGACCGGTACGTTCGGTACGATCGGTTGTTTCAGTTTCTTCCCCACTAAGAATCTGGGGGCTTTTGGTGACGCCGGAGCCATTGTGACAGACGACCAGGAGATCGCCGAGAAGGTCAGAGCTTTAAGGAATTACGGCAGTAAAAGAAAATACTATAACGACATTTGCGGCGTAAATTCAAGGCTAGATGAAATTCAAGCGGCTCTCCTGAGCGTTCGTCTGAAATACCTAAAAGAGACTTTGGACGAGAGGGCGACTATAGCCGATTACTATCTGAACAATATAGACCCGTCGGCTGTAACTCTTCCCTCCATTCGCTCGGATGCCTCTCATGTATGGCATCTCTTCGTGGTTGAGAACGATAAGCGTGACGAACTTCAGCAGCATCTAAGCGAAAGGGGTATCCAGACCCAGATCCACTATCCCGTTCCGCCTCATCTTTCCGGGGCTTATAAAAATCTGGGATTTAAATCGGGGGATTTCCCCATTACCGAGAGGTTGGCGTCTTCCGTTCTCTCTCTTCCCCTTTATAACGGTATGACAAAGGATGAAATGGACTCCGTCTGCCGGGCGGTAAACGAATTTGGAGGAATGAAAAGATGAAAGGTGTCATTCTCGCAGGCGGCAAGGGTACCAGACTTTATCCTCTGACAAAAACCATAAACAAACATCTTTTGCCTGTAGGTCCGGAGCCTATGATATACAACCCCATCAGAAACATGATGGCCTGCGGAATAAAAGACGTCAGGATAGTGACAAGTTCCGAATATATGGGGCAGATGGTGGGGGCTTTAGGAAGCGGTTCCGATTTCGATCTGAATTTTTCCTACAGCGTCCAGGACGAGGCTAACGGCATAGCCGATGCCCTTAGACTTACGGAGCACTTCGTTGGCGACGATACCGTTCTGGTGCTGTTGGGCGACAATGTCTTTGAGGATCCTATAGGGTATTTCGTAGAGAACTATAAAACCAGGCAGGGAGGAAAAGGAGCCAGAGTCCTTTTGGTGGAGGTTGCCGACCCCCAGCGTTTCGGAGTGGCGGCCCTGGACGAACAGAATGTCGTGGAGATTCAGGAAAAACCGGAATGTCCCAAGAGCAACTATGCAGTAGTGGGGGCCTATATCTACGATAAAAGGGTGTTCGACATAATAGGACATATAAAACCCTCGGCCAGGGGAGAGTACGAGATAACCAGCGTAAACAACCGCTATATAGAGCTGGGAGATCTACAGTACGATTTCGTTGCTGGAGGGGGCTGGATGGACACCGGAACTTTCGAATCCTACTACGACGCAAACCGTATCATGTTCGAAAAACATCGCAGAGAGATGGGCGTAGAATAGGTCGTGTCCAGAGCCCGTCTTTTTATAGAAAACTTCCTGATCTACGGAGTGGGAAACGTCCTCACAAAAATAGTTCCCTTCCTGATGCTGCCGGTGTTGACCCGAATCATAACTGACCCAGCGGTGTTCGGGATTTTCGATATCTACATCATCATCATTCGCTTCGGTGTCCCTATGGCAATTCTGGGCAGCTACGACGCCATGTTTCGGCTTTACTTTGACGGAAAGGACCAGTCCTTCCGTAGACAAATCTGCTCCAGTTCCTTGGCCATAGTTGGGATCACAGGAAGTTTGGTGCTTATAGCAGCCCTATCCCTCTGGCTCTACGGTTATTCTCCATGGCAGGGCGGATACCGCTGGATCATCCTCTGTGCTGGTGTGGTAATAGCCTCACAGGCGGTACAGAACGTTATTGCCGCCCCTACCAGGATGGAAAACAAACGTAGAACCATCATAATCCTGTCTTTACTGGGGCCTATACTCTACTACGGCATCGCCATGGGGTTAGCACTGAGAGACTATCCGCTTCAGGGACTTGTAGCGGGAAACCTCCTCAGCGGAATCGTCGTTTTGATCCTCTATGGTTGGCTGAACAGGTCGTACTTCACCTTAGAGGGTGTAAATAGGGGGCACATCAAAGAAATCCTCAAGATAGGGATTCCTCTTACCCCTACATTCATTGTCTACTGGATTTTTACCTCCTGCGACAGGTTTATGATAGGACACTATCTGGGGATGGATTCGGTTGGTCTTTATGGGGTTGGAGCCAGGCTATCGGCTATAAGTCAGGGAATATACATGGCATTTGCTGGAGGATGGCAGTATTTTGCCTTCTCCACCATGAAGGATTCAGATCACACCGAACTTATGTCCAGGGTATTTGAGGTTCTAGGGGTGCTTTCGATAATAAGCCTTCTCGTTCTCCTTCCCTTCGTGGACTGGATTTTCTCCTTCATGGTGGCAGAGGGGTATCGAGGGGCTTCGGTGGTATTTCCCTACCTCTATATCTCGCCTCTGATTCTCATGCTCTTTCAGACTATCGGGAATCAATTTCTAGTGGTTAAAAAATCCTATCTATCCATGTGTACCTTAGCATTAGGTGCTGTCGTAAACGTTCTTCTCAACTGGTATCTTATACCTAAGATAGGGATAGAGGGTGCCGCCATAGCGACAGCCTTAGGATACGTGGTATCGGTGATCGTGGCCTTTATCATGCTTAAAAGGCTGAGCCTCATTCAGGGCAACCTACGGTTTCTGGTCCCTGTCATGTTGTGTCTGCTTTCCATAGTTAACGGTAAGTCGGTATGGATATCGCCGGTGTTGTTCTCCTCAGGCTCTATGCTCCTGATCGGCATCGTTTACAGGGAGCAGCTTAGGATGATTTGGGCTAGATTTGGGCTGAGTAGGAAAGGTGAGCAGAATTGATCAAAATCTTGTCCGATAACGTATATTTCATCGTGCAGGTCGGTTTTTCTAGCTTGACTTGTGAAGGTCTTGGTGTCTAATTTAAATTTTATTGTATCTTTGAGAGGAGGTCTCTAATTGGCTTGTCTACGTATTCACGACCTTTCGGATGTCCAGAGCAAAGATATAGGAGAGAATACATCTATTTGGCAATATGTTGTTGTTTTGCCAGGGGCAAAGATAGGATCTAACTGTAATATTAATGCTCTGGTGTTTATCGAGAATGACGTTATCATAGGGAACAACGTTACCGTTAAATCAGGTGTCCAGATTTGGGACGGTCTTAGGATTGCTCACAATGTTTTTATCGGTCCTAATGTGACCTTCTCAAATGATCTGTTTCCTCGTTCAAAAAGAAGACCGAGTGAATTTATCAAGACTAACATAGAAGACCATGCCTCGATTGGAGCTAACGCTACAATAATTGCTGGGGTGACTATAGGAGCCTATTCTTTGATTGGTGCTGGATCGGTCGTTACTAAAGATGTCCCTCCCCACGGATTAGTTTATGGTAATCCAGCAAGGATTCAAGGATACGTATGTAACTGTGGTCAGCGGATCGGAAAAGGAGATACATGTCCATCGTGTGGTTTTTCTTTGTGAAAATGTGGAGCCCGAGAGATTCGAGATCTTTCCCTGCCTGATATCGTTTTTCTAAATCTCGATAACCAGGATAGGACGGCTTCTGAATGTGCAGCGGGAACTCAAGAAACGCGACATGTCTCTTGACAGCTATCGGATCGATTCACTGTAGGGGTTATCGTTGCTTACCCTCGGTCTGCTGTGGGAGAACAGTACTCCTAGTTTTTCCATGGTGGCCCTCAATGTGGCGCTTTTCATTGGGCTTCCGTTGTCGGCGTGCAGGATCAGCGGTTTGTCGGCAAGACGGATCTTTTCCGACAGGACCGCTTTGGTGACCACCTCCGACGCCAGCTCTCCTGATTCTTCGTCGTAGATCTCCCCGTTACGGCGATCCGAGGCACCGATCAGTCGTCCTCGTTTTCCCCTCAGATCGCCTGAAGTAAGCAACCTCATGCATAAGCTCCCTGACCTTGAAGCTCTGGCCATCGTTTGCCTCCTCGCAGGGAGCGGCCTTGCCGGACGCACGGAGCTCTTTTCTCCAGTTGTAGAGGGTGGTCACCGTTATGCCCGTCTCCTTCGATAACTTAGGTATGGACATGTTCTCCGGCGGCATCATTCTCTTTTTGATTGCCTCTTTTTGTTCTTTGCTGTACCTAGCCATGTGTCGCACCTCCAGGGAGTCTCTCTCGACTCGCTAAACTAGTCTATCATGCGACACCTATTTTGGCAGGTAGGGTCCCTAAATCTCTCCAGGAGGTTCCTGGCCTTGCCTTTTTTGGGCCTGCCTCTTGCCCCCTTTCCAGTAGGTAGAGGGTTTTGAGCCAGACCGGAGGCAAGTAATTCATCGAAGGGCTTGTCGATCCTGTATCGGCAGCAATAAGGTGAAAAACGGTCCTTACCGGCCGCGATAAACTCCTTCTTTTTGTGCTGAGCCCATACTAGGAGCTTTTTCAGGTCTGAGGCCCATTCCTGTCCAGTGTTCTCGTGGATGGCCCTTAGCTCCCTTATAAGATGGGCGTTGCAGTAGACGTGGTTAACGTCAAATCTCTCGTAGGGACGCCAGAAGTCATGGACAGCTATCCCCCTGAACCAGGGAAGTATCCCGGAGGCGACCATTCCATCGTAGCCTCGCTTCTTCTCGACGGAGATATAGGCGTAGTCACGGTTACAGGTAGATGACCCCTTATCGTCTCGCTGGACAAGGGACAGGTTCGTTTTATCGCCTGATGTTTTTCCACCGTGGTTACCAGTTTGGTCTCTATTACGTATACTGCACCGCAGGAAGCCTTATCGGCGGTTCAGACATCCTTATGTTCGCAGATCTCGCACTGTGAGGGCAGGTGCTCCACGATTTTATCCGGCTCATGGGGAAGCTGAAGGCCACTTCCTTTATGGCCCTTCTGGGCCCCTTTACTCTTGTCGCTTTTCTTCCGGGAGCTGGTAGGCTTGGGCTTTTTATAGCCGTCGCTGGAAGGAGGCTTGGAGCTGGTCTGGCTGTTTTGTTTCAGGATGGCTTCGAGCTCTGAGATCCTCTCGCTGAGGCTCTTGATTATCGCCTTGAGCATCTGGTTTTCCTCGAAGAGCTCTTCGTAGGTGGGCTTCTGAAACATGGGTAGGCCTCCCTTCAGATTTATTCTGATGCCATGATATCACGTTGTAAGAGCCTGAGGAACTGCTGATTTAGAACCTAAATCGGCAGGGCGACTGAATAGTTACATTTTAGTCTTAAATTTCGGTGAACGTCGTTGTCGTTTGGCTGCCATTATGTCCCCTCTCTTTCTGAGACCTATGATACAGCAGCCTGTTCTTGACCTTAACCTAGCAACTTACTCGGTGGTCCATTTTTCCGGGTCCACTATAATAACCTGAGAGGATGAAAAAATGCTTTCTATTATTATGGCAACTTATAATCAAGAAAATTATGTCCTTGATACGCTGAATAGTATGCTAAAGTCCGATGTCCATGATGTGGAGTTGATAGTAACCGATGACTGCTCTACTGACCGAACTCCTGAAGTTGTCGAGGATTGGGTAGATAAAAACGGCCATCGATTTGCCAACGCCAAACTTATCAAAGGTTCGGAAAATGTGGGTATTGTCGGTAACTTTAGAAAAGGTATCGTAGCATCGAAGGGGTCTCTCCTTAAGGGGTTGGCTGGCGATGATTGGTTTCTCCCAAAAGCCATTGATATCATAAAGAAATACGATGGAATAAAAAGCACGATTTTCTGCTCTGATGTTGTTGAGATTAATGAGTTGACTGGAAAGAGAAATATTAGGAGAAACGACCGGCGATTTTTCATGGCAATGACTAGCCATGAAAGGGCAAACTTTTTAGCTGGTGTGGGGTGTGTGATACTAGCTCCAGGAGCTTTTTATTCAAGAGACGTTTGGGATGACTCAGCACATCTTCTTCGTGGAATAAAACACATAGAAGACTACTATCTATGGTTTTGTTCCGCAAAAAAAGGTAAGCTATTCGTGGAAGTGGGGTTTCCTTCAGTTTGCTATAGGACTCACAATGATAATATTTCAATGTGTGTGAAGGATAAGCCATCAAGGTTAAGGTCAGAGTTTTTGATAGATAAAATAAACGTAAATTTATTATTTTTAAGAGATAGTTCCTTAAGCGTTGGGATTAGGTATAGTTGTTTTATCAGATCCCTTGCCCTTTTTGTGTTCTTGAAGAGTTCCACCGTTGTTGGGAAATCAGTAGCCATATGGCCCTTCAGGTTACTTATGTCTATGGATCCTTATTATATGAAAAAAATAGTTTTTAGGCTAAAAAGCTGGTAGCCTTCACTCACACTATGTGCCAGGATGTTTTTGACAACCCAAAAGGGCGGAGTATAGTGGACCCGGAAAAATGGACCACCGAGTAAGTTGCTAGGTTAAGGTCAAGAACAGGCTGCTGTATCATAGGTCTCAGAAAGAGAGGGGACATAATGGCAGCCAAACGACAACGACGTTCACCGGAATTTAAGACTAAAATGTAACTATTCAGTCGCCCTACCGATTTAGCTCCTAAATCAGCAGTTCTTTAGCCTCTTGCAACGTGATATCATGGCATCAGAATAAATCTGAAGGGAGGCCTATCCATGTTTCAGAAGCCCACCTATGAAGAGCTCTTCGAGGAAAACCAGATTCTCAAGGCAATAATCAAGAGCCTAAGCGAGAATCAGGAAAGACTGGAAGCCCGTATAGCAGAGCTCAAAGCCATCCTGAAACAAAACAGCCAGACCAGCTCCAAGCCTCCTTCAAGCGACGGCTATAAAAAGCCCAAGCCGACCAGCTCCCGGAAGAAAAGCGGCAAGAGTAAAGGGGCTCAGAAAGGCCATAAAGGAAGTGGCCTTCAGCTTCCCCATGAGCCGGACATTATAGTGGAGCATCTGCCCGTACAGTGCGAGAGCTGCGAACATAAGGATATTTGAACCGCTGAAAAAGGTTCCTGCGGTGCAGGATGCGTTATAGAGACCAAGCTGGTGACGTCGATAGAAAAGCATCAGGCGATAAAGCGTATATGTCCCTTGTCCTGTGAGACGATAAGGGGCCAGTTGCCTGTGTTCATCAAATCCACCATCCAGTATGGTCCTGAGACTATCGCTTTGCTCTCCGTCCTAAACACCATAGGGGCCGTATCCATAGCCCCATCTGTGGAGGTCATAAAGGAGAAGGTCAAAGCTCTCTCCTTGCCCCATTTCGACGAAACAGGTGTTCGAGTAGATAAAGGACTCCGCTGGGCTCATGTTGCCTGTAACCGCGACTACGCCTACATGAAAGAAGGCGTTTATCGCGGCCGGTAAGGACCGTTTTTCATCTTATTGCTGTCGCTACAGAATCGATAAGCCCTTCGGTGAGTTGCTTGCCTCCGGTCTGGCTCAAAACCCCCTACCCACTGGAAAGGGGGCAAGAGGCAGGCCCAAAAAAGGCAAGGCCAGGAACCTCCTGGAGAGATTTAGAGACCATAAGGAGGAGATCCTGCTCTATGCCAGAGACTTTGCGATCCCCTTCGACAATAACGAAGCTGAGCGAAACATCCGCAACTTCAAGGCGAAGCTTAAAATATCGGGCTGCTTCCGAACCTCGGAAGGAGCTAGTGACTATGCCAAAATAATGTCGTTCCTCATCACGGCGAAGAAGAACTCGATCAACATCTTCGAGGCCATGTCTATGGCTATCGATGGTCAGATCCTCTTCCTGGATGGGGCGACTGAATAGTCACAAGCCAAGACCGTTTAAAATAACCGCTTTGGCCGCCTCCTGGCCGGAAGAGACCGTATGGGAACGGGACTTGCTCAGGTGACGATCCAAAAACACCACCAGGCTAAGCTTATTGACAAAGCTTGCTACTATACCGTAATGGGCTAAATTGAGCGTCTCGGTGCATTCCATCATCACTAAACTCTCCTCTTCTGTAAAATCCAGGTTTTTCATAACAGGAAGATTGGACTGAAGTTCTTGAATTATAAAATAATTGAATTTGATTCGAAAACCCGATAACATTGATCTAGGAGGGAGTTGTTTTTTTGAGAAAATTTATCTACCTGGCTCGTTATTATCCACCAATATCAAGTATTGCATCTATGCGAAGCTGGAAGTTGGCCAAATATATCAAGAATTTTAATTGGGAGCCTGTTATTATTGCAGGAGAGGAAAAAGAAGGTGTTTGGAATTTACCCCTTCCCGATGTTACTGTCTGTAGAGTCCCAAGCAGATCTACTTTAGATAGACTAGCTAGAGAATTTCAAGAAAGAAGCATTCAACGTGCTGATTCTGGTCGTCTCAAATCGAAGACAGGGGAAAGGGGGGGGATTAGACTGGCAAGGTTTGCTCACCGGATGGCAAGGGAAATCTTTGCTTATCCAGATGAGTATAGCAAGTGGATGCATAATTCTCTTCGCTGTGCTAAAAAAGCCATTGTTAGGGATCAACCTAAGGCTATTATCAGTACCGCATCTCCTTTTTCTAGTCATGTAGTTGCAGACAAGATAAGTAGAGATTTTGGTATCCCATGGATTGCAGATTACCGAGATTTGTGGAGCGATAGTCATCTTACCGACTATAGCTCCCTTAGACGCTTTTTTGATCGTAGACTTGAAAAGCGAACTCTTCGATCTGCTTCAAAAGTTGTAACTGTATCTAAACCTCTAGCTGATAGATTGGAGGACCTCTTAGGGCGATCAGTTGATGTTATTACAAACGGTTTTGATCAAGAGGATTATGATAATTATCTCTCTTGTAGTGATAAGAATAATGAAACTAATAACGTGCCAGTCTTTTCCATCGTTTATACAGGGTCAATTTATAGAGGCAAGCAGGATCTACAGCCTTTTTTCGATGCAATAAGTTTTTTGGTAAAAAACAATATGATTGACCCTTTAAAAATAAAAGTAAGTTTTTTAGGTGTTGATCCTAGGAAATTACCTCCAAATCTGATTGAAGAAGATATTAACTCAATAGTTTCTTTTGAGGATAGGATTCCCGTCGAGCAGGTTATTCAAAGACAATTAAATTCCTCTGTGTTGCTTTTTTTGTCCTGGGCGGATTTAACTCAAAAAGGGCTTTATTCTGGGAAGATATTTGAGTATCTTGGTGCAAGAAAACCTATTTTGGCTATACCTGAAAATCCTGGTTCGGTAGTCGATGACTTAATAAAAGACACAAATTGTGGCTTTGTCTGCTCTAACTCTGATAGAATAGCCAAGGCTATAAAATGTTGGTATGATGAGTTTTATGAAAATGGAAGGGTCTCTTACTTAGGTTATGAGGATAAGATTATGGAATACGATAGGAAAAGGCAGGCTAAACAATTTGCTGTCTTGCTAGATTCTATCACTGAAGGGTAACTACTCAGTCCCCCCGTTGATTTATGATCTAAATCGACAGGGGGACTGAGTAAGGTGCCTTCCTGGGAACTAGAAAATGAGGATGCTTGGGTGGGGGGCCCTAAGTTTCAAAGCTACTGTAGCATGGTAAAAGAACTTGGCCTAGTTGAATCTTTTTCATTTAAAAGGACCGAGGATTGATCTAATGGCCATTTAACCCCAATAGTCTCATCGTCCCACCTTATGCAGCCCTCATCCTCAGGATGATAAAAATCTGTAGCCTTATAGAGGAATTCGGCTGTATCCGATAGGGTCAGAAATCCGTGGGCGAAGCCCTTCGGTATGTAGAGCATTTTCTTGTTTTCAGCGGTTAGCATCACTCCAACCCATTTCCCAAAGGTGGGCGAGTTTTTTCTTATATCCACCGCTACGTCAAAGACCTCTCCGTGGATTACCCTTACCAGCTTTGCCTGAGGATATTGCTTTTGGTAATGTAATCCTCTTAAGACCCCTTTATGGGAGCGAGAGTGGTTGTCCTGGACGAACTTCCAGTCGTAACCTGCCGCTTTGAAGTGCCTTTCAGACCAGGTTTCCATGAAGAAACCCCGTTCGTCACCGTAAACCTTGGGTTCTATCAGGATAACCTCAGGTATTTCCTGAGGTATAAACTTAAAGTTGTTCTCCATGGTTATCCTTTGCCTCCTGTTTCCTTCGTTATCTTCAACAGATATTGGCCGTAGCCATTTTTGCTCATAGGCTGAGCTGTCTTTTCCACGTATTCTTTGGATATAAAGCCCTTATGATAGGCAATTTCTTCTGGGCAGCAGATCATTAGGCCCTGCCTTTTTTGGATGGTTTCCACGAAGTTGGCAGCCTCCAAGAGGCTTTCATGGGTTCCTGTGTCCAACCATGCGAAGCCCCTGCCTAATACCTGCACGTTCAGCTCGTCTTTTTCCAGGTAGACCCTGTTGAGGTCGGTTATCTCCAGCTCTCCTCTGGGAGATGGCTTTAAGCTTTTGGCTATCTCCACGACCTTTTCGTCGTAAAAATAAAGTCCCACAACTGCGAAGTTGGATTTCGGCTCTCTCGGCTTTTCTTCAAGGCTTATCGCTTTTCCTGATTCGTCGAATGCGACGACACCGTACCTTTCAGGGTCATTGACGGGATATCCGAAGACTGTGGCTCCACTAGGCTGATTGGTGGCGTTCTCCAACATATCCGAAAGCCCTCTGCCGTAGAAGATGTTATCTCCTAGAACCAACGCACATCCTTGGCCATCGATAAACCTCTCCCCTATCAAAAACGCCTGAGCGAGTCCGCCGGGCTCTGGCTGAACCTCGTAGGATATAGATATACCCCACTGAGATCCATCGCCCATAAGCTTCTGGAAGCTGGATTGATCCTCCGGCGTAGTTATAACAAGGATGTCCTTGATGCCAGCCAACATCAATACACTAAGGGGGTAGTATATCATCGGCTTGTCGTATATGGGCATCAGCTGCTTGCTGACCGGTATGGTCAGAGGGTAGAGTCTTGTCCCTGATCCTCCCGCCAGAATGATCCCTTTGGTTATCATTCTACATCCCCCAGTCCCAGCCGTTCCATCCTGTAGGATCCGTCGGTTACCCTGTTTACCCACTCCTGGTTGTCCAGATACCAGTTGACCGTTTTCTCCATGCCGGTGTCGAAGGTCTCATCAGGGGTCCAGCCTAGCTCCTCTTTTATCTTCGATGCGTCTATGGCATACCGTTTGTCGTGGCCTGGTCTGTCTTTGACGAAGGTTATCTGGTCCCTGTAGCTTCCGTCGGCTTTCGGCCTCTTTGAGTCCAGGAGGTCGCACAGGGTGTGGACTATGGTTAGGTTGGTCCTCTCGCTGTTGCCACCTATGTTGTAGGTCTCCCCTGGTGTGCCTTTTTCCATGGCGGTGGCCAGGGCTTTACAGTGGTCCATGACGTAGAGCCAGTCCCTGACGTTTGAGCCGTCTCCGTAGATAGGCAGGTCCTTTCCCGCAAGGGCGTTGTGGATTACCAGGGGGATAAGCTTTTCGGGAAACTGGTAGGGGCCGTAGTTGTTGGAGCAGTTGGTGGTGACCGTGGGCAGGCCGTAGGTGTGGTGGTAAGCCCTGACCAGGTGGTCCGACGACGCTTTAGACGCAGAGTAGGGCGAGTTAGGGGCGTAGGCGGTGGTTTCGGTGAATAGACCGCTGTCCCCTAAGGAGCCATAGACCTCGTCGGTGGAGACGTGGAGAAAACGGAAACCGTCTTTATCCTGCTTTGGAAGGCCGTTCCAGTAAGCCCGTACCGCTTCCAGCAGGACGAAGGTCCCCATCACGTTGGTCTTTATGAACTCCGCCGGTCCGTCGATGGATCGGTCCACGTGGCTTTCCGCCGCCAGGTTGAATATGCCCTGGATGTTCCTGTCCCGAAGGATTTCCGACACCAAAGATGCATTGCCTATGTCTCCCTTTATGAAGACGTAGTTTCCCCTGCACTCCAGATCCGCCAGAGAGTCCATGTTTCCAGCATAGGTTAGGGCGTCCAGAACCGTGACGACGTGTCCCTGTTCGATCAATAAATGGACCAGATTGCTTCCTATGAATCCAGCTCCGCCGGTTACTAAATAATTCATAGTTATGGGCCTCCTTAGCAATCTATCTCGTTTAAGTATGCTCTAAGACCTTCTTGCCAAGGTCTTAGAGAGGGTAATCCCTGGGCTGGTCCCATGTTGTTTTTCAGCTTGGAAAAGGCAGGTCGTTTTGCGGGGCGAGGAAATTCATCGGTGGTACACCGAGAGAGATCTACCTCCAGACCAGCTTGATCGAATATTTCCTTAGCAAAATCGTACCAGCTACAGAAACCGGCATTGGTGAAATGATATATGCCGTATCTGGGCTTTTCCACCAGAGTCATGATCCCCTCAGCCAGGTCTTTTGCGTATGTAGGGCTCCCGATCTGATCGTCCACGACCTTAAGGGGTTTTCCTGATTTTGCAAGTTGAAGCATCGTCGATACGAAGTTCTTACCCTTAATACCATAAAGCCACGCTGTACGGATTATATAGGACCTGGAGCAACAGTGAGCTACCAGCCTTTCCCCTGCGTATTTTGTCCTGCCGTAGGCACTTTGAGGGCTAGGTATGTCGTATTCGTCGTAAGGAGTTTCTTGGGTTCCGTCAAATACGTAATCGGTGCTTATATGGACCAGTGAAGCCCCTATCTCCTCACAGGCCATGGCTAGATTCCGAGGTCCAATGGCGTTCACCTTGAAAGCGTTATCTTCGTCGGTCTCGCAACCATCCACGTTGGTGTAGGCGGCACAGTTTATTACTATGTTAGGCTTTTTTATGTGTATGAATGAAGATGTGGTGTCTTGTTCCGTTATATCCAGTTCTTTAATATCTATTGCGATTACGGTATTTTTTGTTTTCTTAGCAAGAGAATGGACCTCTTGTCCGAGCATGCCGTTGCAGCCTGTTAGGAGTATATCTGTCATATGATCAATCCTCAAATATCGATAAATATTTATCAGCTATGAGATCCCATCTATATCGTTTTTTTGCGGTTGCTTTCATTGCTCTGGCTATTTTGTCAAAGCTTGTTTTGCTTGTGCCTTGAAGAAGTTTTTCTAGATCTTGATGATTTTTAAAGTAAAGAGCTTGGTTATTGGTTGTATATCTATTGTATGATATATCAAAAGCTAAAACAGGAAGACCTAACCACATGGCCTCCACCAGAGAGGGATTTGTTCCTCCTGCGCTGTGTCCATGTAGATAAATGGAACAATTGGATCGCAAGGCGTTTAGTCTTTTTTCGTCGTATATAGGGGATAGTAATGATATGTTTTTTTTGCTTTTGTATTTTAACAATAATTCGCGCCCATATTTGCTGTTTTCCCAGTTTCCTACCACCATTAGTTTGTGATTTGTTTTTGAAAATGCCTTTAGCATGATGTCTATGTTGTTTTCTGGCTCGATTCTACAGACAGAAAAAGCGTAGGGCTTTTCGTAGTTGGTTAATTCTGGAGATACAGAGGAAGCATGGTCACCCCCATATTCTATAAGGGTTGCTTTCTTGTTGTATTCTTGAAGTACATAGTTTTGGATTTTTTTATTGTCTGCTATGATTGTATCAGAATATTTACAGGCAAATCTTTCAGAAATTTTTAAAAATATTTTTGCGTATTTCCCCCACTTTTCTCTTTTCCATTCTAACCCGTCGATATTCGTAATGATCTTTGGCCGTCTTTTTAAGATTTTTATTAGTGGCAATGTCATGCATCCTGAAACGCCTAGTATCAATAACACATCTTTATCTATAGACTTAAAGATTGAGATTGCGTCATATAAGATGCTTTGAATTCCGTTGGGATTTAGTCTGATGTAGCGCAACTTGGAATTATTGTGATTTTTAATTTTCGTATCGTAGATTTTGGAAGAGCAAAATACAGTAAAATTTAATTTATTGGATAGCTTTTTTGTGAGGTTTTCTGCCAGTGTCTCGAATCCACCGTATGCTGCGGGAATGCCAGCTGTTCCTATTATAGCGACAGATTTCATGTGACCCATTATTTAGCTCCCTTCATCCCGACCATTGTCCCAACGGTGGCTAGGATGATCGTCAGGTCCAACAGTATGTTCTGGTTTTTTACGTAGTATAGGTCGTATTCGGTTTTGCTTTTGTAGGTCTCCAGGTCCGAGGTGTAGCGATACTTTATCTGGGCCCATCCGGTTATCCCCGGTTTTATTCTGTGTCTGTCTTCGTAGAAGGGGATGGATCCGGAACACATTTTAACGAATCGATCTATCTCCGGTCTGGGGCCTACCAGGTTCATGTCTCCTCTTATTATGTTTATAAGCTGGGGAATTTCGTCCAGCCTTAGTTTTCGGATTACCCGTCCCGCCTTGGTGAGCCTGGACAGGTCCTGATCCGGGTCGCCGTGGCATTTTTCGTCCGCCTGAGACATGGTCCGGAATTTGTAAATGGTGAAGTGTTCTCCTCCCTTGCCCGTGCGTTTTTGTCTGAACAGCATGGGCTTGCCGTCGTCCGAGGCTATGGCTATGGCTGCCGCTGTCGCGAACGGTGCCAGTATTACGGACAGAATGGCCGCCGCCGCCAGGTTGAAGGATCTCTCTATCGGTCTGGAGGATATGTCCTGAAAGCAGATGGAGTAGTAGGACCGGTAAGAGTCCAGCACCTCCATGGGGATACGTTTTAGAACCTTTTCCACCAGATGGGGAAGATAGTGTATCTCTATGTCGGATTTTTTCAGTGTGTCCATTATGCTTTTGTCGTCCAGGGTACTTTCCTCCGTTATTACTACCGAGGTGGCGGAGGACCTTTTTTCAAGGCAGTTTTCCAGCTTCTCGACGTTTGCCTGGCAATATGCGACTGGGAGGAACTTTCTGGACAGGCTGTTGCTCATCTCGATCATCAGGCAGTGCCATTTTGCTTTGTCGCCTACAACTATGCATCTTTTAGAGGGGAACACTCTTTTTATGTACAGTGCTATTGCCGTTCGAAGCAGGGGCATGATTATCATGCAGGTGCCCATGGCTTTCATAAACCGCCATGGTCTGAGCTCGTAGAAGGGTAGAAAAAGCGCCACCATCCCTACGGCGAATACCCCGGATACCAACACCGCCGATGCGGTTCTTACGGCGCTTTCTTTTTTTCCGTTGATCAAGGTTATCTGATCGTAGCCTTTGAAGGAGTAGAGCCCTAATATCAGTACCAGATATATGAATCCATAGGCGCTTAGGCCCCTCATGGAGAAGGAGAAGAAGTTTTCCCTGCCTATGAATATAACGCTGGCCCAGTATACGACTGTGTCGAAGGCTAAAAGGCTCCATTTTATGTATTTTAGGTATCGTATCATTTAGGTCCCTCCCGGGGATTTTTTCTACGTACCCTTTTATTCTCCCGACGGATCCCCGGGCGGGAAATAGGGGTTTCCCCCTATTTCCCGTTTTTCCTTCCGAAGAGTTTCAGGTGTTTCTTCAACTCTGTCATCTTGGCGCTGCGTTCCGGATCGGACTGGGCGTTGGCTGCGAACTCCTTCAAAAAGGCCCCGAAAACCCCTATGAAGCCTCCGAGCACCGTTGCCAGGACCACTATGAGTTTCTTTTTCGGTTTATCCTTTTTTTCCGGGGGTTCCGCCGGGGCCAGCACCTGGACCACGCTTGGTTCCTGGGCCTCGGAGATTCTGGCGCTTTCGTACTGCTTCAGCAGCATTCCGTAAAGGGTTTCGTTGAATTTCATGTCTCTCATCAATCGGAGGTATTCCAGCCCCGCGTCGGGAAGGTCTTTTATGGATATGTCCGACGGCATGGTGGAGCCTGTGCTGGCCTCCATCCGCCTCAGCTGTTCTTTCAAACTTGCCAGCTCCGATTGCAGCCTTTTTACCTTGGGGTTGTTGGCCGTGGCGAAGGTCTGGGTGGACCTCAGCTCCACCTCTTTTGCCGTTACCTCCGCCCTCAGCTTTATGAGTCCTTCCATTACAGCCGAGGTCTGTTCTCCTACGTCCAGTATTCCCGTTCGTATTTGGTATTCCGAGAGGTTTCTTTCCGCCTGAAGAAGGTTGTACTGGGCGTCTTTTACCTGGTCTTCCAGAAACAGCCTCTGCTGCGAGGCCTGGCTGAAGGCAAGGCTCTGCATGAGTTCCTGAAGCTGTGCCACATATTCGTTGGCTATCTCTGCCGCCAGGTCCGGCGATGTGTCCGAGACGGAGATGGTTATTATGCCGCTTTTGGTGTCTGCGTTGGCCGAGGTTGCGTTCTTCAAATTCATTCTTACGTCGGACCTGAATTTCGGTTCCTCCGCGCCTGGTTCGCCTTTGGGCATGAGCTTTTCCGCCAGAGTCTTGATTCCCTCTTTTATCGCCTCCACCGGAGGTAGCCCCGGTTCCGGTTCTCTGTCCATCAGGCCGAATTTGTCTATTACTTTGTCCAGCACAGGGCGGCTTTTGACTATCGCCACCAGGGTGTCGCTGGGGGTGGTTACCCCAAGCATTCCCGCCGCGAAGTCGGGAACCCCCATCTGTGCCAGTGCCGCCATGGCTCCGGATCCTCCGCTTTGAGGCGGTATTACCTGGGTTTCCGCTCTGTAGATCGGTGTGGCCAAGAGGGCATAGGCTATCGCCAGAACGGCGAAGATGGTGGTTGTCTTTATTATGAACCATTTTCTTCTGGCCAGCACCAGCAGCAGGTCCAGCAGGTCTATTTCGTCTTCGTCGTAGTATTCCTGGGGCCTGGGCGTTTTGTTTTCGTCCATCTCTCGGTTGCTCTCCTTCATGTCAGTCGTTCACTATGTTGTCTATCACGGCGAAGGACATGGCCATCTGAGAGATCATCTCTATGAGGTCCTTTGTCTGTCTGGCTCCTATGCCGCTGAGTATTTTCTGAGGCACCACTATGGCGTCCCCTTCTTCCACTATGGCAGGTCTGTTTTTTCTGTAGGCCTGGACGGTGCTGCCGTCGGCCCGCAGTATGTAGGTTTTCTTCCAGTTGGCGTAGGTTGCGTAGCCTCCGGCCATCTTTACGTAGGTGCTGAAGGGCTGTCCCGGCCGGAACACAAGGCTGGTGGCCCTTTGGACCATTCCAAGTACGTGCACCGTGTTAGGCCTGGTGGGTATTATGAGCCTGTCTCCGTCGGTCAGCTCTATGTCGTAGGGGGTGCCTTTCAGCATGGCGACGGTTTTGGGCAGGCTTATGACTATCCGTCCCGTGGCCTTGAGGCCCTGCACGTTTTCCAGGAACTGTTTCTGCATGTCCAGCTGCGACCTGGCTGCGTCCGCCGTGTCCGACTTCGTGGCGCTGTTGACGGCGTTCATCGTGGCCATGGACAGTTCCTGTCTCAGTCTGGATATGGTTTCGTCTATGTGGGCCTGCTGTCTTTCCTTTTCCGCCTTTCTGGTGAAGATGGCCCCTCTTCTGAAGGCTTTGTCTGTGAAGCCTCCGGCTCTTTCCAGGACGTTTGAGAGCGGTTCTCCTTTGGAGATCGAGTAGACACCGGGATATTTGACCTCTCCCTCTATTTTGACCGATTTATACAAGTCCCATTCCGGAATGGTTCGTACGAAGATGTAGTCGTTCATCTCCAGCATTATGTTGTCCTGTGGGGATCCTTCCAGTGCTTGTTTTATGTTTACATGAAGTATTTCTGTTTGAGGGCCCTGTTGCGTTACCTTGACCCTGCTGATTTCCGCTATGTCGGAGGCCATGTATAGCGGACTGCCCGCTCTTTTCAGTATGTCCGATATTCTGGATCGTCCCTCCGTTATGGCGAAACGTCCCGGCTGAGGAACTGCTCCCGCTACGGTGACCATGATTTTCGGGGTTTTCGGCACCGGGTATATGCGAACTAGATCTCCGTTTTGGAGCTCTATTCCTCCTTGGGCGGTCGGAGCCAGGTTTATTATGTCTCCCTCGAAAGTGGTGCGCCTCTGTCCTTTTTCGAATCTTTCTATCTGGACCCGGCCTTTGTAGGCCCTCTGGGAGAGTCCACCGGCCATGTCTATCAGTTTGGCCAGAGGGATGTTCTTTCCCTTCATCTCGTAGACCCCTGGGGTGCGGATGTCTCCTGTTATGGCCGCCAGGTTTCCTACTGTGGGTATGAATATGACGTCGCCCGCCATGACTCTGGCGTCTTTGCTTTTGTCGCCTTTCATCAGGAGGTCGTAGGCGTCGAAGGTGCTTATGGTTTTTCCCTTCCTCTTAAGCTGTATGTTTCTCATGGTTCCCGAGCTGGAAGGGCCTCCTGACGCCATAAGTACGTTGACCAGTGTTGACAGAGAGGATACTGTGTAGGCTCCGGGGCGTCTGGCGTTGCCCGTTACGTATACCGTTATGGAGTGCAGCCTGCCCATGGTTACGTTTATGTCGAATTCGTTTAGGAAACGGGCGTAGGCTCTCTCGACGGCGTTTTGGAGCTGTTCGAAGGTCAGCCCTGCCGCTCCTATTACCCCCGCCACCGGCAGGGATATGGATCCGTTTCTGTCCACAGTTACGGAGAAGTGTCTTTCCTCCAGGCCCCAGACGGAGACGCGGATTTCGTCTCCAGGACCAACCACGTAGTCCGGACCTACCGGAACGTTTTGGACCGGGGCGAAGGTGGACTGAGGGGTTTTGAAGAAACTGTCGCCGTAGCGGGGTAATCTGGACGTGAAGCGGTTTTTTTCTCCTCCAAGCAGAAAGTCTTCCGGTTCTTGCTGGTTTTGCGACAGGTTTTTCTCTGAGAAGGGCTCTGTCTGTCTATCTTTTAGTGTTTTGTCTTCCGATACGACATCCGGTTCTTCCATGTATGAGTTGTCGTCTTTTACAAGATTGGGTGCCGCTATGGCCTGCATAGCCGCTATGTCCGGGCCGGCGGATCCGCCGTCGGTTTCCGCCAGGGCGGTGGTGCCGAATAAAAACGATAAAGCCAGTGCCGCAGTTACGGATGTTATGAAACCTCTAACTTTAGATTGTGTATGAAACACAGGGTAATCCCTCCCAAGTTTAGATCCAAGACGATGGGTCGATTATATGCGTTCACGGTATATTACGCTAGGTCTGTTTTCATGTATGCGTTTTTTTTACTTTTTTTTGGTTGAAATACTTGATACCAAGGGCGGAACAGGGTATATTCTAAGCGTCGCGTCGTTTTAATGCCTGAATACGAAGCACATATTTTACGGAGGTGTTGTTGTATGAAGAAGTTTCTTGTAAGCCTTTTGGCCGTAGCCGTGGTTCTGTCCATGGCAGGCGTGGTGTTGGCTGCCGATCCTCACGATCCGCACAATCCCACTGATGATCCCACGAAG
The DNA here is from genome assembly GCF_021568855.1 of Dethiosulfovibrio russensis. Classification (NCBI taxonomy): domain Bacteria; kingdom Thermotogati; phylum Synergistota; class Synergistia; order Synergistales; family Dethiosulfovibrionaceae; genus Dethiosulfovibrio; species Dethiosulfovibrio russensis. Next base: position 29,592 of record NZ_JAKGUG010000002.1, on the reverse strand, counting down.
CCTTCTGTTAAGCCGGTTACCTCCGGCGACGTAGTGGTTATCGAAAAGCCTACCACTACCACCAAGAGTGTCGATATCACCGTATCCTCCGACAAGACCGAGGTGGCCGATGCCATCAACAAGCTGATCACTGGTAATAACTTCATTCCCAGCTATGTCTACGTTGGCGGAAAGAGCCTCGACAAGATCGTTACTCCCGCAACCATGTTCCAGATGAGCGCTGTCAGCAGCGATCTTGCGAGCGTGGATAAGATGGAGATCATCGTCTCCATGGATGCCACCAAGGTTAACGCTGCCTTTATGCAGGCCCACTACGATGGAACTCTCCTTATCGACAAAACCAGCTATGATCTCAAAGCCAAGAGCTGGTACGGCGATCCGGTGGTTACCGCCGAGGCTATCTCCGACGATAAGGCCGTCAAGGTGACCGTCAACGGTCCCAAGTACTTCTTCACCACGGCGGACGTGGTTCTCGCCAAGACCACCGCTACTTCCAGCGGCGGCGATTCCTCCAGCGGCTGTAACGTAGGCTTCGCTCCTATGGCTCTGCTTCTTGGTCTGCCTCTGTTCTTCCTGAAGAAGTAATTTTTCCAAACACGCGACGTCGCAGCCCCCCTAACGGGGGGCTTTTTTGATATGCTTGTTCCATCTGATCCCCTTTCGTTCGGGACATGGGAGGTATGTGGACTATGAAAAGGGCGTTTTTATCTTTGGCCCTGGCGTTTTTATCTTTATCTTTGTTCGTCTGCCCCGTTTTTGCCGTCAGTCCGTCCAACGGAGGGTTTGCCGGGTTATGGGAGTATCCTACGGCGGAGGTTCCCGGAGACGGCAGAGGATGGGTCGGTTTTGGACGTTATGATCCCTATTCTCCCTACTACGTGAACATGGGGCTTTTGCCATGGATGGAGTTCAACTTTCGTCTGACCGAGTTTCGTACCGTTCCAATGGCGGTGTGGGATTACTATGTGGACAAGGCCATAGACGTGAAGTTTCTGCTTTACGGCCAGAAGGGGTGGATTCCCAGCTTTGCCGTAGGGGCCACCGACATATCGGGAACCAAGATAACCGACGCCAAGTATGCCGTCGCCACCTGGAATCTGAACGATTGGGCCTTGACGGTAGGTTACGGTTCCGATCGTTACAACGGTGTTTTCGGAGGTTTCAGCTGGCAGGCTCTGGACTGGCTGAAGTTCAAGGCTGAGTACGGTAATTTGGATTATTCGGGAGACAGGGTGTCCGGAACAAGGATATTGAAGGAAAACCCCACCTCCGATTTCAACTACGGTCTGGTGGCCTCCTGGGAAGATCTGAGCCTGTCCTTGAGCCGTCAGAGAGGGAACGAGTGGTGCTGGGCTCTTTCCTATTCCTTCGACGTTCACAAGAATTTCCTCGGAGGAAGAAAGAAGAGGATGGCCAAGCCCGAGGACGCCGAGGTTCTTTCCTGGGACGAGGTTTCCGCCGAGGATATGTCCTTGAATCTGGTGGAGGCAGTGGGAAGCTCCATCGGGGTTCGAGATGTAAACGTTTTGGTCGGAGACAGGAAGGTTTTGGTGGCCTACGAGAACATCGGCTACAGTTCTCAGGCCGAGGCACTGGCCAGGGTTATGGTCATGTCTTCTTGGCTGATTCCCTGGGATGTGGATTTCGTGGCCTTCGTGCCCAGGGTCAGAGGGGTTCCGATAGTCAGGTTGGACGTGCCTGGGTCTCAGCTCGGGCTGCTAAGGATGGGGCAGCTGAACCGTCACGACGGGAATATGGCGAAAGTCCGCTGGGCCAGGGGAAGCCGTTTTTCCGTGGCTCCCGACGAGGAATGGACCTTCTTCAGAAAGCCAGGAGAGACCCTTCACAAGGGACAGAACGCCTTCAAGGTAATGCTCACGGCGGATCTCAGGGTGGACAGAAAGACTACCAAGCCCTTTTTCATGTCTCGTTGGAGCGTGGACTACGTTTACGATTGGAGAAGTTCCGAGGGTATGGCGGCCCATCTGGACGTGCGTCAACCCTTCGCCAACGATATAGATCAGTGGTTCGAGACGGAGGTGAACGACGAGACCAGGATCTGGAAAGGGGTTTTCAGCTATCTGCATCGTTTCGGCGACGGGGTGTACGGTTTGGCCGAGGTTGGGTGGCTGGACGATATGTGGTTCGGGGCCAATCTCTGGGGTCGTTGGTACGGCAAAGACGGCACCTGGTGGGTCGGCGGACGATACAGTCTCTTGCACGAGAGGGATCCCTATAGTTTCGCAGGGCTTTCGGATAATCAGCTTTGGATATCTCAACCTACTAATATACCCTATGACGGGGAGTGGTGGTCCGTGTGGTGGGCTCAGGCCAACTACACCGTTATGCCCTACAACGTGGATCTGACCGCCGAGTACGGAAAGTTCGTAGACGGCGATATGGGCTACAATCTTCAGGCGACCAGGAACTGGGACGATCTTTCCATAGGGCTCTATTACAGGGTTACGGAAAACAAGATTCCCGGGGAGAACTACACCAAGACTGGTGCCGTTTTGGATATTCCCGCCGATGCCTGGTGGGGAACCGAGAGCGCTCAGTATTGGCATCAGGATATGAGGATAAACTCGGCCTGGATATACAACGGCGGTCGCATTCCCGGTGCCTGGAAGACGCCGGAGCAGCTGCTGGGGCAGCTTAGACCGGAGCTGCTTAGGCGTAATCTCTATCTTGCCCTGGACGATTACGGCCGTTCCCTGAGGGGCAGGCCGTCCTATCACGACGAGGTGCTCCGCAGCCACAGTCTGTACGATTACATAACCGGCGAGTACAGGGTTAAGGAGGACGGGGCCCTTTTGGGGGTTCAGTAGGGTCCCGTCGGTTTTTCAGAATTTGAGAGAGTATGAGAGGTGGAAGGTCCGTCCCTGAAGGGGATACCAGGGCTGCCTCTCGTTGCCGTAGTAGCCCGGGGCGGGAACTATCATCCGTTCCGGGCCTTCGTCTAAGACGTCGTCCACCCCGAAGACCAGAAGGCTGTCGTCGTTCAGTCTGTATCTCACTCCGGCGTTGACTATGGATAGGTCGTCGTAGACCGCCGTGTCGTCGTCGCTGTAGTAGTTGTCTCCGGTGAAGGTGTATTCGCCGAAGATCTGTGTTTTTTCGCTAAGGTCGTGGGTGAGTCTGGCGAACCAGGCCAGCTCCGGACGGTTTCTCAGCTTTTTGCCGTTTCGGACTCCGGCGGAGCGATTTTCTCCGTCCATCCAGGTGCAGGCCAGGTTTAGTCTCCATCTTCCCCAGTCGAATGCGCTTTCCAGCTCAAGCCCTTCGACGTGTCCCTTTCCTATGTTGCGGTACATGCTGTAGCGTTGGTTGAGCTGTATGAACTCTATGAGGTTTTCAGTGTCCAGGACGAAGGCCGTCAGGCCGGTTCTGCCGCTCCAGTTTTCCCCTTCCCAGGTTTTGTGTATCCCCAGATCGTAGTGGGTTCCCTCTTCCCATTCCAGGTCGGTGTTGGGAGCTATGCCGACTCCGTCGCCGTATTTTTCGTACATGTTCGGGGCTCTGTTGTATCTGCCGTAGGTTGCCTTGACCAGCCAGTCGTTTCCGGGTTTCCAGTTCAGCCCCAGGCTCCACGATGTGTGGTCCTCGTCGTCCTGGTAGTTCCATCTCACCATAGGTATCAGTAGGAGGTTTCCCATTTCGTCCAGGATTATAGTGTCCTGCAGGGTGGCGGAGGCGGAGTGCTGGCTGTAGTGGTATTTTTTCAGGTCTTTGTTTATCCGAAAGTAGTTTTCGTCTTCCGATATGTCCAGGGTTTCCTGTCCCCATCGGGCGGCCCATTCGAAGAAGTGTCTTTCTCCCGCCAGGAACGATCCGTTCAGGTCGGCGTTCAGCCTTTCCGTGTCGTATTCGGTGCGGTGGTTGCCCGGTACGATCGAGTCGAGGTCGCCGTCGGGGTCCCTGAAGGTTTTGTCCTGGGTTCCGTAGGAGATCCGCCATTCCCAGTCTCCCTGGTTTTTGCCCAGAAAAAGGTCCTGCCTTGTGGTGGTCTGGTCGGTTCTGGCTATTTTGGTCGATGTGCTGTCGTATCCCGGGGCTGGCATGGGTATGTCTCTGTCTCTGTTTTTGTAGGAGTAGCCCAGGTCCCAGTCGGAGTTTTCCCAGCGGAGGGCAAGGCTTCTGTCGTCCCATCCGTTGTTGGTCCTGTAGGTGTCGTAGTTCAAGGACGGGTTGCCCGGAACGGGGCGGTTCGTGTAGGGAAAGTCTCCGTCGGCGGTTCCCAGCTCGAAGGCCATGGAGAGTTTGCCCTCTCCTACCGGGGTGGCGTAGTTGCCGCTTAGTCGTCTTTCTCCGAAGGATCCCGCTCCTGCCGTTACCGATCCCTGTCCTTTTTCCGGCCTTTTCGTGGTTATGCTTATGACCGCACCCATTCCGGCTACGCCGAATTTAGGCGGAATGTAGCCTCGGTAGATCTCCACTGTTTCGACGTTTTCCACCGGTATGGCCGACAGGTCCACCGCCGATTCACTTCCCAGGTTTACCAGTATGTCGTCCACGTAGACCGCTACCTGGGCAGCGGTGCTTCCCCTCACCGACGCTACCGAGTAGCCTCCTCTTCCCTTTGCCTCTATGACGTGTATCCCCGCCGATTGTTCCAGCAGGTCCGGCAGGGTTTTGAACTCTCCCTTGGTCTTTTCCGGTTTTATGACCGTTACGGAGCCGGCGGATTTTTCCTGGTCCTCCATGAGGGTGGAGGCTGTGACGACGACGGGAGATACGGTTGTCTCCGTGGCCCAGGAGGAAACGGTCACGGCTGTGGCTGTCGCTATGGTCAGGGCGGCCAGGGTTCCCCTTTTCGTTTTCTTTCCGATTTTCATGTGGTCCTCCCTATGTGAAGGGAGGGCGATGTCTTCGCCCTCCCTTTTTCAGCGGTACCTTTCTAGCGTTTCTTCAGCAGTATCAGAAGGGGCAGCAGAAGGCTCAGAGTTCCGCCGGAGAAGCCGACGGCGTTGCAGCCTCCTCCGGATACGCCGGTTTTACCGGGGTCGTCCGAGGAGGTGTCCTTTATGCCCAGCCAGAGCGGGTCTATCAAGACGGTTTTTCCGCTCTCCGTTTTGCTGTCGCAGTGGACGAGGAAAAATCGGTCGGTTCCCGATTCCTTGGTCGATACGACGTTCGATCCTCCGTCGGCGTTGGTGAGCACTATCCTCGTGGTGATGGACAGGATGCCGCCTTTCATCTCCACGGAGAAGTATTTGTCGTAGTCGGCCGAGTCCTGCTCCTTAGCCAGGGCTGCCAGGTCGTAGGTGGTTCCCTGTATTTGCTTGTAGAAGGCCATTCTTGTCAGTACGGCCTTGACCAGCGTTCCCGATCCTCCTGCGATTTCGTCTTTGATCTCTTCGTAGGTGTCCGGTGCCTTGGTCTTCAGGTCCACCGACAGGCATACTTCCATGGTGGGGGTTCTGTAGATGCCCGTGTCGTCGGAGAGGGTTATCTCTATTTTGCGAGATTCGTCTCTGAAATAGGTTTCGTTCGATCCGGCCAGAGGAACGTCCGCCGAGGCGACCTGTATCGAGATGTCCTTTTGCTCCAGTTCGGCCCTGTCGTAGCTGACGATGTCGGTGCTTATGGAGTCGTCCAGGAAGGCCACTCCCATGTCGGGCGATACGACGTAGGCTTCGGAAGCGGTCTTGAAGCTGAATAGGTCGCCCTTGGTGGTTTTGTCGTTTGCCGTTACGTCAACCCTCCAGCTGTAGGTTTTGCCGGAGAGGAGGTTTACCGTGCCGGGATCTATCTCGGTTTTGGCCGAGTTCACCAGAACGGGATAGAGCTCGTCGGCGGCGGTTCCGAGGTGGATCGAGTATTTCTTGCCGTCGCTTCCGTCGGGCGAGTACCATTTGAAGGTCACGGCGTCGGCCGAGACGGTCGCTCCGTCGGCGGGAGACAGTATGGAGGCCTTGGCAGGGGCGGTTCCTCCAGCCGAGATGGGAACGATCGCCAGGGAGTAGGGCATGTTGCCCAGGTCGGATCCGTCGAAGGAGGCTATCTGGTCGCCTTTGAGGTCGAATCCCTTTATGTAGCTGTCTCCTTCTCCGGTTCCCCGGCAGGATATCCACATGATGTCTCTCTCTCTGTCCATGGCGGAGGCGTTCATCCAGGGGCCGGTGTAGACAGTCTGCATTTCGGAGGGCTTGGCCATGTCGATTTTGCAGAGTTTGTTGACCGAGGGCCAGCTTCCGTCGTTGAGGTAGGCTATGAAGTAGGCTGTGCCTCCGTCGTCCACCATGAAGTTTTCGAAGGCGTAGTGTTCGCCCACCCCTTTAGTTATGTCGTCTTTGCCCAGGAAGGTGGTTACCGGCATTTCCTCCGAGTCGGTGGTTATGTTTACTTTGTCTATTCTGGTTTCGTTTGTGGGGGCGACGTTGCCGTAGCCCATGGAGCCGCCGAAGCAGGTGACGTAGATGGCTCCGTTATAGTGGCTGATGTGTTTGGCGTTTTTGCCGACCTTGGCGTAGGCCTGTACCGAGCTGTCCTGAGGATCTATTTTGAGGAGTACGCCCGGGCCGTCGTTGCCGTAGTAGTCCGAGGGACTGTCGGAGCACATGAACAGGGCGTAGATATAGCCGTCGACGATTTTCATGGCGTTGAAGTAACCTGTTACGTAGTTCGGAACGTATTTGGGAAGTATGGTTGAGAAGTCCAGGCATAGAGACTCTAATCTGGAGAGGTCGTCTCCCTGGTAGACAGACATGCTGAGGTTGGCGTAGTTGGCCAGATAGACCCTGCCGTTGTGGGATGCCAGGTCGTAGACGTTGGTGCCTCTGTTGCCTGCGAAGATTCGGCTGCCGTCGTCGTAGGATCCCAGGGGGTACACGTACACCTGGTCCAGGTCCTGGTCGGTTCCCCAGCTGCTTCCGTTGGCGACCCATACGTAGGGGGAGCCGTCGTGGCTGTAGGTAAACACCTTTGAGTCGCCGTTCAGGTTAACTATACGGTCTGGCGTGGCTGTTACTGTTCCCTTGATGGAGTCCACCGACCCGAAGGTTCCGGCGGTGTAGGCGCTGTCGCAGGTGACGTAGAGAAGCATGGGATCGGCCCATCCCGGGGAGAGGGACAGGAAGATCAGGGTTATTGCCGTCAGTAGAGACGATACAGAGCGGATGACGGTTTTCATTCTTTTACCTCCTCAACAAAAATGGCCGTCCCTTCCCTCGAAGAGACGAACGGTTCGAACCTGGCTGGAGAGTGTCCGGACTCGGCTTCTTCCTCGGAGGACGCCTTCCCGACCTTTCGGTCAGTGGCATAGTGTCCTCTTCGTCGGCCTTACCGTAGCGGGGCTGTGCCGGTTTTTCACCGGCTTCCTGCTCCAGGGGTGTCGCTGATTGTTTCAATTTTGTAGTTGGATTTTACGATATGTGCCCCGATAGGTAAAGGGCGAGGAAGGAAGATCGGCTTAGATGGTGATATACTGATCCACAGGCGATGAACCTGCCGACACTGTGGCGGTCGAGGAGGTTTTTTTGTGTCAAAATCATATTGTTCCCGAATGTTTAAAGTTCTGTTTCTGCTCTGCGCGTTTTTTCTTCTTTCCGTCTCTTTCGTTTCCGATAAGGCAGAAGCCTCTCGACTGATTATACAGGTAGACGATGTGGAGGTTACGATTTCCGGAGATGTGGAGTCGGCGTGGAGAGATTTTTTGGTGTCGTTCGACAACGAGTCTAACGATATCGCCTTTCCAAAGGGTAATGTCTTCGTGGTAGGCGGCACGACCTCCGAGGGAGATGTTCAGTCTTCTTCCGGCGGCGGTGGCGGATGTTCCGTCGGCGTTACCCCCGTGAGCGCTCTGTTGCTGTTGTTGGGGGCTCTGCCTTTGATTCGGAGGTAGTTGGTCGTAGCGGTCGGTTTTTAGTGGTTGCGATTCTTTTGCGGGAGGCTCGGTCAATATGCCGGGCCTCTCGCCTTTTTTGAAGTATAATGAGGATGTTAAGTCGTCTATGCCCCTATATGTAGGGGTATTTTTCGTTTTTACACTCTAATTATGATGTGTTAAGGATATGGAGGATGTATCATGACCAAAGAGGATAGGCGCTACAGGGACCGTTTCGATCCGTCCGTCGACGTGAATATGTTGGAGAATCCCCTTATTCCGAGGCAGTCGGAGAACGCCGCCTGGCTGCTGGATCAGAGGTATCTTCTGAGCCGCTACGACCGGGCGGAGGGGAAGGTTCGAAAGGAGGCGTCCTTCGAGGAGTTCGCCCGAAGGGTGTCTCGTGTCATAGCCTCGGTGGAGACTTTATACGTGGGCGAGGACGATCTGAACTGGATCAGGGTTCTCGAGAAGAATCTTTTCTCCGATATATTGAACCGTCGTTTTCTGTTCAACTCCCCCTGTCTTTTCGGTGCCGCCGCCGGTATGACCGTCGATCCGGCTATGTCGGAGCTGATCTATCGGTCGCCCGACGATATGTCCTATTCGGATTACGTGGCGGTGAGAGACGGCAAGACCGAGAGCCAGCAGCTTTTCGCCTGTTTCGTCATTTCCGTGGAGGACAGCATCGAGGGGATTTTCGATTCGGTAAAGGACGCCGCCGTCATAAGCAAGTACGGCGGAGGGGTCGGCGGCAATTTCGGCAATCTGAGGGAGTTCGGCTCGGATATAAAGGGAGGCACCGGCGGCAAGGCCAGCGGTCCGGTTTCCTTCATGGAGACCTGGAACACCATGGGTTCCGTGGTGGTCCAGGGAGGACGTCGCAGGGCCGCTTTGATGGGGATGCTTTACGACGATCATCCCGACGTGGAGCGTTTCATGGACGCCAAGGTGGAGGACGGCAAGCTGCCCTATTTCAACATTTCCGTTTCCGTCTCGGACGAGCTTCTGACCAAGGCAGCCCAGGGAGGGGATTTCCACCTCCGTTCCAGGGCGGACGGTTCCGTCGCCAAGACGGTAAAGGCCGCCGATCTGTGGGATAAGCTGTGTCGCAACGCCTGGCGCAGAGGGGACCCCGGCGTGTTCTTCGGCGACAGGGCCAACGTGGACAACATCCTGAAGAAAGACCCCCAATGGCGCATAGAGTCCACCAATCCGTGCGTTACCGGAGATACCTGGGTTATGACCGACGAGGGACCCAAGCAGGCGGTGAATCTGGTCGGAAGGCCGACGACTCTGCTGGTGGATGGCAAGGGTCACGAAACGGAGGGTTTTTTCTCCACAGGCGTAAAACCCGTCTTCGAGCTGAAGACCAAGGAAGGACATTCCCTAAAACTAACCGCCGATCATAAGGTTATGGTGGATACAGACGGAGAATGGAGCTGGATTCCTGCCGGAGAGCTTTCCGAGGGAAATATTTTGAGGCTTCACGATCATTCCGGCGAAGGAAAGATATCGAAAGTGATGTTCGATTCCCTGGTTCCTTGTGGGGAGGAGGAGGTTTTCGACGTTCAGGTGCCGGGGGTAAACGCCTTCGACGCCAACGGGCTTTACGTCCATAACTGTGGCGAGCAGCCGTTGCCTAATTACACCAGCTGCAACCTGGGATCGGTTAACCTGGAGGCTTTCGTGTCAAGCGAGTCCAGCGGAGAGGCTGTCTTCGACATGGATTCCTTCGTGGATCAGGTGTTTCGGTCGGTCTACTATCTCGATCTGGTTATAGATGCCACGTCCTATCCGTTGGAGCGGATCGCCGAGCGCACCAAGATGATACGTCCCGTAGGGCTTGGCCTGATGGGGCTTGCCGACGCCGCCATAATGCTGGGGATCTCCTACGGTTCGGAGAGCTTCAACCGGTTCTGCCGCTCTCTGGGAGGAACCATGGCCTCGGCGGCCCTGGCCGCCACGGTCAGGATAGTGTCTGAGGAGGGAAAGGATCCCTTCCCGGAGCATCGGTTGGTGTCGGACCTCATGGAGAGCTTCCGCTGCGAGGCCGGATTGCCCGATGCTGTGGACCGTTGGTTGGAGCGGATGGACGAGGGCGGCTTCAGGGAGCTGCTGGAGCGTATGAGGCGGACCGACACGGTTCCCTATACACTGGTTAACACCCTGGAGGCCCTCTTGAGCGCCGCCTCGGTTCACAGAGGCGACGGGATGGGGCTGGTCCGAGAGGTGCTGGAGGCCCTTTTCTCCGGCAGGATGAGAACCAGCCGTCGTCTCAGCGTGGCTCCGACCGGGTCCATATCGATGTTGCTGGACGCCAGCCCCGGTATAGAGCCCAATTTCGCCTGGAGCTGGAGCAGAAAGGTGATGTCCGCCACCGGGGACGGAGGCTACGAGACGAGGGAGTATTTCCACCGTCTGATGACGGCGGAGCATAAAGACGAGTTCCGTCGCACCGGCGGGATCTCCGACCCCCGTTTCGTCACCGCTTACGACATAGGCACCGATTCCCACGTGGAGGTTACCGGGATCTTCGCCGCCGTGGTGGACAGCGGCATCAGCAAGACGGTGAACTTGCCATCGGAGGCGACGGTGGACGACGTCAGGCAGGTCTACGAGGACTGTTACCGCATGGGATGCAAGGGTATCACCATATATCGCGACGGTTCCAGGTCGGATCAGCCCATAGAGGCCAAGAAGTCCGACGAGCCGGAGAAACGGCCCCTCAGTTCCAAGGTGAAGGAGCGTCCGGGCAGCATCGTTTTCGGCAAGACGATAAAGGACGTGACCCCCTGGGGCAGCATGTACGTGACCATAAACTACGACGGCGACGATCCCTTCGAGGTCTTCGCGTCTCTGGGCAAGAGCGGTTCGGAGATGAAGAGCATGACCGAGGCCCTGTCCCGGGTGATCTCCATAGGTCTTCGTAGCGGCGGCAGGCTGGAGGATTTCATTTCCACCTTGAGGGGCATTTCCGGCAAGGAGTACTGGCTTTTCGAGTGCGACGACGACAGGGTCGTCCGTTCGATCCCGGACGGTATAGCCATCCTCATGGAGAAGCTTTCCGGACTGGGCGGCGAAACGTTGAAGAATGTTCCCAAGTGTCCCGAGTGCGGTTCTCCCATGGAGATGGTGGGTGGCTGCGAGTACTGTTTCAGCTGCGGCTACTCGCCCTGTAAGTAGAGAACGGAAAGAGAAGATCAGAGGCCCCGGCTTTGCCGGGGCCTCTGATCTTCGCTAGGCGGTATAGGTTGACTGTTGTTTTCTGTAGGCGTCGCTGTCTTTGAACGATAACTCTGCGTCGACTTGGGCGAGCTGTTTTTCTATGCTTTTGCGCTGTTTCTCGTCTCCTTGTGCGTTTTGAAGTTGTTTTTGAAGCTGGGCCCTCTGTTGCTTTAGTTTCTTTATCTCCGCGTCGACGCTGTCCGTGTTCACTGTAGAGGACGATGAGTTCTTGTCGTCGTTTTTTTCCGGTTTGTTCCCGCTTTTTTGTGTGCTATCGCCGGTTTTCGAAGATTCCTGACTTTCCTCTTGTTTCTCTGTTTGCTTTTCAGCCGTGGCGGGAGTGTCTACGGTAACCTTTGGGTTGCCGTTTTCGTCTTTTTCCATCCTGTAAACGCCGGAAGCCTGTTTCTGCTCGTCGTCGCTTGGGATGTATTTATCTTGCGTTCCTGCCGATGTGATGTTTTTATCCGGTTCCGCTTTTGTCTTGCCGTCGATCTTTCCCTCTGCTTCTTCGTCTCGAGCCCTTTTTATTTGCTCTGAGTATGGATTTTGCTGTTCGACGGTGCTTCCTACAGATCCTATCGACATATAAGAACCTCCTCGCTTATAGCTTATAAAGTTTATTCTACGCCTTTTTCAGCATAGTTTCAATGTCAAGGCCATGGGGAGATAAGGCTAAACCGGCTCTGTCTAGGCGATTCGGGGCTGTTTGGGTGCTATACTTGTTTTAGTTTTATGTCTTTTTAGGGGGCTGTCCGTATGGGGTATTTTCTGAGATTTTACGTGGGTTCCAGGAGTTTTGCACTCCCCGTGCACGAGGTGGATAGAATAGTTCCGGCGGTGGCCGTATCCCCTTTGAACGAACCCCACTCGGTGGTGGCCGGGATGATCAACGTCGAGGGCGAAGGGGTGCCGCTCTACGATCTTCGCAGTGTCTATCGAGAGCCCCAGGTAGAAATGGGGCTGGACCATCGTTTCATACTGATTACCTGGAAGGACAAATCCGTAGCCCTGTGGGTCGACGGAGTGGACGACGTGGTCTCCCTTTCGGAGGATCCCGTCGAGCTGCCGGGGTCGGATCGGATGGCCTCCATGGTCTTCGACGACGACATTTTTGCCCTGTCGGTGGTGTCCTCCGAGGAGATAATGGATCTGGCAGAGAGGGTCGCCCGATAATGTCCGAAGCTCTCGGTCGGTTGTCCGATTCCGATCTGGATACGGTGGTTTCCCTTTTTTCCCGCAGGTTCGGACTGGTCATGGGGTGGGACGAAATAAAGGCCAGGGATAAGGCGGCCTCCTTGATCGGGGAGCTCTCTCGCAAGCTGGGGGAGACACCGGAGGAGGTTTTTCGTCTGATTCGGAAGAGGTCGGACAAGGCCTTTATGGACATGATCTCGCCTCACATAACGGTTGGTGAGACGTTTTTCTTTCGGGATAGAAAGGCTCTCGATGCCTTTGGTCGGGAGATCGTTCCCCGTCTGGCCTCCAGGGCTAAGAGGCCGATTAACGTCTGGTCCGCCGGATGCAGCACCGGAGAGGAGCCTTATACACTGGCCATGATAATGGATCATTCCATTTTGGGACTGGCGGGAGGTTTCAGGGTTTACGGAACGGATCTTAACGAAAACAGCTTGAAAAAAGCTCGTCAGGGTATGTATGGTCGCTGGTCCTTTCGAGGAATGAGCGATATCGAGATATCGCGATATTTCGATGTCGTCGGAGACGACCGTTTCAAGGTTAAAGATCGTTACAGGTCCAGAGTGTCCTTCGAGTCGGCCAACCTGGTTTCCTCGAGTCCTCTTCGGCTTCGGCGGGAGGACAAAATGGATGTCATATTCTGTCGTAACGTGATGATGTATTTCGACGAGGCCAACAGAAAGAAGGTCCTTCGTAGCTTCAGAGAGGCCCTTTCACCGGATGGATGGCTGGTCGTGGCGGCCTGCGAGATTCCCATATTGGACGGTTCTTCCTTTCACCCGGTCAGAATGGGGGAACAGACCTTTTTCACGGTCGAGGAGGGGCCTTCTGCTCCTCCTGAGCGTTATCTTCTGGATTCGGCCGTATCGGAAATCGAGCCGGAGGTCGAGGCTGTTTCCGATGTGTGGTTTGATCTCGAGTCGGAAACGGAACCGGAGTTCGAGCCGAAGGTCGAGGCTGTCCCGTCCTGCGACGGCGATCTGATTCGGTCTTTGGCGGATAGGGGAATGTCGGATGAGGCACTGGAACTCTGTCTTTCATCGGAGAACTCCACCGATCCCTACGTCCACTATCTGATGTCGGTGATATATCAGGACAGGGGAGAGCTCGATTTCGCCAAGGATTGCCTCAGGAAGGCCCTTTTTCTCCGGCCGTCTTTCGTGATGGCCCATTTCGCCCTTCTTGGAATAGCGGTGTCCCAATCGAACGATAGGGATCGGGCCAGACACATCAGAAATGTGGAGGAGCTTCTGCTGCAGATGGCGGAGGACGAGCCCGTTCCCTACGGAGAGGGTGCCACGGCGGGAGATCTGCTGTCGGCTTTGAAGGATCTGTGATGCGAGGTGAGTGATATGAGAAGGGACGTGTCAGCTGTTCTCGAAAGTAGGGCTCAGGTTCTGGCTTCTAAAAGGGGGGCGTCGTCGGAGAAATTGGAGGAACTGATAACCTTCAGATTGGGACGGGAGACCTACGGCGTATCCTCCGATTGGGTCGGAGAGGTCTTTCCGGTCAAGGAGATTGCCGAGCTGCCCGGAGTTCCCGGTTTTATCGTCGGGGTGGTGAACTTGAGGGGAAGGATAATATCGGTAAACGACCTGGCTCTTATTCTGGATGTGCCGGTCGAGACCGAATCGGACCGTTTCGTTCTTGTGCTGAGTTTCGACTCGATGGAGATGGGCCTTCTGGTGGGATCTCCTGTGGACGTCATGACCGTGCCTTCCGACTCTATGATTCCTCCCATACCGAGTTCCTCCGGTGCTATGGACTATATATCGGGGATATCCGGAGACGTTATAGTGTTGAACGGGGCGAAGATACTTTTCGATAAAAAATTGTCCGTAGACGGAGAATTGTAGTTGCAGGAGGCTTTGTTATGAAAAAACTTAAAGTGAAGGACAAGGTTCTTTGGGGGGTCGGAGCGATGGTGGCCATAGCTCTTGCCCTAGGTGGATTGGGGTTTTACGGTATATCCCGCCTATCCGATACCATGGAGGAGATAAAGGACAGCAAGATTCCGGCTATAAGGATTTTGAAGGATCTGGAATTCAACAGGATGGTTTTGAGGGTGGAGAGCGTCTCGGTGAGAGACGGCATGGACCTCCGGGAGCTGAACGGCATCGCCAACAGGAGGAGGGATCTGTCCTCCAGGATGGACCGACTTTGGAGCGATCTGATGTCCCTTTCGGCAGGGCTCGGAGTGGACGAGGCTAACAAGTCAAAAATAGGAGAGGTCTATAAACAATGGCGGGGTACCCACGATGAGCTTGACCGTATCATCGCCTCCATATTGAACGATACCTCCGGTCAAAGAAAGACCCTTTACGAAAAGTATGGCTCGGCGGTGCTGTCGATTCTCTCCACCTCCGATTCCCTAGGAGAGCTGTTGGATGGTCTGGCCTCGGATATAAACGAGGAAATAGACATCGAGGTGGCCTCGGAGCAGAGTTTGGGCCATCATCTCTCTACCGTCAGCCTCGTCGCTGTTGTCTTCGGAGGGCTCTTTGGATTTATGCTGGCATACGGCATAATTTCGTCCGTGGCACATCCCATCGCTGAGGGAGTGGCTCTTATAGTCAGGCTTAAGGACGGAGACCTTCGGGAGGACGTGCCGAAGGAGTTTCTCGAAAGGGAAGACGAGATCGGCGAGCTTGCCCGGTCCATACAGGCTCTCACGGAGGATATGAGACGGCAGATACTGGCCATGGCGGAGGTCTCCACTTCTCTCTCGGCCTCGGCCTATCAGATATCCGCCGCTGTCTCTCAGGTGACTGCCAGTGCCGAGGAGACCTCTACCGCTGTGGTAGAGACCACCGCCACCATGGAAGAGGTGCGGTCCACCGCGGCGCTGACCGATAAAAAGAGTACCGACGTGGCTGAGAGCGCCAAAAACGGCATAGAAGTGGTTAAAAAGGGAAAGGATGCTACCGAGAAACTACTGGGCGGTCTGAAGAAAATAGGCGATCAGATGAACTCCATCGCCAAGACCATAGTGCGTCTGAGCGAGCAGAGCCAGGAGATCGGCGAGATCACCGGCACGGTGGAGGATTTGGCGGAGCAGTCCAACCTCTTGGCGGTGAACGCCGCGGTGGAGGCCGCCAAGGCCGGGGAGGAAGGCAGAGGTTTTGCTGTTGTGGCCCAGGAAATAAAGGCCCTGGCCGAGCAGTCCAAGCAGTCGGCCAAGGAGGTCCAGAAGATACTCAGGGATATCCAGAAGGCTACCGATGCCGCCGTAATGGCGACGGAACAGGGGGCCAAGGCGGTGGAGGAGGGAGGAAAGGACGCCGTTCCCTCCAGGGCCTCTATCCAGGAGATCACCAAGGGGTTCGGGGAAATGTCTCAGGCCGCTACCGTCATAGCTAGATCTAACAACGAGCTTCTCGACGGCGTGGATCAGGTGCTGATAGCCATGGAGAACGTCAAAGAAGCGGGAATTCAGAACCTGGCCGGTATGAAGGACGTCGAGAGTTCGGCTAAGGGGCTTAAAGATATGGGGCAGACCCTTTCGAAATTGATCGACCGATACCAGGTCTAGTCTCTTGAATACGGAGAGTCGAAGTTGAATTCCTCCGATTTGGAGTTTCTTCAGGAGTTGCGGCAGGATTTTCTCCTGGAGGCTCGGGAGCATCTTCAGACGATTACGTCGGGGCTTCTGGATCTGGAGCGATCCGAGGTCCCCGAGGAAAAGATCGTCGAGTCGGTATACAGGGCGGCTCATAGCCTTAAGGGGGCGGCCCACGCGGTCGAGATGCCCAAGGTGGCGTCTCTGTGTCAGTCTATGGAGGGGGTTTTCTCCAGGGTCAAGGAAGGAAGCCTCTTTCTGGAAAAAAAGGACTACGATCTGCTTCAGAGGTCCATGGACTGTCTTTCCGTCCTGATAGAGGATCCCGACGGGGACGACCGGGAGGCCAGGGTTCTTGCCAAGTCTATGGACGATCTGAAGGGCGGTTCTCCCAAAGAGATAGATCCTCCTATGCCGATGGAGGAGAAGGCTCCGCCTCCGTTGGAGGAGCAGCCGAAGGGAACGGTTGGAGACACAGTAAGGGTTAAGTCGTCCAAGGTGGACTCGTTGCTTCTCCAGGCGGAGGAGATGATCTCGGTCAACCTGGCGATGGACCAGAGGATAAAGGAGGGGCGGGAGCTGCTGTCTCTGGTGGAGGACTGCAAGAAGGCCCTGCACCAGGAGGACATGGAGGCCCTGAGGTCGTCCTTTTACGCTGTGGAGGGCGAGATAAGAAAAACCATAAAGGCTCTCTCCATGGACGGAAGATCGGCCAGAGTGCTTCTGGATCGTCTTCTGAGCGACGCCAAGGCGGTGGTGATGCTGCCGTCCTCTACCCTTCTCCAGTCTTTCCCCAAGATGGTAAGGGATCTGTCCAGAAACATGGGAAAGGACGTCGATTTTCGGATGACCGGCGGAGATGTCGAGGTGGACAAGAGGATTCTCGAGGGCATGAAGGATCCCCTCATCCATCTGATAAGGAACGCCCTGGATCACGGCATAGAGAGCCACGATGAGAGGATAGTCTCGAACAAAAATCCGGTGGCCTCTCTGAGCCTTTCCTTCTCCTATACCTACGGTGGTCAGATCGAGATAGTGCTGTCCGACGACGGTAGAGGTCTGGACCGGGATAGGATAGCGGAAAAAGCGGTGATCTCCGGTCTGATTTCCCAGGATCAGGTTCTGTCCATGGAGGACGGCGAGGTTCTGGATCTGATATTCCGTTCCGGTTTTTCGACCAGCAAGCTTATCACCGACGTCTCCGGTCGAGGATTGGGGATGTCTATAGTCAGGGAGAACGTGGAGCTGCTGGGAGGGAGCATATCCCTTTCGTCCCAGTCAGGCGAGGGAACTTCCTTCAGAATCAAGCTTCCTCTTTCCATGGCGACTTTCAGAGGGGTTGTGGTGGAGGAGTGGGGAAGGTCCTTCGTGTTGCCCACCTCTCAGGTGGTGAAGGTGACCAGGGTCGGATCCGATTTGGTTCGGAGTCTCGAGGGCAGGGAAGCGGTTGACGTTGACGGGACGACCTATCCTCTGGCCAGATTAGGGGCGGTTTTGGATCTTTCCGGAAACGGTAGGGACGATAACGATAAAAACCAGGCCTTCCCTGTAGTGGTGGTGTCCTCCGGTACAGGCGTGTCCTTTGCCTTCGCCGTAGGGGCCGTCGTGGGGGAGCAGGAGATCCTTCTCAAGGGACTGGGCCCTCAGATGGTAAAGGTTCCCTTTGTCTCCGGTGCCACCGTGATGGGGTCTGGAAAGGTGGCTCCCGTTTTGAGAGTCAAGGACCTTATTCAAAGAGCCTCCGAGAGGAAGTCCACCGTAGCGACTGCCGTCGAGTCTGAGGAAGAGCCCACTTCGGTGTTGCTCGTGGAGGATTCCATAACCTCTAGAACCTTGCTGAAGAATATATTGACCGCCTCGGGATATATGGTACAAACTGCGGTGGACGGCAGAGAGGGTTTTGATCTATTCTCCAGGGAGTCTTTCGACATAGTGGTTTCGGACGTGGAGATGCCCGGAATGAACGGTTTCGAGTTGACCAGGGCTATACGGTCGCATGGGTCGAAAGGGGCGGTTCCCGTGGTGCTGGTAACCTCCTTGGACAGCCGGAGTGACAGAGAGAGAGGGGTGGAGGCGGGAGCCGACGCCTATATAGTCAAGAGCAGTTTCGACCAGACGAAGTTGTTGGATGTCATGAGGCGGTTGCTCTAAGGAGATGTTCCTATGATAAGGGTTTTAGTGGTGGACGATTCGATAGTCCTCAGAAAACTGATCTGCCGGTTGCTGGTCAAGGACCCCGATATAGAGGTGGCTGGTCAGTGCGAAAACGGTGAGCAGGCACTGAGTTTCGTCCTCTCCAACCCTGTGGACGTGGTCACCATGGATATACAGATGCCGGTGATGGAGGGGTTTCAGGCTACCAAGAGGATAATGGAGGAGAAGCCGATGCCGGTGGTGGTGGTCAGCTCCTGTCTGGAGCCGGACGATGTGGAAAAGACCTTCAAGGCCATAGAGGCCGGAGCGGTGGCGGTTCTGCCCAAGCCGTCCCATCGGGCCGGAGGTTTCGAGGATTACGGAGAGCAGCTTCGCAGGACGATAAAGGACGCCTCTCTTGCCTCCGTAGGAAAACTTCTTTCATGCCGTATCGATAGATTCGGCGAAGTGGATTGTAAATCTATAAAGACGGTGGTGGTAGGGGCCTCCACAGGAGGACCTCAGGCTTTGGCCGGGATGCTGTCGGTCATTCCCGGGGATTTTCCCGCTCCGCTCTTCGTGGTGCAGCATATAGCCTCCGGTTTCCTGGAGGGGATGTCCCAGTGGCTATCCAGTTGTACCGACTTGAAGGTAAAGGTAGCGAATAGCGGGGAGAGGCCGTCTCCCGGAACGGTCTATCTGGCTCCGGAAGGGCGTCATATGGAGATCTACGACAGGGAAATCCGCCTATCCGATGGACCTTCCGAACACGGAGTAAGACCGTCGGTCTCCGTTTTGTTTAGATCTATTCCTTCGTCTCTGCGGTCCGTTTCGGCCGGTGTGATCTTATCCGGAATGGGGATGGACGGAGCCCGAGAACTCAGAGATCTTAAGGACGACGGAGCCATCACCTTCGCTCAGGACAGGGAGAGCTCGGTGATATGGGGTATGCCCGGAGAGGCGGTCAGGCTATCCGCCGCCGACAATGTGCTGTCTCCCGAGGAGATCGGGAAGGCCCTATCTCTCTGTGCCAGGAAAGGATGAATATTTTCATGACTTTTAGCGGATCTGTTCCCGTGGTCCAGATCGTCGAGGACAGTCTTACTCAAGCGAAAAGGCTTGAGAGGTTGCTCAGATCTCATGGTTACGAGGTTACAGTGGCTCGTAACGGAGCTTTGGGGCTGGAGATGGCAGGCAAGGTGAAGCCTACCGTGGTTATAACCGACGTGATGATGCCGGAGATGGACGGCTACGAGATGTGCCGGAAGATAAAGGACGATCCGGAGCTTAAGGATACCCCGGTGGTGATACTGACCTCCCTCTCCGATCCGGGGGATGTCATAAAGGGTCTTCAATGCGGAGCGGATAACTTTCTTACCAAACCCTATCAGGACGAGCACCTCCTTCGCAGGCTGCAGCATATACTGACCAACCTGGACCTTAGACGGTCCGGTCAAGCTCAGATGAGCGTCGAGGTGTTTTTCGGAGGGGAGTATCACAAGCTGACCGCCGACAGGATACAGATAGTCGACCTGCTTCTGTCGACCTTCGAGGCAGCTGTGATGCAGAACAGTCAGCTTCAAAAGTTGTCCGGAGATTATCGTAACGCCCTGGACGACGTCAAGAGGGTTCAGGCCAACTTCCAGACCATAATGGAGACCACCGGAGACGGGGTCGTCGTGGTGGACGATGCTGGGTTGGTCCGTTACGTCAATCCCGCGGCGGAGCTGCTCTTCGAGAGTTCCAGCTCGGAGATGATAGGTAAGCCCTTTTCCTACGACGTGGACGAAGACGGTGACTGGGAGATATCCATAAAGACCTCGAAGGGCGAGATCTACGTGGACATGAGGGTGGTCGGATCCAACTGGGACGGAGATTTGGTGAGGCTGGCGACCTTGAGGGATATATCCGAGACGGTCTGTCTCAGAAAGAGGCTGGAGGAGGAGGCCACCACCGATGCCCTCACCGGTCTTTATAACAGAAGAGGCTTTATGACCATGGGACAGAGGATTATAGAGGTGGCCGACGAGAGGGGGCTGGATGTCCTTTGCGTCTTCGCGGATCTGGACGGATTCAAGAGGGTCAACGACGATTTCGGCCACGACGAGGGCGATAAGGTTCTCAAGGAGGCGGCTGAGGCCCTGGAAGATGTCTTCAGGGAATCGGACATAGTCGGCAGGGTAGGAGGGGACGAGTTTGCCGTTATCCTTCTCGACGACGGACAGGATTGCGAGGAGAGCATAAAGCGGAGGATCGACGAGAAGCTGGAGTCGGTGAACCGCAATCCGGAACGGTGTCCTTATCCCATGCTTATGAGCGTTGGAATACACAGGAGAAAGTCCGGTTCAGGATCCAGCCTTTCCGACTTAATGATAAGGGCGGACAAAAAAATGTACAGTTCCAAGCCTCCCCGGCCTTAATCTCGACCGGACAAGAAGAAAGAGAGCGCCCGGATCTCATCGATGATCCGGGCGCTCTCTTTCTTTATCTACACAGTTTCAGTATCTCCAGCGCCTTTTCCGTGGTGATCGGTACGAACTGGCCTACCGGGCCGTTCCAGTTGCTCTTCTCGGCCATCTCCTCCAGCCGGTCGTCTGGAACGCCGAGTTCCTCCAGGGTCACCGGCATGCCTATGCTACTGAAATAGTTCTCCATGACGGCGATTCCGTCCAGAACGGTCTTCTCCGGGTTCCAGAAGTCGGGTTCCAGACCCCATACCCTATGGAAGAAGCGGACGAAACGGGCCACGTCGTGACTGTAGACCGCCTTCATCCAGGCGGGAAAAACCACCGCCAGACCGGCCCCGTGGGCCACGTCGTAGATGGCGCCTATCTCGTGCTCTATTCTGTGAGATGCCCAGTCTCCTATACGTCCCGTGTCCAGTATGCCGTTGTGGGCTATGGTGGAGGCCCACATCAACTCGGCCCTGGCGTCGTAGTTCTTCGGGTCTTTCAGAGCGATGGGAAGGTATTTTATCACGGTCTGAAGGGTTCCCTCTATCAGTCTGTCCGTAAGGTCCACGTTGGGTTCGTTGGTGAAGTACCTCTCCATCAGATGGGCCATTATGTCGGTGCCTCCGGCGGCGGTCTGGTAAGCCGGAAGGGTGGTGGTAAGCTCCGGGTTGAGTATGGCGAAGGCCGGACGGTTGCGCTCGCAACGGAGGGCGTGTTTCAGCCATCCCTCCTCCTTCGTTATGACAGACGAGGTGCTGGTCTCGCTGCCTGTGGCGGAGATGGTCAGTATGCATCCTACAGGAAGGCCCGCCTCCGGCATGACTCCCTTGTCGAAGAAGTCCCAGACGTCGCCCTCGTATGGAGCCCCGACGGCTATGGCCTTGGCCGAGTCTATGGCGCTGCCGCCCCCGACGGCCAGGACAAGGTCCACCGACTCGTTTCGACACAGCTCTATTCCCTTATAGACCAGAGATAGCCTTGGGTTGGGCACGACCCCTCCGAGCTCAACGAAAGATACCCCCGCTTCTTCAAGCGATTTTGCTACTCTGTCGTAGAGGCCGGTTTTCTTTATGCTTCCTCCGCCGTAGTGGAGCAGGACTTTTTTAGCCCCTCTCTCAGCGACTTCCCGGCCGACCTGTAGTTCCGTTTCTCTGCCGAAGATTATTTTGGTAGGGCTCTCGTAGACGAAATCTTTCATAGGTTCATTCCTCCTCTTTTCTGCGATGCGGTTCCGTGCGACGAACCGGAGTTCCATGTAACAGTATAGCACTGCCGAAAAGCGATTGACTTTTGCAGGCTATCCTGGTAGCATTCTCTACCAACGACGACGATGGAGGAGGTCCCTTTCTATGAACTTCAGCCTACTTTTCTTTAGCTTTAGCCAAAACAGCGGGGGCCCTCTGTCGGTCGGCGTTTAATTGCCGTTTGGCTGAAACTAGGGGATCCCCGTTCAGGGGGTCCCTTTTTTTTATGCACCGTACAAAACGAAGGAGGGGTACTATATGAGAGCAAGGCTGAGACGCGGTTTGTTGGGGTTGTCTTTGGTGCTGGTTTTCGCCGCGGTGGCGGTGGCGGCCCAGGGAAGTCTGTTGGACGAGATCGTCCAGAGGGGTGAGCTTAGGGTCGGCATGACAGGGGATTACAAGCCCTTTACCTACAGGGACGGAGACGATTGGTCCGGTATCGACGTGGATCTGACCCGATCTCTGGCGAAGACCCTGGGGGTGAAGGTCGTAATAGTTCCCACCACATGGAAGGCAATCACCGACGACCTGATGGAGGGAAAGTACGATATCGCCATGGGAGGCGTGTCGGTCAAGATGGACCGTCAGAGAAGAGGGCTCTTCTCCATTCCCTATTTCGTAACCGGTAAGACTCCTATAACCAGGGCGGAGAACGTGGATCGTTTCCAGACACTGGAGCAGATCGATCGACCGGAGGTCACCGTGATAGTCAACCCCGGCGGCACCAACGAGAGGTTCGCCAGGGCCCACCTGAAGAAGGCTAAGATAATAGTCTACGACGACAACGTGACCATCTTCGACAAAATAGTGGACGGCACTGCGGACCTCATGATGACCGACGGGGTGGAGACTTTGCTACAGCAGAAGCTCCGTCCGGAGCTGAAGGCTGTCCATCCCTACGAGCCTTTCGACCGTTTCGAGAAGGCTTATCTGATGCCTAGAGACATTATATGGAAGGAATACGTGGATCAGTGGCTCCACACGGCGGAGCTCACAGGAGAGCTTCAGGCGGTTTGCGACCGCTGGTTGAAATAGTCCGATTTGCGACGGCTGCGCCGTCCCGGATTTTCCGGGACGGCGCTTATCTTGCCAGGGCGGGAAGCCAGGTCGAGATGGCGGGGACGAAGGTAACCAGCAACAGGACCAGCAGGTTGCACAGAATGAAGGGCAGGGCGTGCATGAATATGTCTGTTATGGACATTCGACAGATCTTGTTGCAGGCGTTCAGGCACATCCCCACCGGCGGGGTTACCAGCCCTATCGCCAGGCCGGTTATCATGATGGCGCCGAACTGAAGCTCGCCCACTCCGATCCCTCTCATCACGGGCAGGAGGATGGGGCACAGCAGCAGTATGGCCGGAGCCACGTCCACGAAGGTCCCCACCAGGAGTATTATCAGGTCCAGCAGCAGGAGGATCCATATTCTGTCCACGTCCAGGTTCAGGAGAAAGTTGCCCACCGTTGCCGGAACCTGTTCCACCGACAGTATCCAGACGTATATGGTGGAGAATCCTACCACGAACATCACGGCGCTGGAGCTGAGGACGGTTTTTTTGAGGATTTCCCTGAGCTGTCCCATGTCCAGTTCTCTGTAGACGAAAAATCCCAGCAGAGCGGCGTAGAGCACCGCTACCCCGGCGGATTCGCTGGCGGTGGCTATGCCGAAGGACACGGAGAGGACTATTATCACCGGCATCAGCAGGGCCAGAACCCCGTCCTTGGCGGTTTTCACGAAGTCGGATCGATCGAAAGGCGTCGGTTCCGGGTGGTAGCCTCTTTTTTTCGATATCATCCAGACCAGAGTCATCTGGCTCACCCCTATCAGTATTCCCGGTATCAGCCCCGCCAGGAACAGCGATCCCACCGAGGCTCCGGACACCATGGCGTAGAGGAGCATCGGTATGCTGGGAGGAATTATCATTCCCATGGTCGAGGAGGCGACCGTGACCCCGGCGGAGAAGCCCTTGTGGTATCCCGCCCTCTCCATCTCCGGCACGAGTACCGATCCTATGGCGGACGTGTCCGCCACGGAGGATCCGGTTATCCCTCCGAAGATCATGCTGGCTATTACGTTGACCTCTCCCAGTCCGCCCCTTATGGGTCTGACCAAATAGAGGCTGAAGTCCAGTATCCGTCTGGTTATTCCTCCGTTGTTCATGAGCTCTCCCGCCAGTATGAACAGAGGCAGTGCTATGAGGACGTAACTGCACGATCCGGACCAGATTCTCTGGGCGAAGATGCCCATGAAGGCCGGTTTTGCGATTATGAAGTAGGCCGCGGCCGAGGCCCCCAGAGAGTAGCATAGGGGAATACCTATGACGACGAATACCAGGAATGTGCCGAGAAGGATGGTTATGCCCATGATTTGCTCCTGAGAAGTTCCACCAGCCTGGTCGCCTCGAATACGGTGACCAGTACCAGATTGATCGGGAATAGGAAGTAGATACATTTCTTGGGTATCCTGAGGCCCGGGGTCGGTGTGTCTCCGACCTTGTCGATCCAGTTGATGCAGACCTTCAGGAGAACCAGCTGAAGTGCTATGACGACTATTATCTGAACGACGGACAGAACTCTCCTGCCGGAAGGCGACAGCCTGTCCGTGATGGCGTCTATCCTTATGTGTTCGTCGGTCCTTACCCCGAGGGCGGCCCCTAGATAGGTGGTGGCCATGAACAGTACCGATATGGACTCCTCCGCCCAGATGTAGGTTATTCCAAATACGTAGCGGCTGAAGACGAGGGCTATGACCCCCAGGGTCATGGCCGCCGTTACGGCTATGGACGACGCCGTCAGGATTCGCTCGAGCCTTTCGGTGAAACGCTTCATCATGAAGAATCTCCCTCCGGTTATAAAAAAGGCAGGAGACCGTTGGCCTCCTGCCGGATGCCGTCTTCGGTTCTCTAGTTGGCGGCTGCCTCTCGAATTCTGTCGATCATCTCCTGGGTGAACATGCCCTTGTCTATGTAGTATTCGTAGACCGGCTGTACCGCCTCGACGAAGGCCTGGTGCTGTTCGGATGTGAGGGAGTTTACCTCCATCTTGTCTTTCAGGAAGGTCATGCACTTGGCGTCGTCCTCGGCCACGATCTTGTCGCTGACCAGCATCATCTCTTTAGCCGCGTCCTTGAGGATTTTTTGGTCCTTCTCGTCAAGTCCGTCGAACCATGTCTTGTTGACGTAGAACATCTCGGCGTGATACTGGTAGTTCACCAACGTGAGATATTTCTGGACCTCGTAAAACTTCATCGAGACTATGTTGGTGAGGGGGTTTTCCTCGCCGTCGGCCACGCCGGTCTTCAGGCCCATGTAGGTCTCTATGAAGGGAATGGACACCACGTTGGCTCCCAGGGCCTCCATGGTCTTGACTATGGTGGACATCGGCGGGGTCCTCATCTTGAGGCCCTTGAGGTCCGAGGGTTGTGTGATGGGTCTGACGTTGTTGGTTATCTGCCGGAAGAGTCCGGAGTCGCCGGTGGCGAGTATGACCATTCCCGCCGGCTCCACCGATTTAGCGATTTCCTCGCCGAGGGGGCCCCTGGTGACCTTGTGGATACCCTCCATGTCGGAGAACAAAAACGGCATGGAGTAGATCTCCAGAAGAGGCGCCGCCTCCTCGAAGCCTCCGCTGCGGAAGCCCTCGACCGAGCCGAGTTTTACCGCCTCGAGGGTCTCCATCTCGGTTCCCAGCTGGCCGGAGGGATAGAGCTGTACCTCCACACGGCCTTCGGTCTCCTTTTCCACGATTTCCTTGAACACCACCAACGACTTCTGACGGAACGTGTCGGCCGGCATGGAGTGGCCGATCTTCATCACAGTCTTGGCCGATGCGGCGGTCTGGGGAAGACCCCAGGCCATGGTCAATGTCAAAGCAGCTGTGCACAACACCGTTATCGCTTTTCTCATCACACAATCCTCCTTAATGGGTATTGGTGAAACGTCCGGTTCTATTAACGCAGCTCTTCCATAGGTATATGGTCCATGTCGGTGAATTCCTGATTCTCTCCGACCATGCTCCAGATGAAGCTATAGTTCGAGATCCCGGCGGCGCTGTGGATGGACCAGCTGGGGTTGATTACCGCCTCTTCGTTTCGGACCATGATGTGTCTCGTCTCTGACGGTTCGCCGAAGAGGTGCATGGCCAGGCCGTCCTCGGGAAGGTCGAAGTAGAAGTAGACCTCCATCCTCCGGTCGTGGGTGTGGCAGGGCATGGTGTTCCACACGTTTCCGCTCTCCAGCTGGGTGAGTCCCATCATGAGCTGGCAGGTGGTGCAGACGTCGGGATGGATGTACTGGTTGATGGTGCGGACGTTGGCCTTCTCCGGCTCGCCCATCTTGACCTTCTTGGCCTTTTCTATGTCGATATAGCAGTTGGGGTGGTTGGTGTGGGCCGGGGCGCTGCTGAAGTACATGTGGGCCGGGTTGGTCGGGTCGTCGCTGGAAAATGTGACGTCCTTCTGTCCCATGCCGAGGTAGAGTCCGTCCAGAGGCTTGAGGTCGAAGGTCTCTCCGTCCACCGTCACCGATCCGGGCCCTCCTACGTTTATGATTCCCAGCTCCCGCCTCTCCAGGAAGTAGCCGACGCCCAACTCCTTGCCGCACTCCAGCTTGAGGGGCTCCTTGGGGCAGGCCCCTCCTGTGATGATTCTGTCCACGTGGCTGTAGACCATGGAGGTCTCTCCGAGCACGAACAGGTCGGTTATGAGGAAGTCCTTCCTCAGTCGGTCCGTGTCGTAGCACTTGAAGTCCTGGGGGTGCACCCCGTGTCTGACGTCCAGTTTCATGTTTTTTCCTCCCGTCTTATTCTTTCCCGTAGATCAGCTGGCGCTGTAGCCCAGTTGGTAGGAGATTAGCCTGGCAGTGGCCAGGATCCTCTTTCCCAGAGGCTCTATCTTCTCGTCGGTTATCCTGAATATGGGGCCGGTAAGGCTCACCGCCCCGACAGGATATCCGTCTTTGTCCATCACCGCCGAGCCTATGCATCTAACTCCCAGATCGTTTTCCTGGTCGTCCATCCCGTAGCCTATCGTTCTGACCTGGGCTATCTCCGATCTGAACCGGTCCTTGTCCACCTCGGTTTTCTCCGTTTTGGGCTGGAACTCGGTGGTCTCCATGTAGAGTTCGAACTCGTCCTCCGGCAGGGCCGCCAATATGGCCTTGCCAGCCGAGGTGCTGTAGAGTTCTAATCTCGATCCTATTCTGGAGTCCATCCCGGTTGGACTGTAGCTGTGCATCTTCTCAAGGTAGAATGCCTCTCCCTTTTCGTAGATGAAGAGGTGAACCGTCTCCTTCAGGTCCTGGATGAGCTCCTTTAGATGGGGTCTTGCGATCTTGGCCAGTCCCGTCTGGAGCTGGTAGGAGTTGGCCCACTCCAGACTTCTGGGGCCCAGGCGGTAGCGACCGATTTCGTCTTTCAGAACTACGTAGTTATCCTCACAGGTTCCCAGGATGCGGTGTACCGTGGTCCTGGATAGCCCGGTTCCCTCGGATATCTCCTTTATTCCGGCGTAGTCGTTCCGTTCGGATAAATAGGAGAGTATGTCGAAAAGCCTTTGCAGCACCCGGATCCCCTGTTTTTCCATTTGAAGTCCTCCTAGTTGTCCATGTGCTCAGCGGGATAGCCAGCCTCCGTCAACCGGGAATATCGATCCGGTGACGTAGTCCGAGGCGGCGGAGGCCAGAAAAACCGCCATCCCCGCCAGATCCTCCGGCGTTCCCCATCGTCCAGCCGGTATCCGACCCAGTATCTCGGCGTTTCTGATCTCGTCGGCCCTGAGGGCCGCTGTGTTGTTGGTGCTGATGTAGCCCGGGGCTATTGCGTTGACCTGTATGCCCTGGGGCGAAAGCTCGTTGGCCATGGCCCTGGTGATCCCGGCGACCGCCGATTTGCTGGCGGTGTAGGATGGCACCCTTATGCCTCCCTGGAAGGTGAGCATCGATGCTATGTTGATGATCTTGCCCTTTCTGCCCTCTTTTACCATATGGCCCGCGGCCGCCTGGGACAGGAAGAACAGGGCGTTCTGGTTTATGTTTATGACGTCGTGCCAGTCTTTTTCGTCGAAATCGAGCAGATCGGCCCGGCGGATTATCCCGGCGTTGTTGACGAGCACGTCCACTCCTCCGACCTCGTTCCATATGCGGTCGACCATCTCGTTGAGTCCGGCTCTGTCCGATCCGACCAGGTCCATCTCGTAGAGGGTGAATTTTCTGCCAAGGGCCTCGATCGCTTCCTTGGTCTCCGGCATTGCGCTGTGTCCCAGACCGACTATGTCCGCCCCCGCCTGGGCCAGACCTACCGCTATACCCTGACCGATTCCGGTTCTTGCTCCGGTTACCAGGGCTGTTTTCCCCGAAAGGGAGAAGTTTTCCAGGATCATGGTCTCATCTCCTTGTTTTTTGGTATTCTGATTCCGCATGACGGATCCATGTTCCGCTTGAGTTACATTATAGTCCGTTTCTGTCCCTTTGCAAGAGCGAATCCACTGCGAGGTCGTCTCGATCTCGCGGTGGAAACTCGGACGTGCGATTTTAAAAAGTCTCCTGTCCGTTTTTTTGCTAGAATTTCCACCGAGATCTCTATTTTTTCGCTATCTGGAAGGGGCGTGTTGATTTTGATGTTTCTAGGTCCGGTTATAATGACCGCCGCCGTGTCGGCATTGGTTACCGCTATAGGGCTCAAGTTGGCCTGTAGGGGCATGTTCGGGGTGGCCCCAAGCTACGGTAACGCCTGGCTGGCAGCCTTCGCCGGAGCTGTGGCCGCCTCGGTGCTGACTCCCATGCTTGGCTCGGTGTTGCATATGTGGTTCGGAGGCTTTCTCGGTTTCGGTCTGGTGGCCTTTTTCGTACAGGCAGCGGTGTTCAAGGGAATTCTCCGTCTGCCTGGAGGACGTGGACTTTCCTTCGGGGAGAGTTGCTTGGCCTCTCTGTTGGCGGTTTTGATTCTGATGGTGCTTTCCTTTCTTTTAAGGGCTATTCTAGGCATATCGTTTTTAGCCGGAGGAGCGTGCTTTTTATAGGGTACCTCTAAAAACTCACGTCCGAGTTTCCGCTGAGAGGTCGTTTCGGCTCCGCCCTGTCTCGCCCAAACATATTTTCGACCTGCCTGTTTCGTACGGACCGCCTCGGAGGGCACGTCCTGTGCCCCCTCGGCTTGGGGCGACGTCCTGTCGCCCCATCCGTACTACACGACGGCAATTTCGGAAATACGGGCTCGAATGGGCTCCGCCGAAACGACCTCTCCGCGGAGCGGCGTTTTTAGAGATGCCCTGTAGCTGTTTTATAGTGATCCGATGTGGCTGAGAGAGCTAAGAGAAATCGAAACAATGAAACAAGAAATTGGTGGTTGACGGATGGAGTGTCTGTGGTGTATTATTCCTTCTGCGCCGCTGAGCCGGCCGCCTCGTAAGGTAGCTGTAACAGAGGGCGCACGAACATTGACAGCCGAAAATGGGGAAACAGAAAAGCGAAGCCAAGTGAATTTTATGGAGAGTTTGATCCTGGCTCAGGACGAACGCTGGCGGCGTGCTTAACACATGCAAGTGGGACGAAGGTATGAACTTGAAGGCTTCGGCTGGACGGTACATATACTGAGTCGCGGACGGGTGAGTAAAGCGTGAGGACCTGTCCATCAGAGGGGGATAGCCCCGGGAAACCGGGATTAAAACCCCATAAGCCTAAGGGTGAAAGGGAGCAATCCGCTGATGGAGGGTCTCGCGTCCTATCAGGTAGTTGGTGGGGTAAGGGCCTACCAAGCCGAAGACGGGTAGCCGGACTGAGAGGTTGACCGGCCACATTGGAACTGAGATACGGTCCAGACTCCTACGGGAGGCAGCAGTGGGGAATATTGGGCAATGGGCGCAAGCCTGACCCAGCGACGCCGCGTGAGGGAAGACGGTCTTCGGATTGTAAACCTCTGTTGCAGGGGAAGAAGGAAGTGACGGTACCCTGCGAGGAAGCC